>JAILEU010000160.1 GCA_024697785.1 Bacteroidaceae bacterium | reverse complement strand
GTGCGAAGAAATGCCGCAGCAGCAGGCCGACGGCGTGGCCTACATCCAGGTGCCTTCGACTGAGGCTGCCGTGGGCATCGTGGCCACCACCTTCCACTGCTCGCCGTCAGAGCATTTCCAGCTTGTAGGCGTCACCGGCACCAACGGCAAGACCACCATCGCCACGCTGCTCTACCGGATGTTCCGCGCCTTCGGACACAAGGCGGGACTCCTCAGCACCGTCTGCAACTACGTGAACGACGAGGCCATCCCCACCGACCACACCACGCCCGACGCCGTCACGCTGAACAAGCTGCTGGCCCGCATGGCGGACGAAGGCTGCGAGTATGCCTTCATGGAGTGCTCGTCTCACGCCATCGTCCAGCACCGTATCGGAGGCCTCATCTTCGCCGGAGGCATCTTCACCAACCTCACCCGCGACCATCTCGACTACCACAAGACCGTCGATGCCTACCTGCGCGCCAAAAAGGCCTTCTTCGACGACCTGCCGAAAGAGGCTTTCATGCTCACCAACCTCGACGACAAAAACGGGATGGTGATGGCCCAGAACACGCGCGCCAGCGTCCACACCTACTCCCTGCGCACCGTCGCCGACTACAAGGCACGCATCCTCGAGCACCACTTCGAGGGCATGCTGCTCGAGGTGAACCGCATGGAGGTCTTCGTACAGTTCATCGGCAAATTCAACGCCAGCAACCTGCTTGCCGTCTATGGCGCCGCCTGCCTGCTGGGCAAGGAGCCGATGGAGGTGCTCCGCATCCTCAGCACGCTGCACCCCGTAGCGGGACGCCTCGAGGCCATCCGCTCGCCCAAGGGCATCACCGCCGTCGTTGACTACGCCCACACGCCCGACGCCATCAGCAACGTCCTCCGCGCCATCGGCGAGATTGTCGCCGGCAAGGGACAGATCATCACCGTCGTCGGCGCCGGAGGCAACCGCGACAAAGGCAAACGCCCCCTGATGGCTCAGGAGGCCGTCAAAGGCAGCACACGCGTCATCATCACCAGCGACAACCCACGCTTCGAAGAGCCCCAGGACATCATCAACGACATGCTGGCCGGACTCGACGACGAGCAGCGCCGCAGCGTCATCGCCATCACCGACCGCCGCGAAGCCATCCGCACCGCCTGCATGATGGCACAGAAGGGCGACATCATCCTCGTCGCCGGAAAGGGACACGAGGACTATCAGGAGATACGCGGCGTCAAGCACCACTTCGACGACCGCGAGGTGCTGCGCGAAGAGTTCGGCGTCTTAGACACCATTGATAAATCCTCTAACCCCTAACCCCCAACCCCTAACCCCTAACCCCTAACCCAACATCCCCTAACCCAATCAAGGTTCCGCCGCACGGTCGTTAAACATTGCACGTTAAACGTTAAACGAAAATAAATCTTCAATCTAAAAGATGCTGAATTACCTGTTCGATTATCTGCAGAAAATCCACTTCCCCGGTGCGGGATTGTTCGGCTACGTCACCTTCAGGGCCATCTTCGCCCTGGTGGTTTCCATCATCATATCCATCTGGTTCGGTAAGTTTTTCATCCGCCAGCTTAAGAAGCGCCACATCACCGAGACACAGCGCGACGAGAAAACCGACCCCTTCGGCGTGAGCAAGATCGGCGTCCCCACGATGGGCGGCGTCATCATCATCGCTGCCATACTCATCCCCTGCCTACTCATCGGCAGGCTCAGCAACATCTACCTCGGGCTGATGATCATCACCACCCTCATCCTCGGCACCCTCGGCTTTGCCGACGACTACATCAAGACCTTCAAGAAACGCAAGGACGGCTTGAACGGCTGGGTGAAAATCCTCGGTCAGGTGGTGCTCGGCCTCATCGTCGGCCTCACCCTACGCTACAGCCCCCAGGTGGTCATCAACGAGAAGGTGGAGACGCGCATCGAAAACAACACCGAGGTGGTCGTCAAAAGCCCCGACGTGAAATCCACCCGGACCACCATCCCCTTCCTGAAGAACCACAACCTGAACTATGCCGACCTCTTCAGCTGGCTGGGCGACCCGCTGAAATACAAGGCGGGATGGGTCTTCTTCGTCATCCTCACGGTGCTCGTCGTCACCGCCGTCAGCAACGGCTCGAACCTCAACGACGGCATGGACGGCATGGCGGCGGGCAACTCGGCCATCATCGCCGCCACATTAGGCGTGCTGGCATACGTCTCCAGCAACATCGTGCTCACGGAGTACTTCAACCTCATGTACATCCCGGGCAGCCAGGAGCTGGTAGTCTTCACGATGGCCTTCGTGGGGGCACTGATAGGATTCCTCTGGTTCAACAGCTATCCCGCCGAAATCTTCATGGGCGACACGGGCAGCCTCACCATCGGCGGCATCATCGCCGTCCTGGCGCTCTGCATACACAAGGAGCTGCTGCTCCCCATCCTCTGCGGCATTTTCCTCATAGAGAGTGTCTCTGTCATCTGCCAGCGGTTCTGCTACAAACTGGGCAAGCGCCGCGGACGCCACAGCCGCATCTGGAAACGGACACCCATCCACGACCACTATCGCACCTCGATGGCCCAGGTGCTCAAGTCCGACCCGACGAGCACCGTGCGGTTCCGCGGCGACGACTCGCGACTGCTGTTCGAGACGAAAATAACGCTGCGGTTCTGGATCATCAGCATCGGCCTTGCCGCCTTCACCATCCTGACACTCAAGATACGATAGGCGTCAGCCGACAGCGGCTTTCTGAAATTACAAAAAACAGATTCTGAAACATACCAAATAAGAAACGAAACATGAGAATTGTGGTATTAGGAGCAGGCGAGAGCGGCGTGGGAGCCGCCATCCTGGCCAAAACAAAGGGGTTCGACGTCTTTGTCAGCGACATGGGCGCCATCAAGGACTATTACAAGCAGATGCTCGACGACTACGGTATCGCCTGGGAGGAGGGCCGCCACACCGAGGCGCTCATCCTCTCCGCTGACGAGGTCGTCAAGAGCCCCGGCATCCCTTGCGACGCACCCCTGCCGCTGAAGCTGAAGGAACAGGGCACACCCGTCATCTCTGAGATAGAGTTCGCGGGCCGCTACACGAACGCCAAGATGATCTGCATCACCGGCTCGAACGGCAAGACCACCACCACGTCGCTCATCTACCACATCTTCAAGCAGGCCGGATACAACGTAGGCCTCGCGGGCAACATCGGCCGCAGCCTCGCCCTCCAGGTGGCTACGAAGGACTACGACTACTACGTCATCGAGCTCAGCTCGTTCCAGCTCGACAACATGTACGACTTCCGCGCCAACATCGCCGTGCTGATGAACATCACCCCCGACCACCTCGACCGCTACCACCACAACATGCAGGAGTACGTCGATGCCAAGTTCCGCATCCTGCAGAACCAGACGGACGACGACGCCTTCGTCTTCTGGAACGACGACCCCATCATCCGCCGCGAGCTGGGCAAGTACGGCATTCACGGCCGCCTCTACCCCTTTGCCGAGCTCGAGGCCGCAGGGCTCTCGGCCTTCACCCGCGAGGGCCGCATCTACTTCACCGAGCCCTACGCCTTCAACATGGAGCAGGAGGCCCTCGCCCTCACCGGCAAGCACAACCTCTACAACTCTATGGCGGCGGGCATCACGGCCAACATCTCGGGCATCAGGAACGACGTCATACGCGAGGCGCTCTCTGACTTCAAAGGCGTCGAACACAGGCTCGAATATGTTACCCGCGTACGCGGCGTCGATTACATCAACGACTCCAAGGCCACCAACGTCAACAGCTGCTGGTATGCCCTGCAGAGCATGAAGGCCAAGACTATCCTCATCCTCGGAGGCAAGGACAAAGGCAACGACTACAGCGAGATTGCCGACCTCGTGCGCGAGAAGTGCGTCGGCCTCATCTACCTCGGGCTGCACAACGAGAAGCTCCACGGCTTCTTCGACAGCTTCGGCCTCCCCGTGCGCGACGTGCAGAGCATGAGCGCCGCCGTCCAGGCCGCCTACGATATGGCTCGTCCCGGGCAGACCGTACTCCTCAGCCCCTGCTGCGCAAGCTTCGACCTCTTCCAGAGCTACGAGGACCGCGGGCAGCAGTTCAAGGCATGCGTGATGGCGCTCTGACACCTATATAAAAAAAAGGAGAACGCGTATGAAAAGCGATTTTATAAACCGGATATTCCGGGGCGACAAGGGGATTTGGTTCATCTTCATGTTCCTTTGCATGATTTCCGTCATTGAGGTCTTCAGCGCCACCAGCCAGATGACCTACGGAAGCGGCAACTTCTGGAGCCCCATCAGCTCTCACTGCATCCACATGCTCATCGGGGTGGCGATGGTCATCCTCGTCCACATGCTGCCCTACAAATGGTGGAAGGTGCTGGGGCCGACGCTGCTGGCCGTCTCCATCCTGCTGCTCATCTATCTGGTGGTAGCCGGAAAGTCCATCAACGGCGGCGCACGCTGGATACGCCTCTTCGGCTTCACCCTGCAGCCCTCCGAGATTGCCAAGCTGTCCGTCATCATGACGGTGGCCCTGCTGCTTTCGCGTATGGATACAGATGACCTCCGCTCGTCGTGGAAGACCTTCGGATGGATCATGGGCATCACAGGCGTTGCGTGTCTCTTCATCGCCCTCGAGAACCTCTCAACGGCCGCCCTGCTCCTGCTGGTGGTGGTCATCATGACGCTCATCGGCGGGGTACCCAAGAAAATCACGCTGCCCATCTATGGGGCAGGCGTCCTCGGGGTGGCGCTGGTGATGGCCTTCTTCGTGCTGACGCCACCCAAGACGATGAAGTGGGTCTCCGAGAAGACACCGCTCCATCGCGCCCTCACCTGGCAGAACCGCGTGAAGGGATTTGTCGTCCGCCTTCCGGACAACCCGGCCGACTATAAGATTACCGACGAGAACCGTCAGATCTCGCACGCCCTCATCGCCGTTGCCTCCAGCGGCGTCGTCGGCACAGGACCGGGCAACTCCGTTCAGCGCGACTTTCTCTCGCACGCCGACTGCGACTTCATCTTTGCCATTATCCTCGAAGAGCTCGGCCTGGTGGGAGGCATCTTCGTGCTCATGCTCTACATTGCCCTCCTGATGCGCGTCAGTAAGATAGCCCGCCGCTGCACCAGCCGCTTTTCGGCGCTGCTGGTGATGGGATGCGCGCTGATGCTGGTGACGCAGGCCTTCACCCACATGCTCATCTCGGTGAACATGTTCCCCGTCACCGGACAGCCGCTGCCCCTCATCAGCCGAGGCGGCACCAGCGTCATCATCAGCTGCATGTACATCGGCGTCATTCTCAACGTCAGCTATCTGACAGGTGGCGACGAGCCGCAGGACGAGAACATTCAGATAGGTCAGATGGAAATCGCCGATGAGCATGGCCTGATCATTGAAAAACAGACAGAACTTGCCTAAAAACCTATGAATATGGAACCATTGAGAGTCATCATTAGCGGAGGCGGGACAGGCGGACACATCTTCCCCGCCCTCTCCATCGCCGATGCCGTCAAGGCTAAGCGTCCCGATGCCGACATCCTGTTCGTCGGTGCTGAAAACCGCATGGAGATGCAGCGTGTCCCTGCGGCGGGCTATCCCATCAAGGGCCTTCCCGTCAGCGGCTTCGACCGCCGTCATCTGCTGAAAAACATCGCCGTTCTCATCCGTCTGGCGAAAAGCCAGCGCATGGCCAAGCAAATCATCAGGAGCTTCCGTCCCGACGTCGCCGTCGGTGTGGGCGGCTATGCCAGCGGTCCCACGCTGAAGATGGCGGCGGGGAGCGGCATCCCCACCCTGCTGCAGGAGCAGAACTCCTACGCCGGCGTCACCAACAAGCTGCTGGCCAAGAACGCTGCCGTCATCTGCGTAGCCTACGAAGGACTGGAGCGCTTCTTCCCCGCCGACAAAATACGCCTCACGGGCAATCCCGTCCGTCAGAACCTGCTCCAGGCAGGCGTGGGCCACGATGACGCCGCCCGCTCCTACGGCTTCGACCCCCAGAAGCCCATCGTGCTGATTGTCGGAGGCAGCCTCGGCGCCCGCAGCGTCAACGAAAGCATAATGGCGCATCTCGACGACATCAGGAAGAGCGACGTGCAGTTCATCTGGCAGACGGGAAAGTACTACTTCGAAGAGATGAAACGGCGCATCGGCGACAACAAGCCGGGCAACCTCGTCGTCACCGACTTCATCGCCAGCATGGACGTTGCCTATGCCGCCGCCGACCTCGTTGTCAGCCGCGCAGGCGCTGGCTCCATCTCTGAGTTCTGCCTGCTGGGCAAGGCTGTCATTCTGGTGCCTTCGCCCAATGTAGCCGAGGACCATCAGACCAAGAACGCTATGGCGCTGGTGAACAAAGGCGCCGCCGTCTTTGTGAAAGACGTAGAAGCAGCCGAGAAGCTCGTCCCGACGGCACTCAGCCTCGCTCACGACAAAGAACGTCTGGCCGAACTCCGCCGCAACATCCTCACCCTTGCTCTTCCCGACTCGGCCTCCATCATCGCCGACGAGGTCATCCGCCTGGCAGAAGAGTTCCGATCCCATACCTCCCATTGATCCCATTAACTCTATTACACCCATTAACCCCATCAACCTCATTTCACCCCCATATCCCATGCGCATAGAAGACATCAAATCGGTTTATTTCATCGGTGCCGGAGGCATTGGCATGAGTGCATTGGCGCGCTATTTCCTTTCGCTGGGAAAGGCGGTAGCCGGCTACGACCGTGTGCCCACTGAGCTGACGGCCCGTCTGAACGCCGAGGGCGCTGCCATCCACTATGAGGACAACGTCAGCCTCATCCCCGAAGCCTTCCGCGACGCCGAAACCACGTTGGTGGTCTTCACCCCAGCCGTTCCCCTCGACCACGCCGAATGGACGTGGTTTCGCCAGCATGGTTTCGAAATACAGAAGCGCGCCCAAGTGCTCGGCACCATCACCCGCAGCCGGCGAGGGCTCTGCGTGGCTGGCACGCATGGCAAGACGACTACCAGCACGATGGCTGCCCATCTGCTCTATCAGTCGCACGTCGGCACGGCGGCCTTCCTTGGAGGCATCTCAAAAAACTACGGCACCAACCTCCTCTTGGCGGACAAGAGTGACCTGGTGGTCATCGAAGCCGACGAGTTCGACCGTTCGTTCCATTGGCTGGAACCGTACATGACAGTCATCACCGCTACCGACCCCGACCATCTGGACATTTACGGCACGCCCGAGGCATACTGGGAAAGCTTCGAACATTACGTCTCGCTGATTCGCAAGGGGGGCAAACTCATCCTCCACGAGGGGCTTCAGATCCATCCCGCCATCCCAGAGGGGGTTGACGTCTACACATATAGCCGCGACCACGGCGACTTTCACGCCGAGAACATCCGCATTGCGGACGGAGAAATCCGCATCGACTTCGTGTCGCCCCGCGGCGTCATCCGCGACATCCAGATGGGCGTTCCCATCCCCATCAACATCGACAACAGCGTGGCCGCGATGGCGCTGGCTCAGCTGAACGGCGTCACCGACGACGAAATCCGGCAGGGTATGGCCTCCTTCCGCGGGGTGGACAGGCGTTTCGACTTCAAGATCAAAAATGACCGTCACGTCTTCCTTAGCGACTATGCCCACCACCCTGCCGAAATTCGCCAGAGCGCCCTTTCCATCCGCGAGCTCTACAAGGATCGCCACATCACAGCCCTCTTCCAGCCACATCTCTATTCACGCACCCGCGATTTCTACCGCGACTTCGCCGAGAGTCTTTCGCTGATGGACGAGGTCATCCTGGTGGACATCTACCCTGCCCGCGAGCAACCCATTCCGGGCGTAACGACAAAACTCATCTACGACCTCCTTGCCCCTGGTGTAAAGAAAATGATGATCAGCAAGGAGCAGATTCTGCCCGTTATTACGAAGGAAAAAGACGACCTCGACGTGCTCATCTCGCTGGGCGCAGGCGACATCGAGGACTTCGTCCCCCGCATCGCCGACATACTTGCTTAGTTCATAGCTCAAAGTTAAGAGTAAAGCATTAAACGAAAAAACAAAGGACGTGTTCGTTAAACATTAAACATTGAACGTTAAACGAAAAAAATGAAACGGGTCTTTTCCATAGTCGCACTCACGCTGCTGCTTGCCTACATTGGCATAGCCTTCGTTGCCTTCTGCCCCAAGCCCGAAGACCTTCAGTGCGACGGCATTGAGCTGACCGGTCGCAGCACCTCGCAGTTTGAAACGCAGGAAGAGGTCATCAACCTGCTCCGCCGCTTCGACCTCAACCCCATAGGCAAGCCCATGAACGAAATATCCTGCCGGGCTATGGAGGACAGCCTGCGCACCCTGGCGCTGGTGCTTAACTGCAACTGCTACAAGAGCGTAGGCACCAAGGTGGGCATCGCCATCACCTGCCGAACACCCATCATGCGCATCATCCCCGACAGAGGCAAGAGCGGCTACATCGACCGCGAGGGGGTGCTGTTCGACCGCCTTCCCAAACCCGTCTATCTGCCCGTTGCTACGGGAGACATCGACACAGCCTTTGCCGAGAACGAGCTCTACGAGCTGGCCCGTTTCCTCCAGAAAAGCAGCTTTTGGAATGCACAGATTGAACAGATTCACGTCAATGCCGCCCATGAGCTGGAACTAGTGCCGCGCGTGGGTAACCACATCATCCGCTTCGGCAAAGTGGAGCGGGTGAAAAGCAAGTTCGACAAGCTGCAGACCTTCTACGAGAAGGGCCTCAGCCAAGTCGGCTGGAACCGCTATTCCGTCATCGACATCCGCTACGGCAATCAGGTGATCGGCATAAAGTAAAATCAGGGAGACAGAGGTTAGCGGTATATTTCTCTGCATACGAAAAGAAACCGTGAACAGGCAAATCATAAAGCAAACATAATATGGTATCAGAACAGGAAATGATTGTGGTTATTGAGACAGGCTCATCGTCGGTGAGCGGTGCCGCAGGGTACAAGCGTCCCGACGGTACCCTCGAAGTGGTGGCGTATGCCAGCGAGCCGTCTGGAGAATTCATCAAGAACGGGGTCGTCCGCAACATCGACCGCACGGCCCAGTGTCTGACTAACATCATCAACATGCTGGAGGGGGCCATGAAGAATGTCACCATCGACAAGGTCTATGTCGGCCTTGGGGGCTACACCCTCCACTCCATCCACAGCAAGGTGGAACGCGGCTTCGACGAAGAGACGCGCGTCACAGCCGAGATGGTCGAAAGCATGTTCAGCGACAACGAAGAGCGCATCGTCAGCGACAAGACGGTCATCGAGGTCATCCCGCAGGAATACCACGTTGACAGCCTTGTCACCAGCGAGCCTGTCGGCTACAACTGCCGCCACATCGTGGGCGAATACCTGAACCTTATGGCGCGGTTCTCAACGATGGACAACCTTGTTGCTGCGCTCGACATGGCCAAGCTCGAGAAGACCGACACGCTCGTCACCCCCGTCCGTCTGGCCGAAGCCATCCTCACCCCCACCGAACGCAGCCTGGGCTGCACGCTGGTTGACATCGGCGCAGGCTCAACCACCGTATCGGTCTATAAAGGTGGGCAGCTCCGCTTCCTCTCCGTCGTTCCCCTGGGCGACAGCCTCATCACCTCGGACCTCATCACCCTTGGCATCGGCGACGACGAAGCCGAACGCATCAAGCGCACCATCGGGCTGACACCTGCCGATTCTTCAGAGCCCACCTACCGCACCGAGAGTGGCAGCGAGATATCCCGCAAAGACATCGGGCTCGCCATCCGTGCCCGCATGCAGGAGATTCTCGCCAACGCCGCCAACCAGGTCAAGCAGAGCGGCTACACCGACGACAAGCTCAGCTCGGGCTACATCTTCACAGGCGGCGCGCTCGACATCCCGGGAGCCAGGAAATACATCAGCGGGTATTCCGACTTCGCACGAGTCCGTTTTGCCGAGGTCGGCGCAAACATCAGCTGGAAAGCTTCGGAGTGCCCCTCCACAGCCAAGCAGATAGCGCTGACGGCGCTGATTGCTGCCGGCGACGAGAACTGCGTCACCATTACCCGCGAGATGCCCAAGGAAATCGACTACACCGACCCGAACCTGGAGCCGGGAACGCTGTTTACCCCCGAAGGCGAAGATGCCCAGACCGAGCGCGACCGCAGGGAGGCCGAGCGGAAGGCAGAACAAGCGAAGAAACGTGCTGAAGCTGAAGAAGAGAAGCGCCGCCAGAAGGAGGCGCAGAAAGCCGCCCGTCCCAAACGGAAAAGCCTCATCACCCGCATCAAGGAGATGAGGGACAACCTGACGGACCTAATCAACGACAACGATTAATCATTAGGAGGGAACAACTACTATGTCAGAGAAAGATATCATGCCTTTCGACTACGAAAAGGCAACAAAGAAACAGATCATCAAGGTCATCGGCGTCGGCGGCGGTGGCGGCAACGCTGTAAAGAACATGTTCCGCGAGGGCATCCACGATGTGGCGTTCGCTCTCTGCAACACCGATGCCCAGGCGCTGGCCGAGTCCGAAATCCCCATCAAGGTACAGCTGGGCCGCACGGGTCTTGGCGCCGGCAACAACCCGCCCAAGGCGACCGAGGAGGCCGAGGAAAGCATCGAGTCCATCAAGGCGCTCTTTAACGACGACACCAAGATGGTGTTCATCACCGCCGGCATGGGCGGCGGCACCGGAACCGGCGCCTCGCCCGTCATCGCCCGCGAGGCACAGGCCGCCGGAATGCTCACCGTAGGCGTCGTCACTATCCCCTTCCGCTTCGAGCAGAAACCGAAGATACTGCAGGCCCTCAAGGGCGTGGATGCCATATCGGAACACGTCGATGCGCTGCTCGTCATCAACAACGAGCGTCTCTTCAAGGTCTATCCCGACATGGACGTCAACACCGGTTTCGCCAAAGCAAACGAAATCCTCACCGTCGCCGTCAAGAGCATCGCTGAGCTCATCACCGTGCGCGGTACCATCAACCTCGACTTCCGCGATGTGGAGAAGGTGCTCAAGAACGGCGGCGTCGCCGTCATGAGCTATGGTTTCGGCAAGGGCGAGCATCGTCTGACAGCTGCCATCAACGAGGCGCTCCACTCGCCCCTGCTCAACGACAACGACGTCTATAACTCCAAGAAAATCCTCTTCAACATCTACCAGAGCAAGGCTCACCCGCTCTTGATGTCGGAGATGGAGGAACTCGACCAGTTCATGGACGAATTCCGCAACAAGGACATCGAGGTCATCTGGGGCATCGCCGACGACGAGAACCTCGACGAAGACGTCAAGATCACCATCCTCGCCACAGGATTCGGCATCAGCAACATCCCGGGCATGGAGAAGGGCTTTGGCAAGGGCGCAGGCGCCGCCAAGAACGGTGCTGCCGCAAACGAGGCTACGCCCCACGCCGCAGAACCGCAGAATGCCGCTCCGCAGCAGGAGCAGCAGCCCTCCCCGACCGACGAAGACCGGCTCATTATCAACACCTACGGCGAGGCCTTCCGCACCTTCATCTTTGAGGAAGACGACCTTGACAACGACACCCTCATTGCCGCCGTCGCCAATTCTCCCACTTTCACCCGCAACGCCCAAGACCTCAAGAACCTGCAGGGAATGAAGAAGTAATGATAGCACGGAGTTTTTTTTCGAAAAGACTAACAGACTAACAGACTGACAGACTATCAGACTAACAGACTGACAGATAAAAGCCCTGCAGCTGCGCCGTCCCCGAAACATTCATCTGCTAGTCTGATAGTCTAAAAGTCTGATAGTCTAAAAGGAACTCCCGAACTCCCAAATCGTAAATCGTAAATAGTCAAATCGTAAATAATCATGTCACTTTTCGATCAAGTCAGCGCCGACATCGTTACGGCCATGAAATCGCGCGACAAAGTCACCCTGGAGGCTCTGCGCAACGTAAAGAAATCATTTCTTGAGGCCAAGACCGCCCCTGGAGCAAACGACACGCTCACCGACGATGCTGCCCTCAAAATACTCCAGAAACTCGTCAAGCAGGGCAAGGACTCTGCCGCCATCTACACCGAGCAGGCCCGTCCCGACCTTGCCGAAGCTGAGCTGGCACAAGTCAGCGTCATGGAGCGCTATCTGCCCGCTGCACTCACCGACGAGGAGCTCACCGCCGCCCTGCGCGACATCATCGCCTCCATTGGCGCCACAGGCCCCAAGGACATGGGCCGCGTGATGGGTGTCGCCAACAAGCAACTCGCTGGCATGGCCGAAGGCCGCGCCATCTCCGCCAAGGTCAAAGAGCTCCTCAGTCAGAATTAAAATCTAAGAGTTATGATAGTTAAAAGTTAAGGTTTTTTGTTTAACGTTAAACTTTTAGTGTTTAACGACCATGCGACAGGACATTCTTTATTAACTCTTAACTCATCATTCTTAACTAAAAAAAGATGTATCTCGACGACACGGGCATAGTGCTGAAGACTGTGCGCTACGACGATGCCTCGTCCGTAGCGCACATCTTCACTCGTGCCCACGGCACGGAGTCTTTCATGGTCACCCGTCCGAAGAGCCGCTCGTCGGCTGGTGCCTCCACCGCAGCCTTGCTCGCTCCGCTGAACGTGTTGTCGTTCCAGTGGGACCGGAAGCCCACCGTTTCCCTTTTTCGCCTGCGCGACGTCCATGCCGCCATCGTCTGGCGCACCATCCCCTACCATCCCGTCAAGCGTGCTGTCGCCTTGATGCTGGGTGAATTTCTGGCGGCCATGTTGCGCGAGGAAAGCGAAGACGCCGCCCTCTTTGACTACATTGCCGATTCACTCCGCTGGCTCGACGAAGCCGATGAAGGATTCGCCAACTTCCATCTGGTGTTCCTGCTGAACATTGCCCGATTCCTCGGCATTTCGCCTGACAGCGACACGTTTGTCGAAGGCTCCTACTTCGACCTCGAGTCCGCACTCTTCGTCCCGTGGGCATCCGCCTCCCCCTTGGTACTGACGCCCCCCGATGCGGCCCTCCTCTGGCACCTCAGTCAGACCGACTTTACCGGCATGAGCGCCATACGCATGGCACGCACCGACCGCTCGCGCCTCCTCACCTATCTCAACCGTTTCTTCCTCATCCACCTCCCCGCCTTTCCCCAGCTCAACTCCCTCGACGTCCTCGAAGATCTCTTCCAATAAGGCCGTCCGCCTTCGCGCCACTACAAAAACAACAATGTTAAAAATGGAAGAAACTCCCCGTTTCGTTTGGAGGATAAGGAGAAAATGTCTTATCTTTGTAGCGTAAAAAGATTGTTATTTCCCCTTACTACAAGGTAAAGCAATGAAAGAAAGCACCAAAAGGTTCGTATGCCCTACACGTATGGCACCTCCACTGCTGCGGCTTTAGCGCTCAGCATGTGGAAGAAACAATACGTGGAGGCCATCCGCCTTCTGATGTGCGCTCTTTGACATATTGCTACCTTTGTCTGGGGATTTTTACGTCTCACCCCCAACAACTGAACATGACACCCTGGTAGAGAACACCACACCCGTGTTCTCTCGAACCGTTTACAGGCAATTCTTGGAGCAGCGAGAGCAAAAGAGCCCAGCTCATTTTGCCGAGTCGCGACAAGAAAAGCCGAAGGCAATCTGCCCCGCTACGTAGATTGCCCATTCTCTCATGCGCCCTATTCCGAAAGGGCTATACGGAAATTCTATACCTTTTAAAAACTATTTATCAACACGAGTCAACAATTATGAATAACGAAAAGCAACAACAAAGTGTACTTTCTGAAGAGAAAATCGATGAACTGCTGGATCAGTTTTTAGAGGAATTCTGCAACCTTTGCCACAATGACACAGACGATGCCTCCGCCCCTGGCGAGGACGAAGACCACAACCACGACGATACCGACGACAACCCCGACGACAACGAAGAGGCTGCCGATGGCCTGGACGAGGAGACGGCCGATGACGACGACAACCTGGACGACGACGAAAGCCTTAGCGAAGATGATGATGACGATGACGACGACTTCCCCTTCAGCATCCCTGACGGCGAGATTACACAGAACGCGGCCCTTAGCGTGAAAGTGGAGATTCTTCCTCCCATCAAGCACCCGCGCGAGGAACTCGAGAAGCTGGTCGGCTGCGGCGACATCAAGGCTCGCATCGACGAGCTAATCGCCCTCTCGATGTACAACCAGAAGATGAGTGAGTTCATCCCCGAAGGGACACACAAGGTTTCGCTCCACAGCATCTTCTTCGGCCAACCTGGCACGGGCAAGACCACCGTCTGCAAGATCTTCGGCTCGCTGCTTCGCGATGCTGGCGCCCTGAGCAAGGGCCACGTGGTGGTATGCACGCGTGGCACGTTCATCGGCGCGCTCTATGGAGACGAGGAACGCGCCGTTCGCCAGGTAGTGGAGAAGGCACAGGGAGGCGTGCTGATGATTGACGAAGCCTACCTGCTGAATCTCAATAACGACAAAGACCCGGGCCACCTGGTGCTGCCCATGCTAATGGACATGCTGGCCGACGAGAAACAGCGTGACATCGCCGTGGTGCTTTGCGGCTACAAGGAACCCATGATGCGCCTGCTTGAGCAGAACCCGGGATTGGAGTCACGGTTCCCCAACCGTTTCGAGTTCAAGGACTTCACCTACGACGAACTGCTGGAAATCACGCGCCGCCGCGTCGCCGTTCATGGCTACCACTTCACCCGCGTGGGATGGGAAAGGTACAAGCAGGTGCTGGCAGAGGCATACCAGTCGCACGATTCCGGCACGTGGGGCAACGCCCGTTTCGTCGCTAACCTGCTTGAACGCATCTACATCCGCCACGCCGTGCGATGCGTCAGGCAGGACACCGACGACCTCTTCAAGCTACTCTCCCTCACCACGTCGGACATCGTCCCCATTGAGGTGCCCCGTCAGAAGCCACGCATCGGCTTCTGACGGAGCACGTAAACCCCAAAATAAGCTGGAATCTCAAGGGTAAAATCCGGAAGAAGGCTGGTTCTGCAAAGATTTTATGGAAATTATTTAAAAAAATTTTGCAGGAAAGAAAAAATACCCTTACCTTTGCACCCGCTTTTGACCGAGCGAGGCTCGGAAGGGCCGTAAAACGCCGCTTCCGGGTTTCAAAAAGGAGGCGCTATCGTCTATCGGTTAGGACGAGAGATTTTCATTCTCTAAAGCGGGGTTCGACTCCCCGTGGCGCTACAAGGAAATAATAAAATAAGGAAAAAGAACAAAATGGCAAATCACAAATCGTCACTGAAGAGAATCCGTCAGACCGAGACGCGCCGGCTGCGCAACCGCTACTATGGCAAGACCATGCGCAACGCCGTCCGTAAGCTCCGTGCCACGACCGACAAGGCCGAGGCTCAGGCCATGTACCCCACCGTACAGAAGATGTTGGACAAGCTGGCCAAGAAGCGCATCATCCACAAGAACAAGGCTTCCAACCTGAAGTCGAAACTGTGCGCACACATCGCAAAGCTTTGATAGGGGTCCTTATCCTAAACTGTATGACAAAATAAGCGTAAGGCCGGAGGCTTGATGTTCTCCGGCCTTTTGCAGCAGAAGATTAGATGTGGCAACATAATGTCTAACGTAATTAACAAAATCAATTATTAACAACATGGAAGAAGAAATCAAGAATGTAGCTCCTCTGGCCGACTTCGACTGGGATGCCTACGAGAACGGCGACACGCAGACCACGGCCGCCAAAGAAGAACAAGAGAAGGCGTATGACAACACCCTCAACAAGGTTGCCGAAAACGAGGTCGTCGAAGGCACCGTCATCGCCATCAACAAGCGCGAGGTAATCGTCAACATCGGTTACAAATCCGACGGCATCATTCCCCTGAATGAGTTCCGTTACAACCCTGACCTGAAAGTCGGTGACAAGGTGGAAGTCTACATCGAGAACCAGGAAGACAAGAAAGGTCAGCTCATCCTCTCACACAAGAAAGCCCGTACATCTAAATCATGGGAGCGTGTCAACCAGGCTCTCGAGAACGACGAAATCGTCAAGGGTTATGTCAAGTGCCGCACGAAGGGCGGTATGATTGTCGACGTGTTCGGCATCGAAGCCTTCCTGCCCGGCTCGCAGATCGACGTCAAGCCCATCCGCGACTACGACGTCTTCGTCGACAAGACCATGGAGTTCAAGGTCGTCAAGATCAATCAGGACTACCGCAACGTCGTCGTCTCTCACAAAGCCCTCATCGAGGCCGAACTGGAGGCACAGAAGAAGGAAATCATCAGCCACCTGGAGAAGGGTCAGATCCTCGAGGGTACCGTCAAGAACATCACCTCCTACGGCGTGTTCATCGACCTCGGCGGCGTCGACGGCCTCATCCACATCACCGACCTCAGCTGGGGACGCGTCAGCGATCCGAAGGAAATCGTCGAGCTTGATCAGAAGATCAACGTCGTCATCCTCGACTTCGACGACGAGAAGAAGCGCATCGCCCTTGGTCTCAAGCAGCTCACCCCGCATCCTTGGGATGCCCTCGATCCCAACCTCAAGGTTGGCGACAAGGTGAAGGGCAAGGTCGTCGTCATGGCCGACTACGGCGCATTCGTCGAGATCGCTCCGGGCGTCGAAGGCCTCATCCACGTCAGCGAAATGAGCTGGAGCCAGCACCTCCGCAGCGCTCAGGACTTCATGTCCGTAGGCGACGAAGTGGAAGCTGTCATCCTCACCCTCGACCGCGATGAGCGCAAGATGTCCCTCGGCATCAAGCAGCTCAAGGAAGACCCCTGGACCAACATCGAAGAGCGCTACCCCGTCGGCAGCAAGCACACCGCTCGCGTCCGCAACTTCACCAACTTCGGCATCTTCGTCGAAGTCGAGGAAGGCGTCGATGGCCTCATCCACGTCAGCGACCTCAGCTGGACCAAGAAGGTCAAGCACCCCTCCGAGTTCACCCAGATTGGCGCCAACCTCGACGTCGTCGTGCTGGAGATAGACAAGGACAACCGTCGTCTCAGCCTCGGCCACAAGCAGCTTGAGGAAAATCCCTGGGAAGCTCTCGAAGACAGCTTCGCCGTCGATTCCATCCACGAAGGCACCATCACCGAAGTCATCGACAAGGGCGCTGTCATCAGCCTCGCCGAAGGCGTTGAGGGCTTTGCTACCCCCAAGCACCTCGTCAAGGAAGACGGCACACAGGCTCAGCTGGGCGAGAAGCTCCAGTTCAAGGTCATCGAGTTCAACAAGGATGCCAAGCGCATCATCCTCAGCCACAGCCGCATCTTCGAGGATGCCGAGCGTGCAGCCGAGCGTGCCGAGAAGAAGGCCGCTGCCGCCGCAAAGCGTGCTGAGCGTGCCACCAGCGTCCGCGAAGACGAACCCGTCATCGAGAACAAGGCCGCTGCCACCACCCTCGGTGACATCGACGCCCTCGCAGCCCTGAAGCAGCAGCTCGAGGAAGGCAAGTAATCCTCGCCCCCTCTACCGAAAAGTGGCGGCTCCTCTTGATGAGGAGCCGCCACTTTTTTGCTATCCACTATCCCCCTTTGGGACAACAAACCCTCAAAGGTCAGCCCCTCCAGTCCATCCAGCCCCTCCAGTCCGTCCAGCCCCTCCAGTCAATCCAGTCCTTCCAGCCCTTCCAGTCAAAAACGACCGATTCACTCCATCGCAATCTCCGGGTGCTGCACGGCAAGCGGCAAATCCTTCTGCGAAAGATAGAACATATACAAAATCACAGGTTTTGTCCCGCGGTTCTCGCCATGATGCACCGTTCCGACCATCTCGACAACGGCCTCGCCTTCATGCACCACCTTCTCCTTTCCATCCAGCCCGATGATCGTCAGCTCACCCTGCACCAGCACGCCGTAGTTCATCACCACATGATGATGCCACCCCAGCTTCTGCCCCGGCGGAAACTCATATCGCACAGCCACCAGTTCAGGCCGGCCCTCCGCATAGTCAGGCAATTCCACGCCATCCCAACTCTGACTCGTGCGAATCAGCTCCTCAGCCTTCACCTGAGCCGAAACAGCCTCATCAGCCTGCGCCTTATGATGGTCCCTATAGAGCTTTACGCCCACTAATGCACAAATGCCGCAAATAAGGGCAGCGGCAAGAACCCAATCCCTAAACCGATAAGTCTTTTTCATTTCTGTCCGTTTTTTTTTGCAAAATAAGCACATCTTTCCCATATCTCCAAGCCAAACCAGATAAATAATATTTATAGTTTTTTCGAAAAAACTGCCAACACCTACCTATTCTCGCCAAACAAATTGTCTTACAACGCGTTATACTAGGTAGGTGTTTGTCAAACACCTACCTAACACCTACCTAACACCTACCTGACACCTACCTCATCAGTTAACCTTCTTTGCTCTTTGGATAAGGGCAGGGAGCAACTACGGGGAGAAAACAAAGGTTTAGGTTCATGTTAGATACTGTTTGGGGTAGGTGTTAGGTAGGTGTTAGGTAGGTGTTAGGTAGGTGATGAGGAAACACCTACCTGCTTTAACGCAATATTTCACAAGCCGTTACAACGAAACAGGTAGGTGTTGGGGTGTTTTTTCAATTTTCTTTAAAATATAGGACAGAAAAGAAGAAGAGGCAGGCGATTGACGTCCCGCTTAGAGTTTGATGTTATTTTGACAGCCCTTGATTCTATTCTGCTAGCGTTTGATTCTGGGCGCACAGCGTTTAACGCTATGGAAACGGAATTTGATCATTAGGGGAATCCGAGAGGCAGTACCCTTCCTGTCCTTTTCCATGATGTAAAGGGAGGGTATTTCTGCAAACAATTGATTAAAAGTTGTTCACGCCAATAACTTTTTTGTATGTTTTCCATAGGCAAATGGTACTTGTTTCGAAACAATACCGTAACTTTGCAGCGAAAAAAGAACGGAAAAACTCACCATTATTGTTTCACCTAAAAAAATCAAATGTTATGAAAAAGGTAGTATTACTTGTTTTGGCAACCACTCTGTCTGTTGCCATGAATGCACAATTAGTCAACGGTGCCGACAATCGCCTGAGAACAAACGTCCAAAGTTTGTCGGAGACGATGCCCAATGCATTGGAAATCGTACTGGGAATGACTCCCGTTCAGTACAACATCGCTAACCGCATAATTGGCGAAAACACAGATGGAACACCCATGTACATGTACCAGGGAGACGAAGAGGGGTTTCTCAACACCCACTTTGGCTTCATCGCCGAAGAATTTCAGCAAATCCTCCCCAACCTCGTCTATCATGTGGATGACACCCATCTGGGCATTTCCATTACGGAGCTGATACCCGTTCTTGTCACAGCCATTCAGGAGCTGAAGGCCGAGCTGAAGGAAACCCGCAAGGCAGCAGGCATAGGCGATGAAAACGTTACTCCTGTGGAAGCCATTGCCATGCGCGGCCTGACCACCGAGCTGTTCCAGAACATGCCCAACCCCTTCACGGAGAATACCGTCATCCCCTGCTCCGTAGCTGAAGGCGTCGCCAACGCCATGATCTACATCTACGACCTCAGCGGCAAGCAGATTGACCAGTACCCCGTCGAAGGACGCGGCAAGACCTCCGTCACCATCTCCGCCCGTAGTCTCGATGCCGGCATGTACCTCTACTCCCTCATCGCCGACGGCAACGTCATCGACACCAAGCGCATGATCCTGACAAAATAAGGCCTTTCCCTGATTGGGCGAGAAACAAAGAGAAAAGAGCCTGCCATGCTTTCGCGAATAGGGTACTTGTTCTTCATAGGCCTTCTGCTGACGGCTTGCAGTCAGTCAGAGCAGGGGCCAGAGCCTCAGACGGCTGCGTGTCTGCTGGAGGAGGCGGATGCGGTTTTGGACAATGACAGCATCCGTTTGGGTGAGACGCTGTTGCGGAAGGCCATCCGTCTGTCGGAAGAAACTGAGGATTGGCACACCCACTATATCGCCTACCAGCGGTTGGCGGAGGCGTTGTCGCAGGGCAATCCGGAGGAAGCGTTGCGGCTGATGAAAAAATCCCTGGCCATCTACGAGCAGCATCCCGACGATGAGCGCAACCATGTCATCCTGCTCGACTATGCGGGTACCTACGCTTCACAAGTGGCTTTCGTCAAGGAGGGCTCATACGACGAAGCGCTCGATTTCATCCATCAAGCATACGACATCGCCCACGAGAAACAGATGGACGACCTGATGTGCCAGACACTCACCAGCCTTGCCAACATCGCCTGGGCAAAGGAGGACTATCGTCAGGCCATCGACTATGCCCGTCAGGCTGAAGCCATAGCGACGGAAGAACTGCGGCCGGGGACGCAACAGGTGCTGGCACGCAGTTACCTCAGCCTGGGCATGCTTGACTCGGCAGAAACCGTCTATCGGCAGATTGAGCCAGGCGATGATGTCCACATGGCCTATATCGTCCAGAGCAGCCTCGCCAGGATAGCGCTCCGACGGATGGGAGCCACACAGGTGGAGGACGATATCGACAATGCCTTTGAGCAGGTGGAAGAGTTCTATTATAAGGCACTCGAGCAGAAGGACGATTACTACCAGGAGACGTTGCGACAGGAGATGGAGAACCAGCGACTCGAATACCGCTCGCGCATGTACGCGCGTACAATCCTTATAATAATCATTGCATCCATCTTCGTCATCCTGTCAATGGGGCTGGTCGTCCGGTACCGAATGCGGGCCGGGCGTCAGGAGAAACGTCGGCTCCAGGAGGAGGCAGAGCATCAGAAGGCGCTGCTGCACCAGGCAAACGAAGTGGTTACATTCCTGCAGAACCACATCCTCGAACGTACGGAGGTGATGAAGAAGCTGAGTCAGGGCGGCGACTCGCTCATCACCCTCACCCCGCACGAATGGAGCGAGATAGAACGCACGCTCAACGCCATCGACGGCAACCGTTTCGCCAACCTCCGCGAGCAGTACCCCACGATGACGGAGGACGACATCCGCCTGTGCATCCTCACCCGCCTCGGCGTCAGCAACCGCACCATCGGCAACATCTACTGCATCACCATCTCAGCCGTCCAGCATCGCAAGCTTAAGCTGAAGAAGGACGTGTTTGGAGAATCCAACCCTGACATCACGCTGGAGCAGATTTTGAATAATTGACAATGGATAATTGACAATGGATAATGAATAAATCACTAATAAAGAAAAACATATAGTTATGAAACGTACATTCTCTTTTATGCGCATTTTGGCGTCAATTGTGATGTCGGCTGTAGCACTTGTGGCCATTGCCGACGAGTATATTGACCCTCAGAGCAAGGTCGTCTATACATATGAACCAGGCTCTGGAACAGCAATGGTCAAGGCCGGGTATGAGGAAGTAATTTACAGAGGTGAAGGCTATGAATTAGAACCAACCATTCATCCGGGTAGTCCTGATGCGGTTGGCGATGTGTTGATTCTCGACAGATTTACCATTGGAACTGAAGAATATGTGGTGACGAGCATCGGTGAGCTCGCCTTCGAGGGGAACGAAAACATCACGTCCATCTGCATCCCTAAGACGGTGATTGATATCGAAAAAATGGCTTTCAGCTACTGCACCAGCCTGACAACAGTACAACTCCCCGAGGGGTTGACGCGAATAGACGACGACTTGTTTTTTGGCTGTAAGAAACTCGTTTCGGTAGTCATACCCTCGACAGTTAAACGCATTGAGCGGAGAGTCTTCAGCGGATGCAGCAGTTTGGCTAGCCTCACCCTTCCCGATGGCCTTGTCTATGCTGGTTGTTACGCATTTAACGATACTCCTTGGTACGTTTCAAAGTACGACGAGGCTCCCGACGGTCCCTTCTACATAGGCCGCCTGCTTCTCGGCTATAAAGGTGACAAACCGACGGGCGAATTGGAGATTAGAGAAGGAACCACTTGCATCGGATACGAAGCTTTCAGCAACTGTAATGGACTGACCAGCGTCACCATCCCCCCAAGCGTTGCCTACGTGGATTATTGGGCTTTCGAAAAATGTTCCAGCTTGACCGCCGTGCACATCTCCGACCTTGCTGCGTGGTGTGGAATCGAGTTCAAGGATGAGGGCCTTAGTCATAGCTCCAATCCCCTATTATATGCCCATCACCTCTACCTTAACGGCAATGAGGTGACCGACCTTGTCATCCCCGAGGGCGTCACTAGCATTGGCAACTTTGCTTTCGACAACTGTAGCGCTCTGACCAACGTCACCATTCCCGATGGTGTCACCAGCATTTGCACATGCGCCTTCCGAAAATGTGGTAGCCTGGCAAGTGTCACCATTCCACCAAGTGTGGCCACAGTAGAGAGCCATGCTTTCCTCTGGTGCTTCAATCTGAATGCCGTGCATATCTCAGACCTTACATCCTGGGGTAGAATATCTTTCCATGATAATGTTTCGAACCCCCTTTATTATGGTGCCCACCTTTATCCAACGGCCCAATCTTATTTTTATTACTATAAAGGAGACAAGATTCCTTTGATCCTGAATAAAAATAAAGTTTGTGTCAGTATTCCCACGGAATGTAATCTGGCACGCGAAAGGATTTTTTCAAATATCCAACCATTGGATACGATAAGAGACGAGGAATTTGAAACGCGAGTCATTTCCCGGTCAGACTATGAGAAGTTAACCTTAATGGACTTCTGGAAAGAAGACTCAAAGTCTGTGATATTGACTTCATGCTATTATACAGAGAACTACGAGGAAGTCTTCTCAACTCCATATTTGGACGTCCGATTGAAAAAAGAACAAGATATTGACTTGCTATCGTCTTATGCTGAAAGGTATGGACTAAGGATTGTAAAGCAAGATTCGTTTATGCCTTTATGGTATATTCTGTCTGTCACTTTAGATAGTAAAAAAAGCCCATTGGAATGTGCGAATGAATTATTTGAAAGCGGAGACTTTGCG
>JAILEU010000200.1 GCA_024697785.1 Bacteroidaceae bacterium | reverse complement strand
ACATAGCGCCGCTGCCCCTCGGCATAAAGCGTGTCGAATGCCAGCGACGATTTGCCCGAGCCGCTCAGACCGGTGATGACAACAAGTTTTCCACGCGGAATGTCCACCGAAACGTTCTTCAGGTTGTTGACATTCGCTCCTCTGACAGAAATGAACTTCTCCTCCATGTGTTTTTTTATTTCAAATTGCAAAGATACGACTTTTTTCTTGCTATTGTCACTACCTTGTCCTATATTTGCAAAAAAATTGTTGTAATCCGTGATGAGACGTTTCCACATTCTCTCCCTGCTGGCGATTGTTGCCGCATTTCTGGTGTCTTGTTCTGCGCAGCGAAAAGCTGCTGTTGCTTCGTCGTCAGCCGACAATATCCCCAAGCGCGAATTCCGCGGGGCGTGGATGCAGGTGGTGAACGGGCAATATCAGGGCATGACGTCCGCCGAGCAGCAGCAACGTCTGTTGGAGCAGCTGAATGTCCTGCAGCAGGCGGGTGTGAACGCCGTTTTCTTTCAGGTGCGGCCTGAGGCCGACGCCCTCTATGTCTCCTTCTACGAGCCGTGGAGCCGCTTCCTTACCGGCGAGCAGGGGCGTAATCCCGATGCCGACTGGGACCCTCTGCAGTTCATGATTGACGCCTGTCACGCCCGCGGCATGGAGCTCCACGCCTGGATCAACCCCTACCGCGCAGCCCTGAAGGGACTCCGAAAGGGCGATATGCACCACAAGCACCCGTGGTTCCGCTTTCCCGAGCGGTTTGTGGAGTACGATGGTCTCCTCCTCTTCAACCCGGCCCTGCAACTCAACCGCGACTACATCTGTACCGTCGTCGGCGACATCGTCCGTCGTTACGACATCGACGGCATCCATGTTGACGACTACTTCTATCCCTATCCTGTGGCAGGCGTCCCGTTCCCCGACGATGCCGACTTTGCCGCCGACCCGCGCGGCTTTGCCGACAAGGGCGACTGGCGGCGCGACAACGTCAGCCTGCTCATCAGCCAGCTCTCAGCCACCATCCACGGCATCAAGCCCTGGGTGAAATTCGGCGTCAGCCCGTTCGGAATCTACCATAACGAGAAAGCCTCTTCTGCCGTCCCCGGCTCGGCCACGTCGGGCCTGCAGAACTACGACGACCTCTATGCCGACATCCTGCTCTGGATTGAGAAAGGGTGGATCGATTACAACGTCCCCCAGCTCTATTGGGAGATCGGACATCCGCGTGCCGACTACGCCACGCTCGTCCATTGGTGGGCTGCTCATGCCGGCGGTCGTCCGCTCTTCATCGGGCAGGACCTCGAGCGCTCGCTCCAGTACTCCGATCCGCAGGACCCCGCCCGTAACCAGCTCGCCGTCAAGTTCCGCATGCAGCGTGACGAGCCTGTAAGCGGCTACTGCTGGTGGTATGCCGATGCCCTCCGCACCCACATGGCCACCCCCTCGGGCAAAGCCGAGGTGCAAGCTGTCGCCCATGCCGGCACGCTTGCCCTGCAGCCCCTCTTCCCCTTCATCGACCATAAGGCGCCCGGCCCTGTGCGCAAGCCTGCCAAGATTGAGACCGACGACGGCCCTGTGCTGATGTGGACGGCCCCCAAGTTCAAGACCGAGCTCGACCGCCCCATCCGTTACGTCGTCTATCGCTTTGCCCGTGGCGAGAAGGTCGATATCAGCAACCCCACTCATATTGTTGCCCTCACCTCGCACAACTTCCTCAACCTCTCACCCCAAACCCTAACCCAACCCCTAACCCCTAACCAAGAATACACCTTCGCCATCACGGCTTTGGACCGTCTGCAGAACGAGTCACGTCCCACAACGATAAAAGTCAAACTATGAAAAAGAAAACCAGGAAAAAGCCTCGTGCACAGCTTTTTCAGCCGCAGAACACCCCCCGTACCGAGCGGCTCATCACCCTTTTCACGAAAGAGGAGAAGCAGCTCGTTGACCGCTACCTCACCAAGTATCACATCACCAATCGCAGCCGCTGGATGCGCGAGACCCTCCTCCGCGCCATCCTCCAGAACCTCGAAATGGACTATCCCACGCTCTTCGACGAGCACGACATGCGGCGATAACGCCTTTGGCGCCTTCGGCGCAATTGATAATTGATAATTGAAAATTGATAATTTGGGTTTAACGTTTAATGTTTAACGATTAAGGCTTAACGTTTAATGTTTAACGTTTAACGACCATGATAACTTCGTTAATTGACAATTGACAATGGATAATTATCAATTACCAATTTTCAATTATCAATTGCGCCTTCGGCGCGAAGTGGTCGTTAAACATTAAACGTTAAACAAAAATTCTTAACTCTGAACTAAGACCATGTCTGATGCCGATTATATGAAGCTGGCGCTTGCTGAGGCCAGGCAAGCCTTTGACGCGGGTGAGGTGCCTGTGGGGGCTGTCGTCGTGGCGGGAGGACGTGTCATCGCCCGCGCTCACAACCTCACCGAGACCCTTACAGACGTTACCGCTCATGCCGAGATGCAAGCTATTACCGCAGCCGCCTCGTGGCTGGGCGGCAAATACCTCACCGACTGCACCCTCTACGTTACCGTCGAACCCTGCGTGATGTGTGCCGGGGCCATCGCCTGGGCGCAGGTGGCCCGTCTTGTCTGGGGAGCCGACGATCAGAAGCGCGGCTTCCGTCGTATAGCCCCCGATGCCCTCCATCCCCGTACGGAGGTCGTCACGGGTGTCCTGGCCGACGACTGTGCCGCCCTGATGAAGCAGTTCTTCAAAGAACGCCGCTAAGCTTATTCTTCAATTCTCAATTATCAATTTCCAATTATCAATTATCAATTCTCAATTATCAATTATTACCCCCTCCCCGTGGACATCAGCAAAGCATTCAAGGCCGCCCTCAACCGCAAGATTGAGCGGAACTGGGAAAAGATATACGTCATCGTGGACATCCACGACACCATCATCCACGCCAGCTACGAGCAGGCAGAGACATTCCGCTATTTCCCCGCTGCGCGCGAGGCTCTGCAGCTCATGACCAGCAGGGACGACATCTGCCTTATCCTCTGGAGCTCAACCTACAGGGACAAGCTGGAAATGTATGTCCGTCATTTTGCCGGCGACGGCATTCACTTCGACTACGTGAACGAAAACCCCGAGGTGACCAACACCACCCTCTCAGACTTCGACGCCAAGCTCTACTATAATGTCGGCATCGACGATAAGTTCGGCTTTGAGCCTGAGACCGACTGGCAGCAGGTGATAGAAGCATTAAGCCTATACTGATTCAACTGCCAAAAGCTATAAAACGAAACCATATTTTTGTTGTATAAGCCGCTCCGCGGTTTTCGGGGAGTCTGCTTCGCAGAGAAATATAATAAAAATTCATCTCAAAATTATTCAAAATTAGGACTATTCGCTGGAAACAAGTTATCGAAATTTTGTAATATTTTGTATCAGATTTTGTTTAATTTGACTTCGTCTTTTCTTGTCGCGACTCGGCCAATCAAACGAGTTTGTTGGCGCTCGCTGCTCCAAGAATTGACTTTGTCTTCTCTTGTCGCGACTCGGCCAATCAAACTAGTTTGTTGGCGCTCGCTGCTCCAAGATTTCTGCCTCGAAGAGGCACTTAAAAACTGAAATGAAAGTCAAACGAATACTTTTTATCTGTCACGGCAACATCTGCCGTTCGCCGATGGCGGAGTTCATCATGAAAGCCCTTGTGCAGGCTCACGGCGTAGCCGACCGGTACGAGATCTCCTCCGCTGCCGTCTCCGACGAAGAGCGCGGCAACCCCATCTATCCTCCTGCCCAGCGTTGCCTCCGCCAGCATGGCGTCGTCTTCGATTCCCGCAAGACGGCACGCCGCGTCGTGCCCGCCGACTACGACCGCTACGACCTCCTCGTCTGCATGGACCAGAGCAACCTCCGTCTGCTTGCCCGCATCATCGGCGATGACCCAGACGGCAAAGTCCGTCTGCTGATGTCGTTTGCCGGACGTCCCCATGCCAGCGTTGCCGACCCCTGGTACACCGGCGACTTCGAGCAAGCCTTCCAGGACATCCTCACCGGCTGCGAAGCACTCCTGAAGTCAGATCTTGATTGACAGGTTTACGGAGGCAAAGATAGTACCATAAATGGAGAACATGTCTCCGCCTTAATAAAACAGGAAAAAGGCGCACATCTCTCCCACACAATAAAGTTTGTTTTTCTGCGTCGCGTGCGTCACACCCTTGTAAGATTGTCAAACGTAGTCAAAATAGTCATTAGTCATTTTAGTCAAAATGATTTTCGGATTCTGTCATTGCTCACTATATAATAAATATATTATATTTATTATATAGTGGCAGTTTTTGACTATCAGAAACGATTTTGACTAATGACCAAAATGACCAAAATGACCGCACTGAAACTTTTCTTGTGGAACATTCGTGCACCGCACCCGCCCGTCCTTACCTTTGCATCGCATGAGCGTCCTTAAGGCTAACATTTCATTCCACTGCGATAAAATTTTATCCCACTGCGATAAATAATTATTCCACTGCGTTAAAAAATTATCCCACTGCGTAAAAAAAACATCCCTTTGCGTTATGAAAACCCCCTCTGAATACTTCACCCTCTACCCCTGCGCAGGGCATAGCAGGACGATAACCGGCAGGAAGAGTCGTACGCCGTCTTTCATTTTTCATTTATATATGCGCTGGATCTGCTCGGCGTAGTGGCGGAGGATGACGGCGCGGCGGAGCTTGAGCGTCTGCGAGAGCATGCCGTTGGCGGTGGTCCACTCGTCGAGGACATAGACGGGGCGCTTGATGGCCTCGTAGTCGGCAAGGGTGGCGTTGACGCGTTCGAGCTCGCGGCTCAGCAGCTTCTGCACGGCGGGGTTGGCGAGGATGTCGTCGCGTGAGATGCGGCCCAGGCCTTCGTCCTGTGCCCAGCGGTCGAGGTGGGGATAGCTGACGCAGATGATGGCGCTGGCGAACTTCTGGTTCTCGCCGACGATGATGGCGCTGGCGAAGTAGGGGCTGTCGCTGAGCTTGTTCTCAAGCAGCTGTGGGGCGATGTACTTGCCGGATGAGAGCTTGAAGATTTCCTTCTTGCGGTCGGTGATCTTGAGGTACTTGCCTTCGACAAGGGTGCCGATGTCGCCGGTGTGGAGCCAGCCGTCGGCATCGATGATGCGGGCGGTCTCGGCGGGATCCTTGTAGTAGCCCTTCATGACGTGGGGGCCGCGGACGAGGATTTCGCCGTCGTCGGCAAAGCTGAGCTCGCCGCCCGTGATGGGCTTGCCGGCCGTGCCCATCTTATTGACGCCCTCGGTGGGGTTGTTGACGGCGATGACGGGCGAGGTCTCGCTCATGCCGTAGCCCTCGAAGATGTGGAGCTTGGCGGCGTTGAAGAGGCGGACGATGGCGGGCTTGATGGACGAGCCGCCGGAGATGATGATCATGGTGTGTCCGCCGATGGCGGCGCGCCACTTGCTATAGACAAGGCGGTCGAAGAAGCGCAGGCGGCGACGATAGACGGGGTTGCGGTTGTAGTTGTCGAACGTGTTGCCGAACTCCCACGCGGCGTGGTAGATGCGGCGCTTCAGGCCGTGCAGGTTGCCCTCCTGCTGGCGGAACTTCTCGTAGAAGGTCTCAAGCACGCGGGGCACGGCGGAGAAGCCGTCGGCGTGGCACGAGGCGAGGTCGCGCTGGATGGTGGCAAGGCCTTCGGCATAGTAGATGCTGATACCGAGCTCCTGGTATTCGTAGTTCATGGTGCGCTCGTAGCTGTGGCAGAGGGGCAGGAACGAGAGCATCCTGTGCTTGACGCCATAGACCTGGTACATGGCGTGGGCATGGGCGTCGAAGGTGAGGTTGCGGTGGGTGAGCATGACGCCCTTGGGGCGTCCGGTGGTGCCGCTGGTGTAGATGATGGTGGCGACGTCGTCGGGGCTGACGTCGCGGATGTTGTTGTCGATGATGGAGTCGTAGTCGTTCTCGGCTGCGCGTCCCGCCTCGCGGACGTCGCGCATGCAGGGCTGAGTGTCGCTGTCGTCGATGAGATAGACGTCAATGGGGTGGTCCTGGGCGTCGAGGGCAGGACGTATCTTACGGTAGAGGGCGGCGCTGGCAACGAAGATGGCGCTGGCGTCGCTGTGGGTGAAGATGTAGGTGAAGTCGTCGGTGCTCAGGGTGGGGTAGATGGGGACATAGACGAGGCGGGCGAGGGCACAGCCCATGTCGAGGAAGTTCCACTCGGGGCGGTTGGGGGTGATGCTGATGATTTTGTCGCCCGGCTTATAGCCTTTCGCCAGCAGGCCGTAGGCCATCTCGCGGCTGGCGCGGATGTAGTCGTCAACGCTGTAGGTGGTCCACTTGCCACCTTTGCAGGCAGCGAGGATATCGTCTTTGGGATAGTGCTCCCGTAGGATGGTCAGGTAGTCGAATGTCCGCGTAGGGACTATGTTGATTCGGTTGTTCATCAGGTCTCCAGAAAATGCGGGTGCAAAGTACGTGCTTTTTTTCGGTATCTGCAACTAAATGGGCAAAAATCCGTAAAAAATACCACCGATGGCTCCGCTGACCAAGATGACGAAGATGGGGTTGACTTTCCACTTGTTAATGGCAAGGAAGGAGGCGGTGCAGAGGATGACGCTGAGGATGAACTGCGGGGTGCTGTCGACAGGGCTGCCGAAGTTCTCCTTGTTCATCAGCATCAGGGCGGCGGAGGCGATGAGGCCGATGACGACCGGGCGCAGCACGCTGAAGACCGCCCTCACAGCGGGGTGGGCGGCATATTTCATCAGGAAACGGCTGACGACGAACATCAGGATGAACGAGGGCAGCAGGGTGCTGAAGGTGGCAAGCAGCGAGCCCGCCGTACCCCACGCGGCGCTGTAGCCGGCGTTGACGACGGCGGTGTAGCCCACATAGGTGGCGGCGTTGATGCCGATGGGGCCGGGAGTCATCTGGCTGACGGCCACGATGTCGGTAAACTCGGAGAAGGTCATCCAGCCATGCTTCGTCACCACCTCGTTCTGGATGAGGGAGAGGATGGCAAAGCCCCCGCCGAATCCGAACAGGCCAATCTTGAAAAAGGTGATGAAAAGCTGGAAGAATAACATGAAAGTCTGAGGTCTGATGTAAGATGTATGAAGCCTGATGAAGAGGTCAGAGGACGTGTTTGTTAAACCTTAAACGTTAAACAAAAACCAGACATTTTTTCTTAACTCTTAACTCTTAATTCTTAATTAAAAGAGCTAGCTCTTTGCTAAGTATCTTGCTATTCCTCCTGCTATGCCGGCGACGATGACCCAGATGGGCGATACGCCGAGCAGCCAGATGACGAGGGCGCTGACGACGGGAATCCAGACGGTGCGCCACGTGATGCCCGCAGCCTTCGACAGACGGAAGATGGGGCCGAGAATGAGGGCTGTGACGGCGGGACGGATGCCGCGGAACACGTTCTCCACCACCGCGTTGCCGCGCAGCTGCTGGAAGAAGAGGGCGATGACGAGGATGCAGATGATGCTGGGCAGCACGGTGCCGGCGGCGCAGGCTATGCTGCCGCGTGTACCGCCCAGACGGTAGCCGATGGCTATGGCGAAGTTTGCCGCAAAAACGCCCGGGAGCGACTGCGACACCACCATCAGGTCCATGAACTCCTCTTTCGTCAGCCATTGGTTTCGTTCCACCACCTCTTTCTCAATGAACGGAATCATCACCGGCCCTCCACCAATGGTGAAGAGCCCGATTTTGAAAAACGTTCCAAATGCCTTTGTCAGCGAGAACATA
>JAILEU010000131.1 GCA_024697785.1 Bacteroidaceae bacterium | reverse complement strand
GCCCCACTATGCTTCAGACTGCGGTGCAAAGCTAAAACAATAGATAATAACAGCCAAACAAATAGTCAATAATTGCACCCTGCAATTTGAGCTATTGAGAGAATGTATGCAAAATCACCCTGCAAAATGAGCTATACGCCTTTGTTTCAATACAGCCGGAGCAATCAGTTTCGTGATTTCGCATGTTGTTGTATGATTGCTTTTTAGATGAAAAAAACGTGGTCAGTCGTTCCAGTTCCAGTTGTTCCAGTTGTTTTTTGGGGTATATCCAATGCCCCTCTTTATATATTATTTATATATATATATTATTATATATTAATTAATTATATATAATAAATGAGTGGTCTTGAGGATATGTTGACCTTCATTTTTTAACTGGAACAACTGGAACTGGAACGCTCGTGCGTCACGCTCTCCGCGACACGTCTTTCTACTCTATGAAGCCTCCCACAATACTGAGTGATTTCTCTAATCTGGTAAAAACAGCTTCGTAGGGATGTAGTACATCGGACATTTTACAGGGTGAAAGGGATTGTTTACGTTGTTCCTGCGTCGTTCTTGTTTTAAAAAATCTTATTTTTTCTCATTTTTTGTTGCGCGCGCGAGGGATTCTTCGTAACTTTGGGCGATTTTGTGCGAATAGGCAAAAGAGGAGATGAAGAAGCGTTCGAAAAAGGTAAAGAAAGGATGGCTCGTCGGGCTGGCCGGAGCCTTTGTTGGCGTGGTGCTGACGCTTGTGGCTGTTCACTTTTGGGACCGTAGTTCGACCAACGAGAGCTGTGCCGTCTGCCACGTCCATGATTTCGTTGAGGAGAGCTGGAAAAAGTCGTCGCACTACAACAATCCCAGCGGCACCAAGACCGACTGTGCCGCCTGCCATCTGCCCCCAAAAGGCACTTTTGCCTATGTCAAGGCTAAGGCCAGCATGGGCATCAAGGACATCTGGAGCTTCATCACTAAGAAGAAAGAGAATATCGACTGGGAAAGCAAAAGAGATCTTGAGCACGCCGTGAAGATTGTCTATAACGAATCGTGCAAGGCCTGCCATGTCAACCTTTTTCCTGCCGGCATCAGCGATGACGGCATTTCGGCTCACCTCTATTACGAGGAAAACGAGAAGAAACTGGACCTCCAATGCATCAGCTGTCATCTCGATGTCGGTCACTACAATCCCAATTATAGTCACGCCAAGATGATGGGCGTGCCTCGTCCCAAAGAGCGTGGCGACATTTACGCAGAGCCCGCCAGCGTCACCTCCTTTGCCAACTTCAAGGAGCAGATTCCGGCTACAGATATCGACATCCCCATGATTGCCATCCCCGGCGGCACGTTCCAGATGGGTAGTGACAAGAAAGACGGATACAGCCAGCCCGACGAGTGGCCTCGTCACGCCGTTACCGTTTCGCCCTTCTTCATGAGCGAGACCGAAATCACGTGGGACCAGTTCTGGACGTTCTATGCCGAGACCATGTCGGAAGGACGTACGCCTCCCGAGAGCGTCTATGCCAACAACGGACGCATCGCCCGCCGCATGGAGGCTCGTCGTCTGGGGCAGCCGTCGGATGACGACGATGAAGTGGATGCTGTCAGCGGTCCTACACCTCCCTTCGGTAATCCCGATCAGGGCTGGGGCATGGGCGACCGTCCGGCCATCACCATGACCTACTATGCTGCTGAGACTTTCTGCCAGTGGCTTTCCCTTAAAACGGGCCGCAACTATCGTCTGCCTACTGAGGCCGAGTGGGAATACGCATCCCGTGGTGGAACCGAAACGCCCTACTTCTTCGAGGGCAAGCCGGCTCGCTTTACCTCCAAGAGTCTTCGAAACAAAGTGTTCGGTGCCGATACGACGGGCATCAACCGCTACGCCATCTATGCCGTCAATAGCCGCAACCGCACGCAGGAACCCTCGCGCGTGAAGGCCAACCCCTTCGGACTGAAGAACATGCTGGGCAATGTGCTCGAATACTGTTCCGACTGGTATAGTGCCGATGCCTATGCTCAGACGCCCGATGGAGCTGTTGACCCGAAGGGTCCCGCCACGGGCACCGAGCATGTTGTCCGCGGCGGAAACTATGCCGCCGACGCCGCCGATGTCCGTAGCGCTACCCGCGCCCACACCGAGCACGACGCCTGGCTCCGCACCGACCCCCAGAACCCCAAGAGCATCTGGTGGTACTCTGATGTCAAGGGCATCGGCTTCCGCATCGTCTGCGATGTCCCCGCCGATGTGGTCCCGTAGTCCTTTTTATAGTTCCTATAGTACCTATAGTTCCTATAGTCCCTATTATACAATAAGCCGCTTATAAAAAACCCATAACTCAATAAAACAATGGAAAATATCAACAGAAGAAAGTTCCTTTCCACGACGGCTAAGCTTGGCCTGGCCAGCGCTGTCACCCCCGCGTTCCTCACTTCGTGCACATCGGGCAAAGAGCCCAAGCAGACTCCCCTGCGTGCTGAGGGCGAGTACTATGTTCCTGAACTGCCCGACAAGGCCATCGAAGGCCGCGAACTGAAGGTCGGTCTTGTAGGCTGTGGAGGCCGTGGGTCAGGCGCTATCAACGACGTCCTGGATGCGGCGGACGGCATTAAGGTCACCGCCCTTGGCGATGTCTTCATGGACCGTCTGGCTGGCGTCCGTGAGCAGCTCTCCAAGCGTGGACAGATTGTTCCCGACGAGGGCATCTTCATCGGTTTCGATGCTTACAAGAAGGTCATCGACTCGGGTGTCGATATGGTCATCCTCACCACGCCCCCCGTGTTCCGTCCCGAGCACTTCCGTTATGCTACGGAGAAGGGCGTCCACTCGTTCCTTGAGAAGCCCATTGCCGTTGACCCCAAGGGCTACCGCACCATCATCGCCGCTGCCCGTCAGGCCAAGGCCAAGAACCTCAGCGTCGTCACCGGCACGCAACGTCATCACCAGCGTTGCTATGTTGAAGCCTTCAAGCTCATCCAGCAGGGCATCATCGGCGACATCACCGGTGGTAATGTCTATTGGAACGGCGGTATGCTCTGGTATCGCGAACGTCAGCAGGGCTGGAGCGACATGGAATGGATGATCCGCGACTGGGTGAACTGGAAGTGGCTCTCAGGCGACCATATCGTCGAACAGCACGTCCACAACATCGACGTCTTCATGTGGATGACGGGCATGAAACCCGTCAGCGCCACGGGCTTTGGCAGCCGCCAGCGCCGCATCACGGGCGACCAGTATGACAACTTCAGCGTTGACTTCACCTTCCCTAACGGCATCCATCTGCACAGCATGTGCCGCCAGATTGACGGTTGCTCCAACCGTGTCAGCGAGTTTGTCCAGGGTGCCAAGGGTTCATGGAACAGCGAGACCAACGAGATTCGCGACCTTCAGGGCAACCTCCTCTGGAAGTATGACGACAAGGCAGCTGGCGAGAAGTACAAGCAGCACAATCCCTATGTCCTCGAACACGTCGACTGGGTGAACCACATCCGCAAGAACGAAGGCCACGAAGAGGCAACCGAGACCGCCGAGTCGTCGCTGGCTGGCGTCATGGGCCGTGAGTCGGCCTACACCGGTCAGACCGTGACGTGGGAACAGATGTCTGCCTCCCCGCTGGACTATATGCCCGCCAAGCTTGAGATTGGTCCGATGGATATGTCGCAGTATACCGTTCAGGTTCCTGGAAAGGGCAGATAAACAATATGTGTTGTAGAGGCGTCACGCGTGACGCCTCTACGCTTTTTTCTTCAGTCATAACCAAAAACACTATAGCAATGAATCGTCGCAATTTCTTCAAAACCACCCTTGCCGGTGCCGCTGCCGTCAGCCTGACGTCGCCCCTTGCAGCCCTCACGTCGTGCACGCCGGCCGGTAAGCCCAAGACCCCTTCTGTTCCCCTGAAGCTCTCCTTCCAGGAGGGTATAGCTCCCGGTAAGTCGCTTGCCGAAAAGCTCGACTATATGGAAAACCTCGGCGTTGTCGGCTTTGAGCCCGGCGGAGGCAATCTGGCTAACCGCGTGAGCGAGATCAGCCAGGCGCTGAACGGCCGCAACATCAAGGTGTCGGCCATCTGTGCCGGTTTCTCAGGTTTTATCCTTGCCGAAGACCCGGCTGTGAAGGCGCAGTTCGACTCCACGATGCGCGACATCGTGGCTGCCGCAGGTGAGCTGGGTTCCACGGGCGTCATCATGGTTCCTGCCTTTAATGGTCAGAAACCCTGTCTGCCCCACACGCGTGAGACGCGCGACTACCTCTGCGAGCAACTTCACGACCTTGGCGAGTATGCCCTCAAGTGTGGCACTACCGTCATCCTTGAGCCGCTCAACCGGGGTGAGTGCTTCTATCTGCGTCTGGTTTCCGATGCTGCTGCCATCTGCCGTGACTCCAAGAGCGACGGCGTGAAGTGCATGGGCGACTTCTGGCACATGATGGAAGAGCCGTCCGACTATGCCGCCTTCATGGCTGCAGGCACCAAGTACCTCCAGCATGTACATATTGCTTCGCGTGGCCGCCGCATCATGCCCGGCGAGGACGGCGACAAGGACAACTACGTCGATGGCTTCCGTGCCCTGCAGCAGCTGGGCTACGACAAGTATGTCACGTTTGAGTGCGGTACCGCCGGAAAGCGTGAGGAGACTGTCCCTGCGGCCGTAGAGCTTCTCCGCGCCCAATGGGAGCAGGCAGCTCAATTATAAAAGTTTACGTGGAAGTGCAGGAGTGAAAACCCCTGCACCTCTTATATATATAATAAGAATATCATGAAACGCCTTTTCCTGTTTTTGACTGCCGCAGCCGGTGTCGCCCTTTGTGTGCAGGCCCAGAGCATGATTGTCCATGAGAGTACCAACGAGACGACGGTTTATAACGTCTCTGCCGTAGATAGTGTCACGTTCAGCGAGACCTCCCTCCTTCCTGAGGGCGGCGCCAGTTCTACGACCGTCGAGGTCAATGGACGTTGGTGCAGCCTCGGCACATCCATCACGTGGTACAACGACAATGTCTCGCTCTCAGGAGGAGCCTTTACACGAGGCTATCAGGATCGTGTGATGGACAAGCTCCACTTCCAGAAGCTCTTCAACCGCGGCATCAATGCCGGCACGCTCAGCTCAGCCTACGACGCCATCGTCCGTGCCGACTATTATACCATCGAGCATGGCATCAACGACTGGGGACATTGCACCCCCGTGGGCAGTTTCGAGGATGACTACATCGGGCAGAAGAACAAGAACACCTTCGCCTATGAGTACCGTCGGCTCATCGACCGTATCTTCAAGGTGAACAGAAACGCCAAGGTGGTGCTCTGCACGCCGCGTAAGGCCTACGGCTTCGGCGATTACCTCCCTGCCCATTGGTATGATCCAATGGTGGCTCCGGACGGCACGAAAATCTATCTGAAAGAGTATGCCGACCTCATCCGTCAGATTGCTGAGTATGAGGGAATGCCTGTGGCCGACTGGTTTGCCGAATGTGGCGGGCAGAACGACCTGCCTGTACAGTCTATCGACGTAGCCCTCCATCCCAACGACGTGGGCTACCAGCGCATGGCCAATGTCCTCATTCAGGCCCTGCGGAAGGTGATAGTGCCGTAACGACAACGATAACGTTAACGTTAACGATAACTATGTGGCAGGAAAGAAACGATGAACGAAAAAAGGTCGCTTTACGGCGACCTTTTTTCGTATTCTTCCGCATGCGAAGTGACCCGTTTGGGGCTCGAACCCAAGACCCCATCCTTAAAAGGGATGTGCTCTACCTACTGAGCTAACGAGTCAACCTCTGAATGCTTTCTTTCAAAAGCGGCTGCAAAATTACGCCATTTTTTGTTACCTTCAAAACTTTTTCTTTATTTTCTTCATTTTTTCGTTGGATTTCACTCTTCTTTCCCTTCCGCAGCCTCGCCCACAGCCTGCTGGTAGCAGATGCGGCAGAGGGGTTCGTACTCCATCTTCTCGCCCAGCAGGACGCGCTTCTCGCCTGCCACCAGACGGTGGGAGAGGTAGGCCAGGTTGCCGCAGCGGACGCAGATGGCATGCACTTTCGTCACCTCGTCGGCAATGGCGCAGAGGTCGGGCATGGGGCCGAAGGGCACGCCGCGGAAGTCCATGTCGAGTCCGGCCACGATGACGCGGATGCCGCGGCTGGCCAGTTCGTTGCAGACATCCACCAGCCCCTTGTCGAAGAACTGTGCTTCGTCGATGCCCACCACCTCGATGTCCGACGAGAGCAGCAGGATGCTGGCGGCGTTGTCGAGTGGGGTAGAGGCGATGGAGTTGCCCTCGTGGCTCACCACGTCCTCCTCCGAATAGCGTGTGTCGATGGCTGGCTTGAAGATCTCCACCTTCTGCCGGGCAAACTGCGCGCGCTTCATGCGGCGGATGAGCTCCTCCGTCTTGCCGGAGAACATCGAGCCGCATATCACCTCAATCCGCCCCCGGCGGCGTGTCTCGTCCAACCTGTCTTCTGAAAAGCCTATCATGATATCTTTTATTTTCTGCAAAAATACGTAATAATTCTTTGGTTCGCAATTCCTGAAGCACTATTTTTCGCAGTTCGCCATTTATTTTTCATTTTTCATTTTTCATTCTTCGTTTTTTTATATTACCTTCGCCGCATGTTATACCTTGTACCCACCCCCGTCGGCAATCTGGAGGATATGACCCTTCGTGCCATCCGCATCCTGAAGGAGGCCGACCTGATACTCTGCGAGGACACCCGCACGAGCGGCATCCTGCTTAAGCACTTCGACATTCAGGGTCGGCTGATGAGCCATCATAAGTTCAACGAGCATCAGACTGTCGCTCCGCTCATCGAGCGTCTGCGTGGCGGCGAGACCGTCGCCCTCATTACCGATGCCGGCACGCCCGGCATCAGCGACCCGGGGTTCCTGCTTGTCCGCGAGTGTGCGCGGGCGGGCATCGACGTGCAATGCCTCCCTGGTGCTACCGCCTTCGTGCCTGCGCTGGTCTGCTCGGGGCTGCCCTGCGACCGTTTCTGCTTCGAGGGCTTCCTGCCGCAGAAGAAAGGGCGTCAGAGTCGTCTTGCCGCCCTCGCCGACGAGCCGCGCACCCTCATCTTCTACGAAAGCCCCTATCGTGTCGTCCGTACCCTCACGCAGTTCGTCGAGGTCTTCGGCGCCGAACGGCCCGTCTGCGTCTGCCGCGAAATCTCAAAGCTCCACGAGGAGGCTGTCCGCGGCACCCTCGCCGACGTCCTTGCCCATTTCACCGACCACGAACCCAAGGGCGAGATAGTCATCGTCGTGGGAGGAAAAGAGGCCTACCCCCAACCCCTCCCTAAAGGGAAGGGGGCCCGTTCCGCTGCTCTCCCCTCCTTTAGGAGGGGTAAGGGGGAGGCTTTATGAAGTACTCCGTCATTTTCCTCGACCTCGACAATACCCTCTACGACTTCACGGCCAGCAGCCGCGAAGCCTACGGCGAGGTCTATCGGACGATGGATTACGACCGTTTCTTCCCCTCGTTCGAGGCCTATATGCATCTCTACGAGGCACGTAATGCCGAGCTTTGGACGCTCTACAACGCAGGCCGCATCACGAAGGACGAGCTGAATGCCGAGCGCTATCTCCATCCGCTGCGTGCGGCGGGCGTAGCCGGCGCCGAGGCGCTGTCGCAGGAGTTCTTCCGCCGTGCCATGACGGTGCTGCCCACCAAGGGCATCCTCATGCCCCACGCCGTCGAAGCCCTCGACTACCTCCGTCCCCGCTACCGCCTCTACATCCTCAGCAACGGCTTTGCCGAGCTGCAGAGGCACAAGATGCAGGCAGCAGGCATCTACGGCTACTTCGACGGCGTAGTGCTCTCGGAGGATATCGGCATCAACAAGCCCGACCGCCGCCTCTTCGACCATGCCCTCCGCGTGGCGGGAACCACCGCAGCCGACACTCTGATGGTGGGCGACGATTTCGCCGTCGATATAGCCGGAGCCCATGCCGCCGGCTGGGACCAGATGTACTGCATCCTGCGGGGCGACCCTCCTGCATCGCTTCCCTTCCAGCCCACCTGCCGGATACACTCCCTTGCCGAGGTGAAGAAGTGGCTCTGAGAATTGAAAAATGAAGAATGAGAATGGTGAATTGAAAATAAATAGTCAACAATTAACAATTTACAAAAAGAGTAGAAGAAATGAAAAAGACGTGTTTGGTTTTAGTTGCCCTGCTGATGGGCGTTCAGGTATTCGCACAAGAGTCCGAGATGTATAGCCCCGGCGATTTAAGCCTCTCCCTTTACCGGAGTCCCAATGGTAAGTTCGGTTTCGACATCCTGTCCCATTTGGGTTACGGCGCTCCTATCCTGGTGACCAACGACTTCAACCCCTCGGGCTCGGACGAATTGTTCGTCAATATCGTGGACTTCATCTTCCGTCCTACGAGGACGTTCGGCATCAAGGCGGGCATCGACTTCATGTTGCAGGAGCTCAACTCGCGGCATGACGTGTTTCTGCTCGACGCCGACAGGCGCATCCGTGTCAACGACGGCACGGCTTTCATGCTTGACGGCTACGACTATATGCATTCCAATATTACTGTCTCGGGCTTCAGCGCTCCTGTCCTTCTGACGGCACGTCTGGGCCGCATTACGTTGGGGGCAGGCGCTAACCTGCAGCTGAACGTCTGGGGCAGCACCTACCACGATAGCGAAATCATAAACGATGGCGACAACATCTATCAGCGCGCCTTTGCCTACACCCGCGAAAAGAAGGCCGTCGTCACCCCCTTCACCTACAGCCTGATGGGTGTCATCAGCTATAGGGAGTGGCTTGGCGTCTATTTCCGCTACTACCCGTCGAAGTATTCCATCGTTCCCCAAAGCGCCGTCTCGCCCCAGTTCGGGCTGATGACCGCGGGCGTCGCCTTGGGATTCTAAGCCTTGAGGAAGTCGGAGGGGAGCTGGCCATAGGCTTCGCGGAAGTACTTGGCAAATTGCTTGGGCGACAAGCCGATGCTGTAGGCTACCTGTGAGACGTTTTCGCCGCTTTGCTCCAGCAGCTGGCGGCCGCGCTTGATGCGCAGGGTGCGGATGAAGAGCAAGGGCGAGAGGCCGGTGATGGCCATGAGCTTCTTGTAGAGTCCGCTGCGGCTCATGGCGAGTGCGGCGGCGAGTTGCTCGACGGAGTAGTCGGGGTCGGCGATGTTGGCTTCTACCTGCTCGATGGCATCGGCAATGAGCCGCTCATCGATGCGGCTGACGGTGAGCTCCGAAGGCTTGACGTCGGGCTGCTGGAACCGTTCGCGGGCTCCCTCGGCCCAGCGGAGGAGGCGTTCGATGCGGAGCAGCAGGATGTCGAGGTTAAAGGGCTTGGTGATGTAGTCATCGGCACCCTCGCCCAGCCCTTCGGCTTGCTGTTGGTCGGCTGTGCGGGCGCTGAGCATGATGAAGGGGATGTGTGAGTAGCGCAGGTCGCCCTTGACACGGCGGCAGAGGGCCATGCCGTCCATGACGGGCATCATGATGTCGCTGATGATGAGGCGGACGTCCTGGTGCTCAAGCAGGGCGAGGGCTTCGCGTCCGTTGGCGGCGGCGATTACACTATAGTGGCTCTCGAGGCAGCTGCGGAGGAAGGTGCGGAAGTCGTCGTTGTCCTCTACAACAAGGATGGGGGCGGGAGCAGGCGGCGTGGATTCTTCTTCAGGCTCGGGGCTGTTGTTTTTTAGACTGTCAGACTGACAGACTTTTATTAGACTATCAGACTGACAGACTTTTATTAGACTGTCAGACTTACAGACTTTCAGACTATCAGATGAATGTTGCGCTAAAGTCTCTGCGGTACTATTATCTGTCAGTCTGTTAGTCTGATAGTCTGTTAGTCTTGATTCATCTGTTAGTCTTGATTCATCTGTCAGTCTGTTAGTCTGATAGTCTGTTAGTCTTGATTTATCTGTCAGCCTGTTAGTCTGATAGTCTGAAGAGATGTTCCCTTCTTCTGGCTGCTCGGCGAGGGGGAGGCGGACGGTGAATGTGGAGCCCTGCGGCGTGGCAGGGGTAACGGTGACGGTGCCGCCCATCATGGTGACGTACTGTCGGACGAGGTGTAGTCCGATGCCGCTTCCCGTGTAGGCTGTGCCGGTGGCATCGTCGTCGTGAGGCTCCTGATAGAAGCGTTCGAAGATGCGTTCGCGGTTTTCGGGCCTTATGCCGATGCCCTGGTCGGTGACGCGGATGACGGCGTCGCTGCCGTCACGGTTGAGGGCTACGGTGACCGTGCCGCCCGGGCGATTGTACTTGATGGCATTGCTGATGAGGTTGACAAGGACGCGTTTCGTCTTGGCGTGGTCGAAGCGGGCCTCCATGGGGTCGTCGGGTGGCAGGACGGTGGTGAGGGTGACGCCGCCTTGAAGCTCTGACTCTGTGAATGGCTGGCAGACGATGCGTACGAACTCGCGCAGCGGGCCTCGGGTGGGGTTGAGGGTGCCGGGTGTCTGCTCGAGGCGGCGGTAGTCAAGGAGCTGGGTGATCTCTTCCTGCAGGGTGTCGGCGCTGTGTCTGATGAGCTGCAGCTGGCTGCGGACATCGGGGGCAATGTCGGTGCGCTGCAGCAGTCGGCTCAGGGGGGTGACGATGAGCGAGAGCGGAGTGCGCATGTCGTGGCTGACGTTGGTGAAGAAGCGCATCTTTGCCTCGTCGGTCTGCTGCTGCTGGCGTAGCGCCATCTCGTGTCGCTCGTCGCGCCTCCGCTGGCGGAGGCGCTGGCGGCGGTGGCGGAGCAGGAGCAGTAAGAGGGTGGTGGCCAGCAGGACGTAGAGGATGACGGCCAGCCGTGTGAGGTACCAGGGTTGTGCGACGCGGATGGTGAGCGTAGCCAAGCTGTCGGCAGCGGCGGAGGAGGTTGCCGTCCGTGCCTGTAGCTGGTATGTGCCCGGATGGAGGTCGTTGAGAATGATGGTGTTCCCTTCGAGGTCGTGCCAGTCGCCTTCGCGTCCCAGACGGTACTGGAAGTGCTGATGGGGCAGCAGGCAATTCATGTCCGAGACCTCGATGGTGACGCTCGTGTCGTCGTGCCGCAGATCGATGCGTTCGGTCATGAGCAGGTTCTGCCGGAGCACGATGCGTCCGTCGTTGAGCGGCGTGCCAACCTCCACACGTTCGCCGTTGATGAAGAGGGTGGTGAAGAAGGTGGAATGACCGCCTGTGTGTGGTGTGGCAGGGATGTCGGGATGGGGTTTGATGGTGACGATGCTTCCCAGTGCGCCCATGAGGATTGTGCCGTCCGAAAGGCGTGTGGTGGCGTGAGGGTTGAAGCTGATGCCCCCCATTCCGTCGGTTTCCTTGTAGGCTGTGCAGCGGTAGCCGGCCCGGGTGGGTGTGATGCGGCTGATGCCGTGTTTCGTGGATGCCCATACGGAGTGGTAGTCGTCCTCAGCAAGGGCAAAGATGGTGTTGTGCGAGAGTCCGTCGCGGACGGTGAGGGTAGCGATGGGCTCGGCGTTAGGGTAAGCTCTTTTGTTTTCGCAGCTCCAAGATTTATCGGGGTCGTAGGCGACGAGGCCGTTGTCAAGCCCTGCCCACAGGGTTCGGCTGTCGGACGTCAGCAGGATGGAGCGTATGCTCGTGCCTTGCATCAGGCAGCGGAGGGTGTCGCCGTCGAGAGCGTAGAGTCCGTCGTTGGTAGCCATATAGAGCCGGTGACGGCTGCCGTCCCACAGCAGTTGGCTGATGCAGCCGGTGCTGAGGGGGCTGTCGGCGGGGGTGATTGAGCGGGCGATGTGGTTGGTGGCGGGGTCGAGGAGGTAGGCGCCGTCGTAGAAGGTGCCCACCCATATGAGTCCGTCCGCGTCCTCCTGCATGCTGATGACCTGCTGGAGGCGGCGGTCGGCGATGCGGTGGGGGTGGTTTCCGGCATCGAAGTAGAGCAAGTCGCCCCCGTAGGAACCCCACCAGCGACGTCCCTGGCTGTCGCGGAGTGTGCAGACCACCTGGTTGCTGCTCAGCCCGCCGTGACGTGTTGTCAGGCGTGAGAAGCCTACCCCCAACCCCTCCCTAAAGGGAAAGCCTACCCCCATCCCCTCCCTAAAGGGAAGGGAGCGCGAGCGGAGGTAATCAGTCTCCCCTCCTTCAGGAGGGGTAAGGGGGGAGGCTCCTCCTTTAGGAGGGGTAAGGGGGGGGCTGTTATCGCTCGAGGCGGCGCCCTGGCTGTCGAAGCCCATCCAGAGCCTGCCGTCGGGGTCGGCATCGAGGCAGCTGACATCGTCGCCCGCGGGCATGTGGGCGATGCTGAACGAGGTGAGTGCCTGGTTGCAGAAGACGACGCCCTGCTTGCTGGTTCCGACCCACATGGTGGTGGTCTCGCTGTCGCGGAAGAAGCAGTTGATGTGGTTGTCGACGAGCTTGAAGGGAGCGCCTCCGTCCTGCCTTATGGTCGTGAAGGAGCCTTTGGTGTCGAGGATGCAGATGCCGCGGTTGCCGGTGCCCATCCACAGATTGCCGTCGCCGTCGTCGATGAGGGCGGTCATCATGGCGCCGGCGAGGGGCAGCGTCTGTGTGGCGTCTGTCCAGACCGACGTGCGGCTGTCGAACTGCCAGAGCATGGTCTCGTTGAGGGCGTAGAGCCAGATGCGTCCCTGGCTGTCGGCATAGATGCGGGTGCGGTCGCTGGGTGTGACGTCAAGGTGTGTGACGGGTGTCAGCGTCTGCCGTCCCGGGGTGGCTGTCCAGAGGGCGCAGCGTCTGTCTGCGGTAGCCGTCAGCACGTATGCCCTGTCGTGGACCAGTGTGAGTCCGATGACGGCGCCCGCCCCGCTGACGTCGGTGTGCGTGAGGCGGCGGGTAGCGAAGTTGTAGTGGTAGAGCACGGGGCCGTCGCCTGCCGAGCGGCACCACAGGTCCTGTCGCCCGTCCACGAAGATGCTGCCCACTGTGTCCTGGGCGATGCCGTATGGGGTGAAGTCGGCGGCATCGGTACGGCGGATGCAGTCCTCACGCTCGTGATAGACATAGTTGTGACTGGTGCCCGTGATCCACAGCCGTCCGTCGGCGGTGAGGACGATGTCGTGCAGGGCGTCGCCACCCTGTGGCATGCCGTTCACCTCATAGTGGTGGAAGCGGTGGCCGTCGTAGCGCTCGACGTGTGTCATCATCAGCAGCCAGATGGCGCCGTAGCGGTCGCGGACGATGCTGCGCACATAGTCGCCGCTGAGGTTGCCCGACGTGTCCACCCTGCGGAACTGGGTAGAATTAGGAATTAGGAATGAGGAATCAGGAATCAGGGATGAGGCGTAGGCTCCACCCGCCATCAGCATCATGGCGATGCACAAGAGGCATGGGCACTTCTTCATAGACCTTATTTTATGGACGTGCAAAGATACGCATTTTTCCTGAATCTTCCATCTTTAAGCTTGAATCTTCAGTCTGCGACGCGCCCGTTTGGGTAAAAAACGTTCCCGTTTGGGTAAAATACCCAATTGGGATAGTCCTGTAACGATGCGTGTGGGCCGGTGTCCCGATAAAAGCCTATATTTGTAGCGTAAATCATCCTTAAAAATCAAACGTGTCATGAAACGAATTCTACTAACTCTCATCGTGTGTGCCGCGGCCATCACCGGTGCACAAGCCAGGTACGACGTCGATTACTCATCGAAGGTCGATGATCCCGCAGACCCCGAGTGCAACACCATCACCGCCTCCAGTGGCTGGGGATGGTATAACATCTTCACGAGCAGCTGGGACGTGATGGACTACGAGTATCTTTACATCAAGTACGAATCGACGTTTAACTTCAACCTCGTCGTCCAGGACACAAACTGGCAGAACCTCTACTCCGTGACCTGTTCGGCCGATGCCACCGAGGCCTACATCAAGCTCGTCCCCCATGCGGTGGACTACTACACATGCGTGGTCATCCAGAACCACTCGGCGGGCGTCATCGCCATCGACAAGTTCTACTTCTGCACCGCCGACGAGTTCTTCAACCCCGCCCCCGACGACCTCGACGAGGCTCGCGAGAACCTTATTAGTATTCGCGCGCGCTATGAGGCCATGCTGCCCACCTTCACCCCCGGCACGGGCTACGCCAATTACTCGCCCGAAGCCTATCAGGCCCTGCAGAAAGCCCTGACGGCAGCCGCCGAGGCACAGGATGGCGAGGGTGGCGACGCCCTCACTGCCGAGCAGCTGAATGCCCTGGCGCAGGCCATCGTCGATGCCTACCGCACGCTCATCGACACCAAGGTGCCCTACCGTCCCGCCGACGGCTACTACCGCTTCGTCGTTGCCCGCCAGTTCAATGAATACCCCGAGGCCGAAGAGGGTGAAGAAATTGACTCCACTGCCGTCACCCATCCGCTGAAGGCCATGTACAGCGACAACACCGGCACCAACGGCTGGAAGACGCTCGATCCCGAGAGTCCCAACTTCCTCTGGACGCTCGAACGCCAGGCCGACAACACCTACGTGCTGGCCAACCTTGCCAACCGCCTCACTTTTACACAGGCCGAGAAGTGTACTGACGGCACACGCACCATCACCTTCGACCCCCTCGTGCAGCATCCCGAAGGCTACGAACTTGCCTGGCCCGTCAGCTCCGACGACGACGTCGTCCTCTTCAACTTCCGCTTCAGTAACGAGGATGCCGACGCCTACCGTTACGTCCATGCCAACTGGCACGACAACGGCAACGGCTGGGGCGGTCCCATGACCTCGTGGTGCAACACCGCCAGCGAGAGCGGCGCCAGCGAGTGGTATCTGGTGCCCGTCGATAAAGAAGAAGCCCTCAGCATCCTCGCCGCCAACTCCTTCGGACGCGACTTCGTGCTGATGCTTGCCGATGCCAAGGAGAAGGCCGTCATTGCCAACGACATGTCGAAGCAAAAAGTCATCGAAGATGCCAGCCAGTTCAGCAGCCCCTTCAGCCAGAACGACCTGGGCAGCCGCGACGGCGGTGACCTCAGCGCCGGCGTCCTCATCGACGGCGACCCCTCCACCTTCTGGCACAGCTACTGGAGCGGCGGCAACGCCACCAACGGCGACCACTACCTGCAGGTTGCCCTCAGCCGCGACGTCGAGGGCGACATGGAGCTCCTCATCTCGCGCCGGCAGAACATCACCTCCGATCACGTTACCACCTGGGGCATCTACGGCAGCGACAAGCCCGACGGCGAGAAGTTCGACTACGAGTGGATAGCCGACGTCAACACCCCATACGCAGACGGCGATGCAACCGCCAGCGCCGCCTTCAACATCCTGCCCCGGAACGGCTACCGCTACCTCCGCTTCTATGCTGAAGCCACCACCAGCAACCGCGGCTACTTCCACGTCAGCGAGTTCCAGCTCTACATCACCGCCCCCAACCCCAACAACCAGGCTAACCGCATGGGCGACATCTACACCAACCTCGTGGATGCCATCGCTGCTGCCGACCTTGTCGACCCCAACAACGTCAGTCGCGCCGACTATGAAAACCTGAAGGCCGCCTACGACCCCTTCATCGCCCTCTACGTCGATCCGCGTCCGCTCCGCAGTGCCATCGAGACAGCTCAGGCTCAGCTGGCCCTCTGCGAGGAAGGCGAAGACCCGGGACAGTGGAGCACTGGCTCGACCATCGAGTTCGAGGAGAAGATTGAAGAAGCCATCGAATACGATGCCAACGGCGAATACACGCAGGAGGAGACCGACGCCTGGGTGGCCTATCTCGGCAATGCCAGAGCTGTTCTTGGTGCCTTGGCCAACAATGTGACCCCTGACAGCTACTACGCCATCCACTTCGGCAGCGAGCAGAAGTATGCCGATGAAGGCTGGAGCACATCCAATGCTGTGGGTGGTTCGTACGGCAACCTCTTCGACAACTATCTCGCTCCCGCCGATGCCGAGACCATGACCGGTCTCGCTGCCACTGACGTGCGCCCGTGTTCGTGCCTCTTCTTCACCAACGACGAGGAGGCCGACATCGAGTTCCGCTTCATCCCCGTGGAGGATGGGAAGTATATCATCCGCCATCGTGCCACCGGCCTCTACGTCCAGGCCTATGGCTACGACAGCTGGGCAGGCCTCTCGCTTCATCCGTCACTCTTCACCGTCGAACCCATCGGACGTGGCGAGATGCTTATCCGTGCCACCGACTTCGAGGGTGGCAGCCTCTCAAACCTCCATGCCCAACTCTCCGACCACCGTCTTGTCACCTGGCACGATGCCGCCGTCGGCAGCAACTCCGCCCTCTTCATCGAGGAGATGGATCCCGTCACCCTCGGCGAAGCCGTGCAGTCGTATCTCGACTTCAAGGCCGGTGAAGTCACCACCATGTGCTACCCCGTCAGCGTCACGCCTGCCAAGGGCAGTACGTACACCGTGGTGGGCACCTATGCCCAGAACGACAAGTTCTACGTTGCACTGAACAAGGTAGATGGTGCCAAGGGCGGCGAACCTGTGGTCTATATGGCCGAGGGCACGTACGATGCCGAGGCTGTGGGCGACACCACGGCAGTGGCCGTCCAGCTGGGCGACGAGGTCGCCTTTGCACCTGTCAATGGTACAGCGCTGAAGGGCACCTACGCCACCATCGACCTCGCCGATGAGGCCATTCTCTTCGGCGGTGCCGGATGTGCAGTCACCACAGACGAGAACAAGACCGTCTATGCTAACCGTGCATACGTCGATTCCACTGTGCCGGCCGACCCCGCAGGCAGCTACAGCCTGGTTCTCGAAGTGAACGGCGAGCTTACGCGCATCGAGAGTATTCTGGCCACGGTTTCCGATAAGGGTGACCTCTATGGCGCCGATGGCCGTCTGCTGAAGACGGGTGCCACACTCGGCGACCTCGACCAGATGCCGGCCGGCATCTATATCCTGAATGGAGTGAAGATTCTCGTGAAGGACGGTGTGGCAAAATAAGTGCTCATGAAATATCAACGCCAACGTCAAATCTTGGAGCAGCGAGTGCAAAAGAGCTTGCTCATTTTGCCGAGTCGCGACAAGATAAGACAACGTCAAAAGGCATGGCAGTCCCTCTTCGGGGGGATTGCCATGCTCCTTTGCCTCGTTCCCCGCATACAGGCCCAGGAGCCCAACACTATGTCCGTCCACCTCAACGATGGCAGGGTTATCAACTACGATATATCCCGCATAGACAGCATCACCTTTGTGGAGATTCCCAAGTGGGGCAACCGTTCCCCCGAGGCTCGCAAGCTGCTGGCCTATATGGAGGAGAACGTAGGGCAGAAAATGCTGACCGGCGTCCACGCCAGCGTCAACTACAACACCTATGAGGCCGACTGGGTGTATAAGCACACGGGCAAGTACCCCGCCATCAATTGCATCGACTACATCCATGATATCTACTCCTCCGCCGGAGGCTGGATTAACTACGCCAATACCACCATTTGGCGCGACTGGACGAACAAACGCGGCATCATGGCCGCGCTGTGGCACTGGAACATGCCCACAAACGACGGCACCTCCTACACCTGCACGCCCGGCACGGCCGACGGCGAGACAAGCTTCCGCCCATCGGTCATCTTCGACACGAAGTCGGCAGGCTACCGCGAGCTCATCCGCCGCATCGACCAGGTGGCCACGTGGATGAAGCCCCTGCAGGCCGCGCGCGTACCCATCCTCTGGCGCCCGCTCCACGAGGCACAGGGCAACTGGAGCGATGCCAACCCCGGCAACGACTGGCACAAGGCGTGGTTCTGGTGGGGCATCGACGGCCCCGACGCATTCGTGGAACTATGGCGGGTGATGTACGACCGCATGGTCAATTACCATGGCCTCACCAACCTCATCTGGGTCTATAATTCGGGCGACTCAATGAAGTGGTACCCAGGCGACGAGTACGTCGATGTGGTGGCCTTCGACTTCTACAACCAGACACTCTCCTCCATGCATGGGTGGTACGACTTCTTCAAGAAGAACTATCCCGACAAACTCTATGCCATCAGCGAGTTCGGCAACATCCCCAAGGTGTCGGCCATTTGGGCTGACGGCCAGTACTGGAGCTTTCTCATCCCCTGGTGGGACAACGCCCGCACCTCGCAGCCCGGCAGTGCAGCGTTCAACAGCACCGACCACAACAATGCCAACATCGACTACTGGCGTGATGCCCTCGAACAGGACTTCATCATCACCCGCGACGAATTACCTAACTTCCGATAATATGACAATGAAACGTACTCTTCTCTCTGTCCTGTTGTTTTTGTCGGGCGTGACGGCGATTCCTGCCGGGGCACAGATCTCGCTGCAGCCCATCGACCCCCAAGCCACGGGGCCTACACGTCAGCTCTACCGCTATCTTCGCGACAAGGTGTGGGGACAGCTAGTACTGTCGGGCTGTCAGGCCCGATGGGACTATAACACCACTGATGCCGACGGCATCCGCGAGCGTGCCGGACGCTACCCCGCCGTCAACATTTTCGATTTCCAACACTTCCGCCAGCGGGGCCTTAACTACAAGGGTCCGACGGCCAAGGCATGGCATGACGCCGGGGGTATTGTCGGTTTCATCTGGCACTGGAGTGTCCCCATCGATCCGGAGCTGACGCCGAAGGACGGCTTCTCGTTCTATACGCCCAGCGGGGCACAGGGCCGGCGCGGCACGCAGTTCTCGCCACGTCGTGCCTTGCAGGAGGGAACACCCGAACAGCGCATCATGGGCGAGAACCTCGACACCATTGTCAGCTATCTGCTCTATTATCAGGAACAGGGCATTCCTATCCTTTGGCGCCCCTTCCACGAGGCGGCTGGCAACACTAACCGTGGCGGCGAGGCGTGGTTCTGGTGGGGTAGCGATGGCGCGGAAGTATTCAAGAAACTTTACATCTATGTCCAACGCTACCTCATGGAGCGTGGGGTGCATAACCTCATCTACATCTGGACATCCGAGCTGGACGATGATGACTGGTATCCGGGCGACGAGTATGTCGATATCGTAGCGCGCGACCAGTATCACGCGCCCTCGCAGCATGGCTCGTTCAAGGAGCAGTTCGACCTGCTCAGCCGCAAGTATCCCTCTAAGATGCTTGCCTTGGCGGAGTGCGACTGTGTACCGAGTGCCGAGGCCATGGCGCGTGACGATGCCCGTTGGCTCTTCGTCGCTCCGTGGACGGTGCCCTTCGTGTTCAGTCAGCAGAACGACGATGCTTTCTGGAAACAGTTCCTCGCCGCAGACCTCGTCCTGACGCGCGACGAGATAGACCTCTCCGGGCATTACAGGCTCAGCATCAACAAAGACAGTGGGGTGTATGAAAGAGGGGAGCGCGTCGTCGTCACGTGCCACACCGACGAGGTTCCTTTGGATTCCATTGTTGTGCGGGTGTATTATAACAATAGGATGGGCCGCGAGCTGCGTCTGCTGCCCGCTACGGCGGACTTCACGGTGCTGGAACAGGCGCTAGACAGCACGTGTGCCGTGATGGTGGAGGTGACGGAACGTCGCGGACGACAACCTGCTGCCATCGGCTACGTGGTGGCTCCCGAGGGCTTCCGCGCCGGCTACGACGAGCCCGCCGACCTGATGGACTACTGGGCGGAACAGAAGAAACAGCTGAAGGCTCTGCCCATGCAGGTGAAGACCTCTCCACTGGATGTGCCCGAGCACCGGCGGGGCAGGTACGTCTGTCAGGATGTGGAGATCAACTGCCTCGGCCCTGCACCCGTGCGGGCTTACATGGCCAAGCCTGTGGGAGCGAAGAAAAGGTCGCTACCCATCGTCATCCTGTGCCGTGCTGCGGGCGTCAGCGGCAGCTGGTGCCGCTGTTCGGTGGACGAGTGCGTGAGCAATGCTGCATTGGGAAATGGTGCTCTTAGCCTTGACATCAATGCACACGGCATGTTGAATGGTCAGACGGATGACTACTATCGTATGCTGGAGTTCGGCATGCTGCGGAGCTATTATGAACACAATGCTGCCGACCGCGAGACATACTATTTCCGCGGCATGTACCTTCGGCTGCTGCGCGCCATCGAATACATGACACGCCAGCCTGAATGGGACGGACGGCGCATCCTTGTCATCGGCGAGAGCCAGGGTGGCGGACAAGCCGTGGCGGCTGCGGGGCTGGACCCGCGCGTCTCGGCTGTCGTGCTGAACGTTCCCGCCATGCAGGATCTTGGCGGCGCACGTGCCGGTCGCCGTAGCGGATGGCCGCAGCCCATTGAGAATCATTCCACCCTCGACCCCACGATGATGGATGCCACGCTGCCCTATTTTGACGGCGCCCTGCTCATCCGCCATTCGACGGCCGAAATCTACTGCGAGATGGGCCTTATCGACACCACCTGCCCGCCGTCGGGGGTATGGGCTTCGCTGAATGGCGCACAGGGTAAGAAAACAGTCAACTGTGTGCCCTACCGCACCCATGCCTGGCCTTCAGGCGAATGGCTGGGGCCGTGGAACGAAATGTACTATCGCCCTCGTCTGGCGTTTATTGATAACTATTTAAGATAATTAAACGCCAATGTATTGACTTCGTCTTATTTTGTCACGACTCGGAAAAATTTTTGCTCTCGCTGCTCCAAGATTTCCTTTTTTCAAGAAAAACTGCTATTTTTGCCCAATGAAAATGAATAGACTGACGATTGTACTGCTGTGCCTCGTGCCGATGGCAACCATCGCGACGGGGCAGACAGCGTGGCGCCCTGCCGACCCTGAGGCTACGCCCGAGGCGGTGGCGCTCATGGAACGCCTGCACACGCTGCAGAGGAAGGGAGTGATGTACGGCCATCAGGACGACTTGCTCTACGGATACACGTGGTGGGGCGAGGCGGAACGCTCGGACACCCGCGACGCCACGGGCGACTATCCCGCCATAGCGGGCTTCGAACTGGGCGAGTTGGAACTGGGCTACAAAGTGAGCCTCGACTCGGTGGCGTTTGCCGACATCCGCGACCGGTGGCGGTGGTGGCATGCACAGGGTGGCATCGTCACGGTGTCGTGGCATGTTGTCAACCCTGTCTCGTCGCAGTGGCCAGGCATCAAGGAGCCCAATGGTGCCGGCTCGGCATGGGATGTCGGGATGCTGTCGGCCGACGGCATTGATGCTGTTCGCTCGGTGCTACCCGGAGGAACAAACAACGCCATGTTCACCCAGTGGCTCGACCGTCTGGCACGCTTCTTCCTCAGCATTCGCGATGACGGGGGACGGCTCATCCCCTTCATCTTCCGTCCCTGGCATGAGCACTCTGGCTCGTTCTTCTGGTGGGGACGCACTCGCTGCACCGACGACGAGTATGCGCAGTTGTGGCGTTGGACAGCCAGTTACCTCCGTTCCAAGGGGCTGCACCAGATTCTTTATGCCTACAACACGGACAAGGTCTATTCGGCCGAGGAGTACCTGCGCGGCTATCCGGGCGATGAATATGTGGATATGCTCACCCTCGACTGGTATGGCCAGGGGGACGACTTCGTGCGCGATGCAGGTGCGGCGCTGTCGTTTGTCGGCGAGCTGGCAGCGCAGAAGGATAAGCCCTTTGCGCTGAGCGAGTGTGGCCCGCTGTCGCCCGGGCTGACGGAGATGCTGGCGGACAGCCGGTGCTCGTATCTCCTCACGTGGCGCCATGCTCCCGTCCGGGGACGTCGCCGTGCATGGGGCCGCGAACAACACGAGCAAAACCTCCGGCAGATGAAGGAGCATCCGAAGTTCCTGTTTTTAGAAGAAATAAAAAAGTGAAAAATGAAAAAAATGGTTTAGTTTTTGCTCCGCAAAAGGTTTATTTTTTTGTTTACAAAAAAGGTTTAATGATTTTGCGTGGCAAAATCGGTTTATAAACCTCCGGCGCAGCGGGAACAATGGTTTAACGTTTAATGTTTAATGTTTAACGAACACGTCTGGTGCCTTCGGCGCAATTGATAATTGAAAAATGAAAATTTGGGTTTAACTTTTAACGTTTAATGTTTAACGAACACGTCCTATGACCTCTTACTTCTTACTTCTTAACTCTTAACTAAATAAACCTCCGGCGCAGCCGGAACTAAACCCATAAACCATTCCTAATTCCTAATTCCTAATTTTTTAATTTTAAAAGTGAAAACATTAATTAAATCTATGTCCGTGGCGCTGCTGGTAGCGGCGCTGCTGGTTGCTCCCCTCAGCGCCCGTGCGCAGAAGTGGGAAGGCATGGGTCGCACCCCGCAGATGGGTTGGAACACGTGGAACAAGTTTGCCGGACGCATCAACGAGAAGCTCATCCGCGAGACGGCTGACGCCATGGTCAGCGAAGGACTGCTTGACGCCGGCTACGTCTATCTGAACATGGACGACTGTTGGCACGGCGAGCGCAATGCCGACGGCTTCATCACTGAGAACAGGGAGAAGTTTCCCTCGGGGCTGAAGGCGGTGTCGGACTACGTCCACTCGAAGGGCCTCCTGTTCGGCATCTATTCCGATGCTGGACGTAAGACGTGCGGCGGCTATCCGGGCTCGTTCGGACATGAGTATCAGGACGCCATCCAGTATGCCCGCTGGGGAGTGGATTACCTGAAGTATGACTGGTGCGAGACGGAGAACATCAATCCCCGCGGCGCCTATGCGCTGATGCGCGATGCGCTGAGGGCTGCCGGAAGGCCTGTCTTCTTCAGCATGTGCGAGTGGGGACAGAACAGGCCGTGGACATGGGCTGCTGAGGTGGGCCACTCGTGGCGTACGACGGGCGACATCAGCGCTATCTTCGACGGCAAGGGACTCCGCTCGTGGGAAAACAGCGTCATGACCATCCTGGAGCAGAATGTCAAGCTGCGCAAGTATGCCGGCCCGGGCCATTGGAACGACCCCGATATGCTGGAGGTGGGCAATGGCATGACCGTGAACGAGGACCGCGCCCACTTCACCCTCTGGTGCATGATGGCCGCGCCGCTCATCCTGGGTAACGACATCACGAAAATGACGCAGGAGACGCGCGACATCATCCTCAACCGTGACGTTATCGCCATCGACCAGGACACGCTGGGCGTACAGGGCCTCCGCCTGAAGGAGGAGGGCGGCCTGCAGTACTGGTTCAAGCCTCTGGCAGGCGGCGACTGGGCGTTCTGCCTCTTCAACCGCGGCACCGAGCCCGTCAGCCAGACCATCGACTGGCAGACGCTCTGCTTTACCGACGAGGAAGTGTCCGGCCTCTCGACGGCTTTCGACACCACCGTCTATACGCTGCGTAACCTCTGGGAGAAACCATCAAAGAAAAAAGCCAAGGCCGTCACCACCAAGAAGCCGCTCGCTGTCACCGTCCCCGGACGTGATGTGCTGCTCTTCCGCCTAACACCGGTGAAGAAATAGATTGAAGGGTTTTCGTCACGAAAAAAATACTTAATTCCTAATTCCTGATTCCTAATTGCGCCGAAGGCGCCTAACCCCTAACCCCCAAAAAAAGATGAAAGCAAGATTATATTCCCTTTTGACCGCTGTGTTGTTGGCCGCGGCCATCGGCCATGCCGCCGACGTGCAGACCGTGCGCCTCAGCGCTACCGACACCGGCGGACTGTTTGAAGGCATCGGTGCTGTTAACGGCGGCGGCGCTACGGCCGTATTACTTAAAGACTACCCCGAGCCGCAGCGCTCGCAGATTATGGATCTCGTGTTCCGTCCCATGTTCGGCGCCTCCGTCAGCACCATGCTCACCGAGATTCCCGGCGACGGCAACAGCACGCAGGGCTCGATGCCCAGCCACAGCCATTGGCGCGGCGACTTCGATGCCCGCCGAGGATATACATGGTGGGTGCTCAGCGAGGCCATGGCCCGCAACCCGCAGCTGACGCTCGACGCCACGGGCTGGAGCGCTCCGGCATGGGTGGGCAACTTCTGGAGCCAGGACATGGCGGACTATTACGTCAGCTGGCTGCAAGCCTTGCGCCACGTCCACGGGCTGGAGCTCGACGCCATCGGCTGCCACAATGAGAAGGGCTACAACTACGATTTCGCCAAGGCCCTGCGCCGCACGATGGACGAGAACGGCTTTGCCGGCGTCCGCCTGCATGCCTTCGACAACTGGGGTGGCAGCAAACTGGAGTTTCTCGACGAGATGCTGCGCGACACAGCCCTCGCCGCTGCCATTGACATCATCAGCGCACATACCTATAGCGAAATTCCCGTCACCCCCGAGCAGCACGAGAAAATCCGCCAGCTCGGCAAGCCGCTCTGGAACAGCGAGGAACACATCTATCGTCCGGGCTTCGACTGCCTGATAACCATCGTCAAGTGCTTCAACGAAAACTACGTCGTCAGCGGCGCCACGAAGGTGGTCAACTGGTACGACATCGCCGGTGTCTATCCGCTGGAGCCCTACAGCCACGACCCCGCCATGCTGCTGGCCCGTGAGCCGTGGAGCGGACATTACGCCGTCCGCGAGGCCCTCTGGGGCTATGCCCATTACGGACAGTTCACACGGCTGGGTTGGTACTATGTCGATGGCGGCTGCACGTTGCTCGACGGCGGCGGCAGCATGGCCACCCTCCGCGATCCCGCCACGGGCGACTACAGCATCGTCATCGAAACGAAGAATGCCAAGGCTCCCCAGACCGTTCAGGTCAAGGTCAGCACGAAGGGCACCAGGGGCGTGAAGGGGCTGTCGGGCGGCAAGCTCTGCGTGTGGCGCAGCACGAAGGACGAGCAGTTCGTCCGCCTTGCCGACATCACACCCCGCGGCGGAAGCTTCACACTGACGCTCGAGCCCGGCGCCGTCTATTCCCTCTCCACCACCTCCGGGCAGCAGAAGGGCTCTTTCAGCGACATCCCCGCCTCGGCACCCTTCCCCCTGCCCTATGAGGATGACTTCGACGGCTACCGCCCCGCCGCGGCATGGGGCTACCTGCCGCACTACACCGCCGACCTCATCGGTGCCTTCGAACTCACCGAACGGCCCGACGGCAAGGGACAGTGCATCCGTCAGGTGGTGGGCGACCACCCCCTCAGCTGGGCGCCCGAGTGGCACCACTACACCATCCTCGGCGACTCGGCATGGACGGACTACGAGGTCAGCGCCGACGTCTGGCTCAATCCGGGCGACGAGGCAGCCGTCATGGGACACCTCTGCGACGTGGGCTCGGGCTACGGCATCTGGGCCAAGGGCTACTACGTGAAGCTCGACGACCGCGGCTGCGTCTCGCTTGTCGTCAGCCGCGGCAAGCTGGACAAGCGCGAGCTCATCGGCGATGCCGAGCAGCAGGCGCTCATCCGTGCCCGCCGCGACAGACAGCGGGGCGGCGAGCATGTCCTCGCGGCCGATACCCTCGACGGCATCACCCCCTGCCAGTGGCACACGCTATCCCTCCGCTTCGAGGGCACGACGATAAAGGGCTGCATCGACGGCAAGGAGGTCGTCAGCGCCATCTCGCCCGAGTACCCGAAGGGTATGGCCGGACTGATGGCTCCGCTGAAGGGCAAGAATGTCAGCACACCCTATTTCGACAATCTTCGCATCATCCCCCTCGGCCGTACAGCACCCACGCGCCCGATAGCGGCGAAGACCGTCCGGCCATTGTATGCTTTGTAGTTTACTCTCGAAAATCTTCAATTTTATAATAATCGGAAAATGAAAATGAAAAAAGTACTTTGCGGCTTGCTTTGTGTTGTCCTCTGTGGCGGGACGGCCATGGCCCAGCGTGGGCGAACCATCTCGCCGGCTGATACACTACGCTCCATCGTTGCTAATCCCGATGGCTCAGTGTCGTTTCGCATCTATGCGCCAAAGGCGCAGGAGGTGACGTTGGGGGGCGATTTCTCCGGGCTGAAGGCGACGTTCTCAAAAGGCGACGACGGAATCTGGACAGCCCGCGTCCCCAAGGTGGGGACGGATGCATACCGCTATTTTTTCGTGGTGGATGGCGTTAAGGTCATTGACCCTCGCTATTCGCTATACAGTGAGATTACCCCTGTGGCGCGTATCACCAACGGTGAGGATATCTTCTGGGCTAAGCGCGACGTCCCCCACGGCCCCATCCAGCAGATCAGCTACTACTCCACTACGACAGGGCGGACACGCAGCATGCACGTCTGGGTTCCTGCCGGCAATGCATCGTGGAAAGCGCTACCCGTGTTCTACCTCATTCACGGCGGTGGCGACAATGATGCCTCGTGGACGGGCATCGGTTGTGCGGCCGACATCCTCGACAACCTCTACTCCGAAGGGAAAATCAAGCCGATGATTGTCGTCATGCCCCACGGCGGAATGGACACGAAGCTTTTCGTCGATGAGATGGTGAAGGACATCATGCCGCGCGTAGCTCAGCAGTACCGCATCAAGCGAGGCCCTGCCAACACGGCCCTGGCCGGACTTTCCATGGGAGGGCTGGAGACGCTGAACCTCATCACCTCTTATCCGGAGCTCTTCGGATACATCAACGTAATGAGTTCCGGCTGGTTCGGCAGCGACGAAGCCGCACTTCGCGAACACACGGCAAAACTCCGCACCATTGCTCCCAAGCTGAACAAGACGGCACGGCTGCTTCGGTTTACGATGGGCGGACGCGAGGACTTTGCATGGACTAACGGACAGCAGACCGTCAACTGCTTCAAGGAGGCAGGCATCAAGCACGAGTATAGTGAGACCCCTGGCGGGCATAGCTGGCACGTTTGGCACTACGACCTGCGCGACTTCGCTCCACGCCTCTTCAAATAAGTGACGAGGTGCGCCGCCGCCAGCCTATGGATGATGCTTTAATGAATCAAGAAAAGAAAATGGTTTTTCATGGTTAATAAATAAGTAAAGCGTATTTTTTTCTCATTGGCAGTCACTTTCTCCGCCCTGCGGAGAGGCTGATTGCAAAGCCTCTTCTGCCCGTGAGGATAGAGAGGTTTTTAAAATTCAAATAGCGACTATTTATATAAAATGGATACGAAACGGTATTATTTCCTTTTTTTAGGTTTGGTATGCAACACCTGCCTCCTATTCAGCCAGCAGGCAGCCACCGACCAGACCGAGGTGATGGCGTGGGGCAACCTGACGGGCATCCGTGTCGAAGGCGAGCTGATGGACTTCGAAACCACGCTCGTGGTGGGCGGCAGCCACAGCGGACGTGAACGTTATACCTATCGGTACGAACGGCAGGGCGACGAACGAGTGTCAACCAGCACCATCGAGCGCGTCACCTTCGCCGAGCGTGTCACCGACACCGCGCAAGGCCGCTGTCACGTCAGCCTGCAGCTCGCCAGCGACACCACCCTCGACGTCCACGCCGGACTTTGCCTCCACCTCAACGCAGAAAAGTACGCCACGGCTTCCATCAAGACAACCCCGCGCAAACTCTCCGTCCGCCTGAAGGATGCAGATGGCGTCGTCCGCGACATTCAGATGAGCTTTTCGCGTCCGGTCAAGCTGACCCAGTCGCGGGGAAATGACGAGATATGCATCACAGTACCTGTCATGACCTCGCTGGTGAAGGGGGCGACGGCCACACTCGACATGGACGTGACAGCCTCCGGACGCATCGACCACTCGGATGCCGTCGTCCGTGTCGATACCAGCCACCCGGGGCGCTCCTTCCTCGGCATGGGCGGCAACTTCCGTCTTCAGAACCCCGCCACCGACCCCGCCGTCATCGACTACTGCCTACGCAACATCCGCGTAGCCTATGGCCGCGTGGAGATGCCGTGGCGCCAATGGCATCCCGACGAAGATGCAACGCCCCTCAATATGAAACCGGACGAACTGCCGCAGCACGTCCGCCAGAGCATGGAGATGGCGCAGCGGCTGGCAGCACAGGGCATGCCCGTTATCGTCAGCTGCTGGTTCCCGCCCATGTGGGCCATCGACAAGACTTCGCCCCGCCGTGGACGCTGGCAGGGCGTGGCCGCCCATAGGCTCGACCCTGCAAAGCAACAGCGCATCGTTTCCTCGCTGACGGACTACCTGGTCTATCTCAAGGAACACTACGGCGTTGAGGCCGCCCTGTTCTCCTTCAACGAGTCGGATCTCGGCATCGACGTCCTCCACTCTCCCGAGGAGCACGCGGCGTTCATTAAGGACATGGGCCGCGAGATGCGCCGCCGCGGGCTGGCAACGAAGATGCTGCTGGGCGACACGTCCGACGCAACGCCCACCCGCTTCGTCGTCCCCGCCCTGAACGACCCCGCCGCCCATCCCTTCATCGGCGCCGTCTCCTTCCATTCGTGGCGGGGCTGCGACGATGCCACCCTCCGCGTCTGGGCCGATGCCGCCGCACAACTCGGCGTTCCCCTGCTGGTGGGCGAGGGGAGTACCGATGCCGCCGCATGGCGCTATCCGCAGATTTTCAGGGAATCGACCTTTGCGCTCTACGAGATAAATCTCTATGTCCGCATGCTTAACGTCTGCCAGCCGCAGTCCATCCTCCACTGGCAGCTAACGGCCGACTACTCGCTCCTCTGGGGCGGCGGTGTCTTCGGCACCAGCGGCGAGCTCACCCCTACGCAGCGGTTCTGGAACATCCGTCAGCTGGCCTCTACCCCCGAGGGCAGCTTCGCCCTGCCCGTCAGCAGCAGCAAGGCCACGCTCACCTGCGCTGCCTTCGGCAATCTGGCCAAGGGCGAATACTGCGTCCACATGGTCAACAACGGCGCCGCCTGCAATGCCCTCATCCAAGGTCTCCCCGAACACTTTCGTTCGGCTAAGGTGCTGGTGACGAATGCCGAGGACGGCATGAAGGAAACGTCACTCACACCATCGGACGGCAAACTCTCCCTGCCGTTGCCGCCTGTCAGTTTTGTAACCCTGATTCTGAAGAAGTAAAAAAAATTTGGACGTAGTCGTAAAATGCCCTATCTTTGCCCCCGTTAATTCAAAACGGAAAAAGAACATGGCAAAGCGGATTCTATCTCTCTTATTCTTATTGGCAGTTGCACGGGGACTATATGCCTTCACCGAGGGCAGCCAGTATGGCATCACGTTGGATGGTAAGTCGTTCCTCTTCGCCCGCAATGCAGCCTTGACGGACGGCACGGACGTTGTCGTCTGGCCCGACACCAAAGTGGCGGCGCAGCGGTGGGCGGTGGAGGCAGGCGACGAAGGGTTCTGCTTCCTTAACGTCCATTCTGGTAAATACCTGGCTCCTTATGGGGTGCGCAAGGCTGGCACTCGCGTTGCCCAGCGAAGTGCCTCACTCTCGCAGCGGCAATGGACGCTTACTCCCGTCGAAGGCGCCGCTGACACCTATCTCATCAGCCTCTATTCGAGCAACTACGGCACGGTGCTTCTCAGCGCTACAGGGAGTGAGCAGGGGGCAGCGTTGAAACTCGTCGGTGAGGATGAGGCCGATCCCGCCCTGACCCGTTGGAAAATTGTGGAACTGAACGATGCCGCCATAGCTTTCAACGAACAGGTGAGGGACGAGATGGTGGACGGATTCATGAAGCAGTACTATCGCAATGCCTCTCCGGGCCATGTGCTTGGAGGCGGAGGCTGGTGGGGCGATGCAGAGATGTTCGAAACCATCCTCGACCTCTTCGAGACCACCGGCGACACCCGGTACAAAACCTATTTCGATGAACTCTGCCGCAACTTCATCTCCCGCAACGGCTCCACCTGGCGGGGTAACAACTACAACGACGACATCTCGTGGATGGTGCTGGCCTGCATCAGAGCCTACAAGTTCTTCGGCTCGGCCAACTACCGTTCATACGCTAAGACGAACTTCGACCTGATGTATAAGCGTGCACAGGTCTACCCCGAAGGCATGCTCCGCTGGTGCGAAGGCAAGGACGGCACCAACTCCTGCATCAACGGCCCCGCCATCGTGGCCGCTTGCTATCTCTATGAAATGTTGGGCGACTCCTCCTACCTCGACAAAGCCAAGGCGACATACGCGGGACAGCGCGCCCACCTCTTCGTGCCCTCCAGCGGTCGTGTCTATGACAGCGGGCAGTGGTCGGGCGGCACCTTCAAGGTGAGCAACGACTGGAGCTCGACCTACAACCAGGGCACTATGTTGGGCGCAGCCGTCAAGCTATGGCATATCACCGGCGACGACCAGTACCTCCGCGACGCAAAGAACATCTATCAGTGGACCTACACGAATCTGTGCGACAACACCAGCCGTGTCATTAAGGTCTGCCAGGTCATCGACACCGACCTCTGCGGCTTCAAGGGCATCTTCATGCGCTATGCCCGTCTGTTTGCCGAGGAGACCGACCGTCCCGATGTGCTTGAGTGGATAGCCCGTAATGCCTTCTATGCCTATCAGAACCGTAACTCGAAGGGCGTCACGTGGTCCAAATGGCTGACTAAGACCTCCGAGAACCTGCGTGATGGCGACAAGGACGTCACTAACGACCCCTTCGGAGCCTCCACGGCTGTCTCGGCAGCTGCCAACGCGCACGCAGGCGCGTCGTATTATAAGGATGCCTTCGGCCGCACCCAGGTGAGCGACTTCAACGACATCCAGTTCATGCAGCTCTCCGCCGATGTTTCCGAGGTCGACGGTCGTCCGTTCACCACCTATGCCACCAAGGAGGGGGCATACATCTGTTTCAAGAACGTTCAGTTTGCCGACCGTGAGGCAACGCAGGTGACTGTTGGCGTGATGGCGGCGAACACCTCCTCGCGGGTAGCCGTCTATCTCGACCGTCTTACCCCCGACTGCCTGCTGGCCGAAAGCGACGCGTTGCCTGAAGGGTGGAGCACGGTCACCCTCTCCATCCCCGCCACTACGGGCACGCATGCCGTCTATCTTGTCATGCCCGCTTCAGGTAAAGTCGCTTTCCACTCCGTGTGGTTTGGCGATGCCACGCGCATAACTCCCGCGGCCGAGGCCGATGCCGCCCCCTCCGCCTTCGACCTCAGTGGCCGCATGGCAGGGGGAGGGCAGAAAGGCATCCTCATCGTGGACGGGCGCAAGATTCTTGTCCGTTAACCCCTAACCCATCGAGCTGACGAAACGTTCCAAAGTCCAGGTTGAAACGATTCGTCAGCGTTTTTCAAACGTTTCGTTTTGCGGTAAACGCCCCTTTCCCTGCAGCGAAAGGCCCTTTCTTCTTGTGGAAAGGCCTTTTCCTGTCACAGGAAGGCTTTTTCTCATCGCAGGAAGGCCCTTTTCTCCGTTTTTTTGCTCTTTTTTCATGTTTTTCTGAAAAAACTTGCAAAAAGATTTGGTGGTATGAAAAAGTCGGTGTACCTTTGCACCCGCTTTTCGGAGGAAGAGCAGAGGAATCCCCCTCTTAGCCGAGGGCTCTTTTTTTCTGCGCCTTCCGAAAAAGCACCAGAGCGATCTTTGAAAGCATTTCCATACAGACGAAGTAGTACAAGAGCAGCCGTGCCTTGTCGTCCCGATTCCGGATTTCCGGTGAGTCAGGGAAGGCGGGCTCGGCAGTGAAGAGAAAAGTCCAAGAACAAAGGAAAAGAACGAACCGTCAAAAGATTCCTTTAATAAGGAAGATAAAGAAAGGATAGGTCATCACGAGAAGGAACAGAACAAAACATTACATATTACAATGAAGAGTTTGATCCTGGCTCAGGATGAACGCTAGCTACAGGCTTAACACATGCAAGTCGAGGGG
>JAILEU010000097.1 GCA_024697785.1 Bacteroidaceae bacterium | reverse complement strand
GATGTGACCGGCGGGACGGATGCGGCGCTGTTTGCTTCCGGGATGTTCTGTCAGGAGACTAAGGCATCGGCCTTTACCTATTCCAGAAAGAAAAACCGCTTCTACGATATCCAGAATGCGCCTTTTGCGGAGGATCGGCCTTGCGAGCTGCAGTACAGCGTGGAGGATTTCTTCGTGATGACGGGCGGTAAGCTGCGGAAGGGGAGGGTGGACAACCGGACGCTGAGGGGCTATCTGGACATCATCGACCCCTTCTTCGCGCTCTATTGCCAGTTTCGGAGGATGTGGAACAGCCAGATTGTCTTCATGCAGCGAATTTCGCAGAATCGAAGTGACGAGCCGATTAGCCTGTACGTTGAGGGCGCCCCGGAGCAAAAGGGGGACCACGGCGGAAGGGTTTATGCCAATTATCGCTTCTTGAAGCGGCTACAGGCTATTGGTATGATTTCCAATTTGCGGATTAAGCCCGATGTCAGCGTCTCTTTCCGCTTCCGGGACGAGCAGGTCCGCTACTGGCTTCGGGATGTGGGCAGCGTGCTGGAGCTGTATATGTACAAGGCGTGCCTGGATGCCGGTGTCTTCAACGATTGCATCAGCTCGGCGGTGGTCGATTGGGACGAGGCAGTCGGGGAAGAGAACGTGTATAATGAAATCGATGTTGTGGCTACCCGCGGCGTCATCCCGCTTTTCATCAGCTGTAAGACCTGCGAGGTTCGGACCGAGGCGCTCAACGAGCTCGCCGTTCTGGCCGATCGCTTCGGCGGCAAGGGCGCCAAGGCCGCCATCGCAACTACCGAACCTTGCCGCGCAGCTGCCCGCCATCGCGCCGCCCAGCTGGGCATCACGGTCATCGACCTGGAAGAGCTCCAGTCCGGCCAAGCCCCCGCCCGCCTGCAGGTCATCATGCATGTGAAGGATTGTTTGTAAGGTTTTTTCCTTTGGAATGACTATCTTTGCACCCGCAAAGGGCCGGGGTGCGCTTTGCTATACAAGATTATGAATGAACTGAAGATTTCCCAGCGAGGGATTGATATGCCGGCTTCGCCCATCCGCAAGCTGGCGCCGTTTGCCTACGAAGCGCAGGACAGGGGAGTTAAGATTTATCGGCTTAACATTGGTCAGCCGGATTTGCCTACGCCGCAGAAGGCGCTGGATGTTCTCAAACACATAGACCGCAAAACGCTGGAATACAGCCCGTCGCAGGGATATCGCTCCTTGCGGGAAGCGCTGGTGAACTACTACGAACGCTATCAGATAAAACTGCATGCCGATGAAATCATCATCACCAGCGGCGGCAGCGAGGCTGTGCTTTTCGCCTTCATGAGCTGCCTGAACCCGGGGGATGAAATTATTGTCCCGGAGCCAGCGTATGCCAACTATATGTCGTTTGCCGTGTCTGCCGGTGCCGTAATTCGGACAGTCGCAACCACCATCGAGGAGGGTTTTTGCCTGCCTAAGGTGGAGAAGTTCGAGGAACTCATCAACGAGCGCACGAAGGCCATTCTCATCTGCAATCCCAACAACCCCACGGGCTACCTCTACACCCGTCGCGAGATGAATCAGATTCGCGACCTTGTAAAGAAGTACGACCTCTACCTCTTCTCCGACGAGGTCTATCGTGAATTCATCTATACCGGTTCGCCCTACATCAGCGCGTGCCATCTGGAGGGCATACAGAACAACGTTGTCTTGATTGATTCCGTGAGTAAACGCTACAGCGAGTGCGGCATCCGCATCGGCGCCCTCATCACGAAGAACGTGGAAGTCCGCAAGGCCGTGATGAAATTTTGCCAGGCACGTCTCTCGCCCCCGCTCATCGGTCAGGTGGCAGCAGAAGCCTCTCTCGACGCCCCCGACGAATATGCCCGCGACACATACGACGAATATGTCGAGCGTCGTAAATGCCTCATCGACGGGCTCAACCGCATCCCCGGCGTCTATAGCCCCATCCCCATGGGCGCATTCTACACCGTGGCACGACTGCCGGTGGATGACTCTGAAAAGTTCTGCGCCTGGTGCCTCAGCGAGTTCAACTACGAGGGCGAAACGGTGATGATGGCTCCGGCTGCCGGCTTCTACACCACCCCCGGCCTCGGACGCAACGAGGTGCGCATGGCATACGTGTTGAAGAAGGAGGACCTCCAGCGTGCCCTGTTCATCCTTGGCAAAGCCCTTGAGGCATATCCGGGCAGAGTTGAATAATTATTATAATGAAAAATGAAGAATGAAAAATTAAGAATAAATAGTATGGCAATCCGAAAACTGCATACGGGACATTTTATTTTTCATTTTTCATTCTTCATTAAAGCATTGTGAAAGTAGAGCGTTTTCTGTCACGTCGCCTTTCCCAGAGTGAACGAGGCCATCGCCGGGTGTCGCGTCCGGCTGTGGTGATTGCCGAGTGTGGCGTGGCGGTAGGCCTGGCGGTGATGATAGTCACCATTGCCGTCTCGCTGGGCTTCAAGCACGAGATACGCTCGAAGGTCATCGGCTTCAACGCCCATATCCACGTCAGCAGCTTCGACTCCTCGCTGTCCTACGAAACCTCGGCCATTACCGTCGGCGATACGCTCATCGAGACGTTGTCGGGCATGGCGGGCGTGAGCCATGTGCAGCGCTATGCCACCAAGCCCGCCATCTTCCGTTCCGACGACGATTTCCTCGGCTTTGTGCTGAAGGGGGTGGGCGAGGAATACAGCCTCGACTTTTTCCGCTCGTGGCTCCAGGAGGGCAGCGTTGACTCTGTTGGCATATCGCGTGGCGCCATCCTCATCTCGCGCTACATGGCCGACAAACTGGGCTATCGTGTGGGCGACCGCGTCGACACCTATTTCATCGGCTCTTCCCTCCGGGCGCGGAGGTTCACGGTCTGCGGCATCTATGAGACGGGCTTCGGCGACTTCGACAAACTCTTTGCCGTCGGCAGCCTTCCCGTAGTTCAGACCCTTAACGAATGGGACGACGACGAGGTCACGGGGCTTGAGGTGAGCATCGACGACTATGGCCGGCTGACGCAGCGTGCCGCCGAGATGGCCCTCTTCCTGGACGAGTGGGGCAAAGCCCACCGCACCGGCTACTATGTGCAGACCATCGAGCAGCAGAACCCCAACCTCTTTGCCTGGCTGGACGTA
>JAILEU010000051.1 GCA_024697785.1 Bacteroidaceae bacterium | reverse complement strand
CGACCGAACCATCTGGGGCGCCTATTTCTCAGGCATCGGTGCTGTGGTGCTCATCGTCATCGACATCCTGTTCATCCCGCGCTTCAGCTACATGGCTTGCGCGTGGGCGGGCTTTGCAGCCTATGGCGTGTCGATGGTCATTTCTTATTTTGCCGGACAGAAGTACTTCCCCGTTAATTATCCGCTGAAGTCAATAGCCTTCTACTTCCTGATTGCCGCCGTGCTCTTCGCCTTAATGACGCAGGCCAACGCCCACCTGCCTCTCTGGGCAGCCCTGCTGGTGAACACCTTGTTGCTGCTGGTCTTCGTGGCCGTCATCATCAAGCGCGACCTACCGCTCAGCAGCCTCCCCATTATCGGAAAGAAATTCAAAAAATAACTAGACTCGAATGAAGAAACTTATCGTTGGTTTGTTGGCCACTCTGACCTTGACAACCGTGCGTGCGGCTACGACGATTGTCATCAATGAGGTGATGGCATCGAATACGGGCTCCGTGATGAGTCCCGCCATCAATTTCGATAGTTGGATTGAACTCTACAACCCTTCTGACCAGGCTATCAACCTCGCCCGTTACTATCTGAGCGACGACCCTTCAAACCTGACTCGTTGGCAAATGCCCAACGATATCGGCACGATTCCTGCCAAGGGATTCTTGGTGGTATGGTTGGGTTCCGACGACATCAAAAGCAATCAGGCTCCCTTCAAGCTGGATTGCGACGGAGGCGTTATCTGCTTGAGCGACAAGAGTGGAACACTCATCGCAAGCGTAAGCTATCCGGAAGCGATGAGCCGCACCGCCTATGCTCGTACGGCCGACGGTAAAGACGAGTGGGGATGGACGTCTACTCCCACTCCAGGCGCTAGCAATGCTACCGCCACCTTCGCCACACAACGCCTGCCGAAGCCTGTCGTCAGCGTCGATAGCAAACTGTTCACGGGCTCGTTCCAGCTGAGCGTCGACATTCCAGAGGGTGCAACGCTGATGTATACCACCGACGGCAGCCTTCCTTCGGCACCGAATGCAGACGGTGAGGGGACCAGTCTCTGGAAGGAATTTGTCAGGAACGGTGATTGCGAGGGCAGCGATGCCAGCTGCCTCATCAGCCGCGACGCCAACGGTAGCGGCGACGTGGAGCGAATCGTCGACGGCGTGGGCTACAACGGCAGCAGGGGCATCCGCGTACATGCTATCGCCAACCCGCAAAACGACTACGATGCCCAGCTGTTCGTCTACACACCCGACCACATCTGGCGCTCAGGTCAGAAATACCGCTTCAGCATGAAAGTGCGAGCCGATAAGAAAGCCCACATCACGGCTCAGACGCATACAACTCCCCACAACTATATTTATTGGAGCTTCCTCGATGGCGGCTACGACGTCACTACCGAGTGGAAGGAGATTGTCTACGAAGGCACCATCACCGACGACCAGGTTGGCAAACAAGGCGGAGGCTGGTGGGGAGGCCAGGAGACGGTGGAAGACATGCAGACCATCGCTTTCAACCTGAACGGTGACCGACAGGAGAACAACTTCTATTTCGACGATATATCGTGGAAGCTTTATACGGGCGACGACCCCTACGCCGACCATACTCAGAAGAGTGCCGACGGAAAGTTCACGGTCAACAAAACCACGAACTACACCTTCCGCCTCTATCAGGACGGATTCCTGCCGAGCCCTCCCGTCACACGCAGCTATATCCAGACTAGCAACAAGTATACGCTGCCCGTCGTATCCATCGTGGGCGACAAGAAATACTTCACCGACCCGAAGATTGGTCTCGACTGCGACGGCGACGGCACCAACGGCAAGACGGGCAACGGACAGGACTGGCCACGCAACTACAACCAACCGTGGGACCGCCCCGTAAACTTCAGCTACCTCACTCCTGAGGGTAAGATGCTATTCAACCAGGATGCAAACATCAAGGTCTCGGGCGGCTGGACGCGTTCGCAGCGCTTCCGTTCGTTCAAGCTGAAGGCGAGCAAAGTGTTCGACGGCCAAAACCGCTTTGACTATTCCTTCTTCCCGCAGAAGCCCTACACCCGTAACAAGACCATCCTCCTGCGCAACGGCGGCAAC
>JAILEU010000195.1 GCA_024697785.1 Bacteroidaceae bacterium | reverse complement strand
GGGTGACTGCCTCCGCAGAAGAGGTTGGGGTCAGCCTCGCTGATGCTTTCGAAGTCGTTGATGAACTGCTCAAGGGCATCGAGGAGGTCGTAGAGCTCGTCGATCTCTACCTTATTAATAGTATTGTTGAACTCGTCGATGTAGGCGGTCAGTTCGTCGCCCACGAGCTCACCGGCCTTGAGGTCTTCCTCAGCCTGAGCGGTGGCTTCCTTCAGAGCCTCGTACTGCTCCTCGACGAAGTCGCTCCATTCCTGAGCCAGCACGTTGTTAGCGTGCTCGATGGCATCCACCAGACGCTTGTACTGGTTGATGGAGACGCGGGCATAGCGGCTGGCCAGACGGACGTTCTCCTCGGCAGCCATGCAGGCATCCACGCCGCTCGCATCGGCAGCAGCCTCGGCAGCAGCATTCAGGTCGGCCAGCACGGAGGCAGCCATCGGGTACTTCTTCAGCGTGTCGCTGGCGGCGATGGCCTTCTGCAGATCCATCTTGTAGGCCTCAGCCAGAGCAGCATCGGGCTCCATGTCACCAAAGAAGTAGAGGGTGGCGTTGTCGAAGCAGATGAACGAGGCCGGTGTGCCCTCTTCGGCACCGAAGCCGAATTTCAGCGAGCCGTCGATGACCTGAGCAGCCACGTTGAGCTTCACAGCGTGAGCCTCGGGAAGGCTGTCGGCAGCTTCGGGGTCGTTGGTGGCGATGTAGCTCTTCACGTCGTTGGCGAACATATAGACACCTTCTACATCACCCTTCGTTGGGATGTACTTTGTCTTGTTCTCAGCCGTGCCGTGACTCTGAATGGTGGCGATGGTGAATGCGCCAAACACATAGGTTCCATTGGGCAGGTCGGAAACCACCTGCGAGATGGAGTTCTTGCCGACGGGGTTACCCACGCCGTCAGTCTGGCCGGCCCAGATTTCGAGGCAATGGCTGTTGAAACCCCAGTAGCCGACTGAACCGGCGCTAATACCTTCGGTGTGATTGGAGATTTTCCAAATCCTACCGTCAACGTTGTTGTCTGTCGAGAACGTTACTTCCCAACCAGAGAGACCCTGTTCGGCGTCTCCATTCCAAATTTTGCCGGAGACATCCTTACCGTCGGCAAAAGCCAGCATGGAGAATGCCATCGCAAACATGGAAAGCAATGAAATGCGTAGTAAATTTCTCATGTTTTTTGAAGTTTAAAAAGTTGAACAATAGATGAATAAAAAGTTAATATTCGCGTTAATGTTTTTCGGTTTTAAGGTAATTACTCGCAAATCTGGCTTAATTTTCACTCAAATACGCCGCAAATATAAGACTTATTTTTTATTCTTTATTTTTTTTTTGCTTTTTTTTTACGATTGTATGCAAGAATGCACGAGACGGTCTTAAAAGTCAACAGCCCCAAATAGCCAAAAAGACAACAGGCAACACCTTTTTTTTGTGTTACCTGTTGCCGTGTTACTAAGCTCCTAAAAGGCGAGGACTCACTCTGTTTGGGTCTCTGGGGACTCTGGATTTTCTGGAGTTTCCGGAATAACTGGAGATTCCGGAGCAGCGGGCGCCTCAGGTTGGGAGGGTTCCTCGGGTTTGGCCGGTTCGGCGGGAGAGTCTAACGCCTTTATCTTCTGGAGGATCTCGTCGGCATCGCTCTTCAGATTCTCCATCTTGCGCTGCATCTCAGCCAACAGAGAGTTGCCACTCTTGCTGGTTGCCGAGAGGAAGCCCAGGTTGTTCTCGTAGGTCTTGAGCTCGTTCTTGACGCGTTCGTAGGTCTGCACAAGGCGTTCGCGCTCGCGGTCGACATTTCCGGACTCGCTGACCTTCTTGCGGAAATTGCTGACCCTGCGGGCCGATTCGCTGATGTGGAGCTTGTCGAACAGGTTGTCAACCAATGTGCGATACTGCTTATAGAGCTTGTCTTTGTCGCGGAAGGGCACGTGACCGATGGCATTCCAATCGGCGACGAGGCTATGCAGCTTTTCGCTGAAGTCGCCCCCCACCTCCTGCACACCTTGTTCGAGTTGGTCGCTGAGGGCCGACAGGGCAGCCACGATGTCCTTCTTGGCTTCCAGGTTCTTGTGTTCCTCGCTACGTTGCGAGCTGGTGGCGTTATTGCGGTTCGAGAAAAAGGCGTTGCAAGCGGCCATGAAACGTTTCCATACAGCCTCGGACTGTTTCTTGGGCACCGAGCCGATGGTGCGCCACTCTTTCTGCAGGGCAGCCAGCTTGTCGGCCGTCGCCTTCCAGTCGGTACTGTCCTTGAGCGCCTCGGCCTGCTCGCAAAGGGCAATCTTCTTCTCCAGGTTGGACGTGAGGTTTTCCTTTGTGCTCTTGAAGAAATCGGCCTTCCTGGTGAAGAAGACGTCGCACGCCGCGCGGAAACGTTCGAACACCTTTTGGTTCTGTTTCTTGGGTGCAAAGCCGAGGGACTTCCACTTGGCTTGAAGAGCCAGCACCTCCTGCGTCTTCTCGTTCCATTTCGCGTAGCCGTTGAGAGCATCGTAGTCGATGGATTCCATGATTTCGCAGATGGCGATTTTCTGCTCCAAGTTCTCTTTTTCGGCCTTCTTAATCTCCTCGAAATACTGCTGGTGACGACGGTTGACGACGGTCGACGCCTCCTTGAAGCGGTTCCAGATCTCCTCGCGGAGCTCCTTCGACACGGGACCTGCCTCGCGGAACTCCTGATGGAGTTTCTGCAACTGGCGGAAGGCGACCACCACATCGGGCTCCTCAGCCAGTTTCTCGGCCTGTTCGCAAAGTTGCGTCTTGACTTCCAGGTTCTTCTTGAAGTCGTACTCGCGGAACATGTTGTTCAGCTTGCGGATGTCATAGAACTTCTCGGTGTAGCTTTGGTAGGTTTTCCAGAGCTCCGAAGCCTTTTCGGGCGGCACGTCCTTGATGTCGCGCCACTCCTGCTGTATGGTCTGGAAGTCGTCGTATGAGACGGGCACGGTATCGGCATTGTCAATCATCGTCTTCAGTCTGTCGAGGATAGCCTCTTTGCGCAGCAGGTTCTGCTCGCGTATGCGGTCAAGTTCCTTCTGAGCCTCAGCCCTTTTCTCGCGGATGGCCGTCAGCACGGTCTTGAACTCCTCTTCCTCAGCCACCAGTTCAGGGCAGCGGTCGGCAGGCACAAAAGCGTCAGCATCGTTACCGGCAGCCACGAAAGCCTCTTTCACCTCGCCGATGGCGGCATTATGTAACTTATAGAAAGTCTGCTTGAGATGTTCAAGCTCTTCGCGCGACGCGCTGACGCCATAGTTAGGCAAAGCCTTCAGCTTGGCTATCACATCGGCACACGTTGCCAACGGAGCAGCGGCCTCTGGGGCTTCCGGGTTATCCGGAATTTCCGGTTTTTCCGGAGTTTCCGGATTTTCCGGGATTTCCGGGGCTTCCGGCTCAGCGGGCTCGGTGGGCTCAGCCGCCACAGCAGGCTCAGGCTCTGCTTCGGGGGCGGGCTCTGCTTCGGGGGCAGGGTTAACAACTTGAATTTCTTCGGCAGATGCCTGTGCAGGCTCCTCTGCGGGAGTCTGTACGGCCTCTTTCTCTTCAGGAGCAGCGACCAGTTCTTCGCCTTTTACGATTTCTTCTTCCATGGGAATTTACACTAAAAAAATTGCGTGGTACTTCCGTACGCCACGCAAATAAACGAATAATTTTTTAAATAGGAAACTATTTTTCCGTTTTTTTTCAAAAAAAAGCCAAAAGAGTGCCTTTTTTGTGAGGGCGACGCTTCTTTTCGCCTTTATTTATCCCATCAGTATTAACGTCACCCCCATATAGATGAGCATGCCGATGATATCGTTCGTCACCGAAATAAAGGGGCCGGTAGCGATAGCCGGGTCAATTTTGAGTTTCTCGAATGTCATGGGCACAAACGTACCGAAGAGTGAGGCAACGAGGATAACCAGAGCGAGGCTGATGGAAACGCTTCCCGTCACGAGCATTGGCTGGCTGCCAAAGAAATAGTTATAGGCAAAGACAAGTGCGCTGATGACGATGGCATTGAACACAGCCACAAGGCCTTCCTTGGCCACCTGCTTGAGCATGTTGCCCACTTTGAGGGAGTTGTTGGCCAGGCCTTGTACGACGATAGCCGAAGACTGCGTGCCGACGTTACCAGCCGTACCGCCGATAAGTGGGATGAAAAGGGCCATCTCGGGATGCGCCACGAAAATCTGGTCGAACTTGCCCAGGATAATGGAGGTCCCGATGCCTCCCACCATACCGATGAGCAGCCAGGGGATGCGGGCGCGGGTCTGCTTCCAGACGGTATCGGCCGACTCGACGTCCTCGGTAATACCGGAGGCCAGCTGATAGTCGCGTTCCGACTGCTCACGCACCTCGTCCATGACGTCATCGACGGTAATCTGTCCGACCAGCCGCCCGATGCTATCCACCACAGGCACAGCCACGAGGTTGTACTTTTCAATCATCTGCACCACCTCGTCAATCGGCGTATCTACATGGCAGGAGATGAGGTCTTTGTCCATCACGTGCTTCACCTTGGAGATGCTGGGGCTGGTGATCATCTTCTTCAGCGGGAAGAAGCCATGCAGACGCTCCTCGTCATCAACGACATAGACGTAGTAGATGTCGTCCATATCCTCGGCCTGCTGGCGCATTTCGCGCAGGCACTCCGGCATCGACCAGTTCTCGTTGACAATGACCATTTCCGTGCCCATGATACCGCCGGCGGTGTTCTCGTCGTACTGGAGGAGGTCAACGATGTCGCCGGCCTGCTCGATGTCCTCGATGTGGGCAAGCACTTCCTCTTGCTTCTCCTCGTCGAGGTCACGGATAATCTCGACGGCGTCGTCGGTATCCATCGCGTCAATGAACTTACGGGCGATGGTCTCCGAGGGCAGGTCGTCGAGTAGTTCGCTTCGCTCTTCCTCGTCCATCTCAACGAGAGCCTCGGCAGCCGTCTCGTTATCCAGCAGATGGTAGATGTAGCGGGCATCCTCGCTGTCGAGTTCCTCGGCCAGCTCGGCGATGTCGGCCGGGTGCATCTCGGCCAACGTCAACTTCAGCTCGTCGGCATTCCGGGCCTCGACGAGCGCCTTTATCTCGCGAATAAACTCGTTGTCAAATTCCTTATGTTCTTTCAGCACGGTTCTTTCTGTTTTATTCGGTTTGACATTTCGGTTTGCTATTCAGATATGCCTGGACATTGTTCGTCAGTTGGACAAACTCGCTGACGGAGAGCTGTTCGGGCCTTTTGTCGAACAAAGGATTGGCCAGCAAGGGGCAGTCGGCGCCTACGATGGGCTTGATGCCGTTGCGAAGGGTCTTGCGACGCTGGTTGAAGGTGGTCTTCACCACCTGCTTGAAGAGTGCCTCGTCGCACCCCAGCTCGGCCACGTCGTTACGCCGGATGCTGACGACGGCACTTTTCACCTTGGGCGGAGGGTTGAAGACATGCTCATCCACCGTAAAGAGATAATCGACATCGTACCATGCCTGCACCAGCACGGACAGGATGCCGTAGGTCTTGCTCCCCGGCCCTGCCGCCAGGCGCTGAGCCACCTCGCGCTGTATCATGCCCGTGCAGCCGGGGATGCGGTCGCGGTTCTCAAGCATCTTGAAGAAAATCTGGCTGGAGATGTTGTACGGATAGTTGCCGATGAGCACGAAGGACCTCCCGTCGAACACGCGGTCGAGGTGCATCTTCAGGAAGTCGTCGGCTATGATATCGTCCTCCAATTCAGGAAAATGGTCGCGCAGATAGCGGACTGACTCATCGTCAATCTCCACCACCTTCAGCTCCCGCCGCTTGGGCACCAGGAACTGGGTGAGAACGCCCATTCCAGGGCCAACCTCAAGTACGGGGTACTCGGGAAATCGATCGACAGTATCCGCTATGGCTTTCGCAATGGAAAGATCCTTCAGGAAGTGCTGTCCCAGTGCTTTTTTGGGTCTTACTGATTTCATTCTGCCTACAGCCTATACCGTCGTCCATATTCCGATTTATTAACTTGGAGGGTAAAACGAAGAAAAATCAAAAAAAACATTGACTTTTCAAATACTCTCCGTATATTTGCGCGGACAAAGGTAGTACAAGCCAAAGTAAAAAGCAAAAAAAACGCGAGTTTTTTTGACTTTTCTGACGCCGAAACTGCCGACAACGACGATAAAAGGAGGATATTTTGAAACAAGTGCTGAAGAAAACCGCCCGCTGGCTGGTGCCGCTGTTCATCGCGGCCGCCATCCTTATTTATATGTACCACGACTTCGATTTCCGCGCCGTGTGGCAGATTCTGACGGAGGATACCAACGTGTGGTGGCTGTTTGTTTCGCTTGTACCCATTCTGTTGAGCCACGTCCTGCGCGGTCTGCGCTGGCTTCAGACGCTTGAGCCCATCGGCTACCGTCCCCGCCCCATCAACAGCGTCCTCTCCATCTACGTGGCCTACGCATCGAACATCCTCATCCCCCGCGTGGGCGAGGTCTCGCGCTGCGGCGTGCTCACCAAGTACGACGGCGTCCCCTTCAGCAAAGCCCTGGGCACGCTGGTGGCCGAGCGCATCGTCGATTTCATCATCGCCTTCTCGTTCTGCAGCATCATGCTCATCTTCCAGTCCGGCAAGCTCGTCGCCTTCTTCGACAAGACGGGCACCGGCGACGGAGGCATGGTGCAGATATTCAAGAGCCCGTGGTTCTACGTAGCCATTGTTGCCGTCGTCGGCGTCGCCGTGCTCGTCTGGCGGCTCATCCACCGCAGCAAGAACAAGGCTGCCACCGGTGTGGCCCGCACGCTCGACAACTTCGTCGAAGGCTTCGTCTCGTTGAAGAACGTCCGCCGCCTATGGCTTTTTGTCCTCTACACGCTGCTCATCTGGACGTGCTACTACCTGGAGTTCTACCTCTGCTTCTACGCCTTCCCGTTCACGGAAGCCCTCGGCCCATCCGCCGGCGCCGTCATCTTCGCCGCCATCAGCGTGGCCATCATCATCCCCACGCCCAACGGCGCCGGGCCGTGGCATTTCGTCGTCATCACCCTGCTCGGCATGTACGGCGTCCTCGAAGCCCAGGCAGCCTCCTTCGCCCTTATCGTACACACCTTCCAGACCGTGTTCGTCCTCCTGTTCGGACTCACCGCCTGGACATTATTACAAATCATAAACCGAAAAACAACATGAAAATCGAAGAACTCTCTCCCGTAGCCGTGTGGAAGAACTTCCACGCGCTCACCCAAGTACCTCGTCCCTCGGGCCATCTCGAAAAGATCCAGGCCTTCCTGCTCCAATGGGGTAAGGATGCCGGCGTAGAGACGTGGCAGGACGAAGCCGGCAACATCCTCATGCGCAAACCAGCCACGAAAGGACTGGAAGGACGCAAGTGCCTTGTACTGCAGGCCCACATGGACATGGTGCCGCAGAAGACGGCCGACAGCCCTCACGACTTCCTCACCGATCCCATCCCCGCCTATATCGACGGCGACTGGGTGAAGACGCACGGCACCACCCTCGGCGCCGACGACGGCATGGGCGTAGCTGCCATCATGGCCATCATGGAGGATAAGTCGCTCAAGCACGGCCCGCTGGAAGCCCTTATTACGGCCGACGAGGAGACGGGCATGTTTGGCGCCTTCGGCCTCAAGCCTGGCGAGCTGCAGGGAAAAGTGCTGCTCAACCTCGATAGCGAGACTGAGGGCGAACTCTATATCGGCTGCGCCGGCGGCATCGACGTTACAGCCTCGATGCAATACCTGGAGATTGAACCCTTCGAGAACCGCAAGGCCTGGCGCGTCACTCTCAAAGGACTGCGCGGCGGACACAGCGGACTGGAGATCAGCGAAGGTCGTGCCAACGCCAACAAGCTCATGGGCCGCTTCATGCGCGAAGCCGTGCTCGCCTGCAACGCCGGACTGGCGGAATGGAAGGGCGGCAACATGCGCAACGCCATCCCCCGCGACGCCTACGCCGTCATCACCGTCCCCACCCGCTCCAAAAGCAAGCTGATGAAGCTGGCCGAGGAGTGCCAGACGCTCTGGAACGACGAGTTCGCCACCATCGAGAGCGACATCACCCTTACCGTCGAGCCCGCCGAGATGCCCGAGAGCGAGGCTCCCGAGGAAATCCGCGACAACCTCATCAACGCCATCCTCGGCTGCCAGAACGGCGTCATGCGCTACATCCCCACCATCCCCGATACGGTCGAGACCTCATCGAACCTCTCCATCGTCGAGATCGGCAACGGCGAGGCCACCTTCAGCCTGCTCGTGCGCAGCAGCTGCGACTCGATGAAGATGTTCCAGGCCATCAGCCTGAAGAGCGTCTTCACGATGGCCGGCATGAAGGTGAAGTTCAGCGGCTCGTACAGCGGCTGGCAGCCTGATGTCGACAGCCCCCTGCTGGCAGCCATGAAGGAATCCTATCGCGAGCTCTTCGGCGCCGACGCCAACGTCTGCGTCGTCCACGCCGGACTGGAGTGCGGCATCATCAACGCCGCATCGGGCGGAGGCATGGACATGATTTCCTTCGGCCCCACGCTGATGAGTCCCCACAGCCCCGACGAGCGCGTCTTCATCCCCTCCATCCCCAAGTTCTACGACCTCGTCCGCCACGTCGTCGAGCAGGGCGTGAAGTAGGCCCGTCCTTCCAAGCCCAAACAAACCAGTTGGGGTTTCCTATCGCTTTAGGAAACCCCAACTTTATTTAATTAGGCTAAACTAACTTCCTGAAGTTAAGCAAGGAATCACATGTAGCCTCGCAAGCACACGCCTACCGCACCACTTCGGTAAACTCGGGCTTGGCGCCTTTCCCTACGGTTACGTAGATGGTCGACGTCGATTCCGTGCCATCCATGCCCTGACTCTTGGCGGTGAACTTATAATCGGTACCGTCGGCCGTCGAACGCTTACCCACGGTAACGGGCGTGCCCAGCGGGAACTGATAGTTCGAGCAGGCAGCATCGAAGATGGCCGCTTCCTCGTCCGTCACAGGCTGCTGGGCCGAGTAGTCGGGCAACGGCTCTACCGTACCCGCCACATAGCCATTCTCCTTCAGGAAACGGTCGAGTTCTTTTCCTGCAGCCGCCACGCGCGCCGCCCTCACGCCATAGCCGGTCTTGACCGTTGCCTTGGGCAGAGCCTTCCGAAGGGCTTCGGTGGAAGACTTCAGGCCTCCGCTGCCGAAGGTGCAGAACGGCACGATGGTCTTCCCCTCGAAGTCGTTCTCTTTCACGAGCGTGGCAATCGGCATAGCGTAGGTGCCGAACCAGATGGGATAGCCGACGAAGATGACGTCGTAGTTGGCGAGCTTCGACTTCAGCGGCTTCAAGGCCGGCGTCTCGCCGTTCTGCATTTCGCGCCTACTGCGCTCGATGGTCTCCTGGAAGTTGCCCGAGTAGGGCACCACAGCCTCAATTTTCTCTATGTCGGCTCCCAGCTGCTTCTGTAATTCCTGAGCCACCGACTCGGTTGAACCCGTCTCGGAGTAATAGAGCACTAACGCCTTCTCCGATTTCTTTGTGCAGCCGGTAGCCAACAGCGCTACGGCAGCAAGCGATAATAAAATCTTTGTCATAATCCGTTGAATTAAATATTTGACTGCAAAAATAGTGACAAAAAAGCGATTAAGCGAGAGCAAAGAGAAAAAAATTTTTTTCTTTTGTGACATTACGAATATTCCACTGGGCTGCGTTCCCATTCCACTGGACTGACTGATTATTCCACTGGGCTGTGTTCCTATTCCAATGGGCTGAGAGATTATTCCAATGGACTAGCTTTTTACCGGTCAGCTGAGGATTTTGTCGCGGCAGGCTTCCATCAGCCAGGCGGGGGTTGAGGTGGCGCCGCAGATGCCTATGGAGTGGACGGAAGGCGTGATAAGGGTGAGGTCAATCTGCGAGGCGTCCTCCACATGGTGGGTGTTGGGGTTGACGGCGCGGCAGGCTTCGAGCAGCACACGGCCGTTGCTGCTCTTGCTGCCGCAGACGAAGAAGACGAGGTCGTGCGTAGCGGCGAAGTGCCGTATATTCTCCAGCCGGTTGGCCACCTGGCGGCAGATGGTGTCGGAATAGTGGAACGCCACGTCGGGGGCCATGCGCTCCTGGATGATCTCGACGAGGTGGCGGAACTCGGTGAGCGACTTGGTGGTCTGCGAGTAGAGACGGACGGGACGGGTGAAGTCGATGCGGTCGAGTTCGTCGCCGCTCTCGATGACGATGGCCGCGCCACGCGTCTGCCCCACGAGGCCCAGCACCTCGGCGTGGCCTTTCTGGCCGAAGATGACGATCTGCGCCCCGTCGTCAGCCTGGGCATCGCGCTTGATGCGCTTCTGGATGTTGAGCACCACGGGGCAGGTGGCATCGATGAGTTCGATGTTGTTCTCGCGGGCCGTGGCGTAGGTCTCGGGCGGCTCTCCGTGGGCACGAAGCAGCACGCGCACGTTGTGGAGCCGGCGGAACTGCTCGTGGTCGATGGCGATGAGGCCGAGACGGCGCAGACGCTCGCACTCCTCGCCGTTGTGGACGATGTCGCCCAGCGAATAGAGGGGGACACCCTTGCTGAGTTCCTCTTCGGCCTTACGGATGGCGGTGGTGACACCAAAGCAGAAGCCGCTGCCTTCGTCAATCTCTACGGTCATAGGCGGAAAACACTTTTTTCATTCCTCTGATGCCACGCGCAGGTATTGCTGCATCAGCCATTCGTTCTGCTGGGGGATGGTGAGGTGGCTATTGTCGAGCAGGATGGCGTCGTCGGCCTGGCGGAGGGGACCCACCTCGCGCGACGAGTCGATGCGGTCGCGCTCAACGACGTTTGCCAGGATATCGTCGTAGCTGGCGGGCTGGCCTTTGGCGACGAGCTCGTCGTAGCGGCGCTGGGCACGTACCTCGGCGCTGGCTGTGACGAACACTTTCAGCTCGGCATCGGGAAAGACGACGGTACCGATGTCGCGCCCGTCCATGACGATGCCCTTCTGGAGCCCCATCTCCTGCTGCTGCGCCACCAGCGCCGAGCGGACAAAGCCGACGGCTGCTATGGGGCTGACGTGGGACGACACCTCCATGCCCCGGATTTTATCCTCGATGTACTCATTATTTAAATAGGTATCGGGACGGCGCGTCTCTTCGTTGAAGCGGAAGGTGATGTGGATGTCGGGCAGGGCAGCTTCGAGCTCGGCCAGGCGGATGGCGCCGTCGGCGTCAAAGAGGCCGTGCTGGAGGGCGTAGTAGGTGACGGCACGATACATGGCGCCGGTGTCGATGTAGGTGTAACCGATTTTCGAGGCGAGGTCTTTGGCCATCGTGCTTTTTCCGCACGACGAGTGCCCGTCGATGGCAATAATGATTTTCTTCATATTATTCGGATTATATTTCTTTTTTTCTAATTCCTTATTTTAAAGTGTATACGCGAAGTTCATGGAGAGCGAGTTGGCGGCGACGTTGTAGCGTCCGTAGGCCACGCCCAGCTTGACGCGGCTGACGTTGATGCCCGCACCCAGCGTAAATCCCGCCATCGAGCGGGAGCCGGAGGTGGAGGCCAGTTCGCTGCCGAGCTGGCCGTTGTAGCCGAGGGCAATCCAAGTGGATTCGGTGGGGAAGACATCCACGCCGACGATGAGGTGGCGCAGCAGCAGCTGTTTCGTCGAGAGCGCGTCGGTGGCGTAGAAGTCGGTGGCGCGCCAGCGGGTCAGGTTGGGCAGCGTGAGCGAGAAGCGCACGGGAGCATGCGCCAGGCTCTTGCTGAAGCCGGCGACGAGGTTGAAAGGCAGCGGCTCGTGCGTGCCGTCGTAGGTCTTCACCTGTCCGCCCAGATGGCGGGCCACGAGCGAGAACGAGAAGTCCGTGTCGGCATCATAGTAGTTGATGCCGAGGTCCACGCCCAGCGCCAGCGAATAGACGACGTCGTAGTTGGAATAGATGAACCGCGCGGTTACGCCGCCCGCCCACATGTCGCCGAGGGCGTAGCTGTAGGTGCCGGTCAGCGCCATATCCTTGGCCGTGAAGGTACCCGTGTCGGTGCCCTCCACATCGGTACGCCGCATGGTGCCGAAGCCCAGATACTCAGCGCCGAAGGCCAGCGCCGAGCGGTCGGAGGGATTGAAGTTGTACGAGGCCCCCGCCACGTTGCTGCCTGCCATATAGCTCATATACTGCAGGCCGAGCGTGCCCGGCGCCATACCGATGAGGAGCGCGGGGTTGTGGTAAGCCAGCATGGGGTCGTCGTCGGCTGCGCTGACGTTATCGCCGCCCAACGCCGCAGCATGGGCCGACACCGGCAGACGCAGGAACTGGAAAACCGAATTGTTCTGAGCCGAGGCGCTCAGCACCATCGACACAAAGACGAGGGTTAAGAGGGGACGTTTCATCATTCTTTCTTTGTTTTCGGCCGTAAAGATAGTGCTTTTTTATGCGAAAAAAACAAAAAAAGCCCGAATTATGAAAAAAAAACCTTTTTAGTGTGCGACCAACGAAAAAAAAGTATTACTTTTGCCACAACGAAAATTAGCTAAAAAGAAAAATACAACTATGGAAGTAAAAAAATCAAAGAGTGCCAATCTTGAAAACAAGAAGGGAACATGGGTCCTGATGGGTTTGGTGACTGTCTTTGCCCTCCTGTTTGTGGCCTTCGAGTGGACGCAGCACGAGAAGAAGTACGACGGCGACATCCTCGACGCAGGCGACATTATTCTTGAAGAAGAAGTTATCCCCATCACCATGCCTGAGAAGAAGACCGTCCCGCCACCTCCCCAGGCCGTTACGCAGGCCGAAGTGCTCAACATCGTCGAGGACGATGCCGAAATCGAAGAGACCACCCTCGTCTCTAACGAAGACCAGGCCGTGTTCGTCGAAGTGACGGACGACGTCCCCGTTGTGGTGGAAGAGGTCGAAGAGGAACAGGAGATTTTCCAGGTCGTAGAGAACATGCCTGAGTTCCCCGGCGGCACGCAGGCCCTGCTGCAGTACCTGAAGAAGAACATCAAGTACCCGACCATCTGTCAGGAGCAGGGCATTCAGGGCCGCGTCGTCGTGCAGTTCGTCGTCAACAAGGACGGCTCCATCGTCGACCCCGAGGTCATCAAGCCCGTCAACCCCTATCTGGACAAGGAAGCCCTCCGCGTGGTTTCGACCATGCCGAAGTGGAAGCCCGGCGAGCAGCGTGGCAAACCCGTCCGCGTGAAGTTCACCCTCCCCGTCCAGTTTAAACTGAGCAACTAATAAAGTTTCGCGCTTAATTAGCATTCAGGAATTAGGAATTAGGAATCAAACATATGGCAGGCACTTAACATGCAGCCAGTTCCTAATTCCTAATTCCTTTTTTCGTTGCTATTCCCCAATCCCCAATCCCCCATTTTTTTATTCCTAATTCCTCATTCCTAATTTCTAATTCCTAATTCTTTAATTCTAAACATGTTTTCTTCCCAGCAACTGCTTCAGAAAGTCAACACCCATCTTGAAAACCTCGACTTCCTGCACGAGCCCGAGAACCTCTACCTGCCCGTTCGTTATGTGCTCTCGATGGGCGGCAAGCGCCTGCGCCCCGTGCTCATGCTGATGGCCTACAACCTCTACCGCGACGACGTCGATGCCATCCTCGACCCCGCCTGCGCCATCGAGGTCTATCATAACTTCACCCTCCTGCACGACGACCTCATGGACAAGGCCGACATACGGCGCGGCAGACCCACCGTCCACCGCGAGTGGAACGACAACACGGCCATCCTCTCGGGCGACGTCATGCTCTCGCTGGCCATGAAGTACATGACCCACGTCGATCAGTCCCACCTTCGCGACGTGCTCGCCACCTTCGTCCCCACCACCCTCGAGATTGACGAGGGGCAGCAATACGACATGGACTTCGAACAACGCAACGACGTCACCGAGGCGGACTACGTCGAGATGATCCGCCTGAAGACCAGCGTCCTCCTCGGCTGCAGCATGAAGCTCGGCGCCCTGCTTGGCGGAGCCTCCGAAGCCGACGCCGACAACCTCTACAAGGCGGGCGAGCAGATGGGTCTTGCCTTCCAGTTGCACGACGACTACCTCGACGTCTATGGCGACCCCAAGACCTTCGGCAAGAAGGTGGGCGGCGACATCCTCTGCAACAAGAAGACCTTCCTCTACGTCAAGGCCATGCAGCTGGCGAACGATGCCCAGCGGCGCGAACTTCAGCGGTGGTTCAACACCAACGACACCGACCCGCTCTTCTCAGAGACGAAGATTGCCACCGTCACAAAGCTCTACACCGACCTCGGCCTTCCCGCCATCTGCCGGACCAGCGAAGACGCCTTCTATCGTCAGGGCCAAACCCATCTTGCCCAGGTCTCCGCTCCCGATGACGCCAAGGCCATCCTGCGTGCCTACTTCGGTTCGCTGATGGAGCGCACCGTCTGACGATGATCATCGACACCCATACGCACATCTACACGGAGGAGTTCGACGCCGACCGCGCCGACGTGGTCAGCCGCGCGCTGGCGGCTGGCGTCCGCGTCATGCTGCTGCCGGGCATCAACGCCTCCACCATCGCCCCCATGCTCTCCACCTGCCGGACCTGGCCCGGCATCTGCTTCCCGCTCATCGGCCTCCACCCCGAGGACGTCCGTGAGGACTATGCCGACGTGCTGGAAGAGATGGAAAAGCTGTTAGATGGAGATTCAGAGTTCAGGCTGACAGATGCCAACAGACCGTCAGACTGTCAGTCCATAGAAGAACTCCGTTCGTCTATAAGCTTCATCGGCATCGGCGAGATTGGCCTTGACTTCTATTGGGACGCCACCTACAAGGCCGAACAGCTGAAGGCGTTCGAGAGCCAGCTACGATGTGCCGCACGCTACCATCTGCCCGTCGTCATCCATCAGCGTGCCGCCTTCGACGAGCTCTATGCCCTTATGGAGTCCTTCCGCCCCGAGGCGCTGACGGGCATCTTCCATTGCTTCGGCGGCACGGCCGACGAGGCCGAGCGGCTGCTCTCCTTCCCCGGCTTCATGCTCGGCATCGGCGGCGCCCTCACCTACAAGAAATCCACCCTGCCCGACGTGCTGCGCAACAACGTCCCCCTCGACCGCATCGTCGTCGAGACCGACGCCCCCTACCTGGCCCCTGTCCCCTTCCGCGGACGCCGCAACGAACCGGCTTACATCGTCGAGGTTGTCCGCCGTCTTGCCGACATCTACGACCAGACGCCCGACGCCGTGGCCGCCCGCACCACCGCCAACGCCCTCCGCATCTTCCCCACCCTCGACTCCACGCGCTGAAACGCCCACTTCCTTTTCCGGGTCCGGATTCCACGCGCTTGGATCTGCAATTCCACGCGCTTGGAATGTAAGTTCCAAGCGCATGAAACTCATTTTTACTCCTACGTTTTTACGACATGCCCTTCAATCTGCTGAACTTTTACGCGTGTTTTCGAGTATTTCCGGGCGTTCGGGTGGAAGGTGGAAGGTGGTTCTATAGGATTATAAAAAAAGTTTCCTAATTATACGTGTTTCTTGTACAGGAAAAACTCGGAAACTTTTCGTATGCCTATATAGAAACACCTTCCACCTTCCACCTTTTTTCCTAAAATGGTGCTCCATCAGTGGCTACAACTACGATGATTTGTTTGCAAAAGCGCATAAAAACAAAAGAAGGAATTCTCACGAACTCCTTTCTTCTGCGGTGCGTACGGGACTCGAACCCGTGACCTCCTGCGTGACAGGCAGGCATTCTAACCAGGCTGAACTAACGCACCAATCTAACTATCTAAAACTATTATGAAAACGCTTTTTTCTTTTTACTTTTCTCTGCTGTCCTCCCGGATTGCGGTTGCAAAGGTACGCACTTTTTTCATACCTGCAAACGTTTTTCAAGTTTTTTTTCAAAAAAATCGTTGAACAACCACTAAATCGTGCAAAATGCCCTCAGCCTGCACCCATTTTGGGAGTGTGGCGACCTCTTTGAAACCCATTTTGGCAAACAGATGGCGGCATGCGGCGTTATCGGCAAAGATCTGGCAGAAAATCATGCGGAGCCCGAGCGTGCGGGCGGCATAGTCGCACAACAGCGCCAACGCCTGCTGCCCCACGCCGCGTCCGCGGGAGGCGCCATCGACCACCAGCCCCAGCTCGGCACGGCCGTCAAGGGGACTGAAGTTGAAGAGGTCGACAATGGCTTCCGCCTCGCCCCCACCCTGCGGCTGAACCATCAGGCGCAGCTGCTTCTCGGCAAAAAAGTCGTTCTGGCACGTCAGGATATACTGTTTGAGGGCGTAGCGCGAATAGGGCATGTGGCTTGACGACACCGTCCAGACCGCAGGGTCGTTTTCCAGGCGGAACAGCAAATCGAGGTCTTCGGGTTCAGGAGCGCGTAGGATATAGGGCATGGGGAGTTGAGAGTTAAGAGTTAAGAGTTGGGAGTTGAGAGTTAAGAGTTAAAAATTAAGAGTTAAGAGTTAAGAGTTAAGAAAAAATGATTTGTTAATGGCCAACGGCATGCAGGACAATCGTCTGAACTCCTGAACTCCTGAACTCCTAATAACAGACAGACATTTTCAACTAAATGGCTGAAAGCACAACGTTCTCGTTGATGAGCAGGGAGGTGCGGGACGACCACGTGCCCAGCTTCAAGCCTTGCGAGGACGTGGAGGCCAGGTTACGCAGGATGGTTTCGTAGCTATAGCTGTCCGTATCATAGACCACCATATCGTACTCTTCCCAAAGTTCGGGTCTCGACAGATGTCCCTCGGGCAGGGTAGCCTCTGTGCCTTCGATGCATTCGAAGGGTGCCGACGGATAGTGGGCTGCGAGCAACGCCGATGCAGCCTCGAGCATAGCGGGAGCGCCCACCAGCAGGCAGCGATAGGCGGGCGGCGTGCGCTCGATGCGGCGCTCGCGGCTGAGCTTGCCACCCACATAGGCAAAGGCCGAGCGCACCCAGATGGCTGCGCTGATAGGCAGCGAGACGAGCAGCCCGTAGCGGTGGAAGTGCTTATTGAAGAAGAGCTGCATGGCGTTGTAGAACGTATAGACATAGCGGAAGGAGCTCTTCTCGGTGCTCTCGCCTTTATAGTGGAGGATGGGCGACGGGCTGTAGTAGTTCTTGTAGCCGCCCTTCAGCAGACGGTACGAGAGGTCGATGTCCTCGCCATACATGAAGAACGTCTCGTCGAGCAGCCCCACCTTGTCGAGCGCCTCGCGCCGCAGCATCATATAGGCGCCGGAGATGATCTCTATCTCGTTTTCGACGTTCTCGTCGAGATAGCGCATATAGTAGCGGCCGAACGTGCGGCTGTAGGGGAAGAGCTTCGTCAGCCCGGACATCTTGCAGAAAGCCACGAAGGGGGTGGGCAGTCCGCGTCGCGACTCAAGGGCAAAGCTGCCGTCGGTACGCAGCATGCGCGTGCCGGATCCGCCGGCGTCAGGATGGCTGTCCATCAGCCGCACGCTGTCGGCAAGCGTGTGCTCGGCCACGATGGTGTCGGGGTTGAGCAGCAGCACATAACGTCCTCTGGACAGACGGACGGCCTGGTTGTTGGCTCGGGCGAAGCCGACATTATCGGTGTTACTTATAAAGTGCACCTGCGGATAGCGCTCTTTTAAATAAGGTATAGAGCCGTCGGACGAACAGTTATCGACGACGAACACCTCGTAGTCGTATGGACACACCGAGCGGAACACAGCATGGAGGCATTGCTCCACGTAGTGCTTGACGTTGTAGTTGACAATAATTATCGACAGGTCCATCAGGGCTCGGTATTCGTTTCTTCCTTACCGTCCTCATCCGCCCCTTCTTCTTCAGGAGAGGGCTGGGGAGAGGCCGCCACGACCTCTTCTTCCTCCTTCATGGTGAGCTCCGTTGCCACGCCGTCCTTTGTCGGCCAGCAGAAGAGCGAGGCGATGACGCCGATGATGGCGCAGTAGCCGCACATGTTATCGACGGTCATGTAATAGACGGAGATGTTCAGCAGCACCACGGCGATAAACATGGCGAGGCGGATCTCGCTCCACTTGACGTAGCAACGGCGGCGCGCTTCGTCATCCTCCATATAGGCCATTCGCACGAGGGCCTTGTGGAAGGACTTCAGCGCCACGGGCGTCAAGATGACGGCAAGCAGGATACCGGCGCTCTCGGCCGTATAGACGGCTCCGGCGTTGCCCACCAGCGCACCTTCCACAAAGACGTGCGTCTCGTAGAGCACCACAAGCAGCACAGCCAGCAGGACATAGAGGAAGAATTCAATACGCAGGCGACGGAGTATTTGTTGGTTGGTCATCATCTTCATACATTTAGAACATACATTATTTACTATTTGACGATTTACGATTTAATAATTATTTACGATTGGATTATTTGGATCTTTTGAGGACGATGCAAAGTAAAATTGAACAATTTAAAATAACATGAGATAGTCAAATCGTTAATAAGAATCTAGCGTGAGGTGCCGTCGAAAGGCGTGCGGTTGACAAGCGAGCGGCCCAGCGTAGCCTCGTCCGTGTACTGCAGTTCGTCGCCTACGGAAAGGCCGCGCGAAAGCACCGAGAGACGGACGCCGAAAGGCGACAGCTTACGATAGAGGTAGAAGTTGGTTGTGTCGCCCTCCATCGTCGAGCTAAGGGCAAAGATGACCTCTTCGATGCCTCCGGCCCTCACCCGCTCCACAAGGCTGTCAATCTCGAGGTCGGCGGGGCCTGTGCCGTCCATAGGCGAGATGACGCCGCCCAGCACATGATAGAGGCCGCGGTAGATGCCGGTGTTCTCGAGCGCGATGACGTCGCGTACCGTCTCTACCACACACACGGTAGAGGCATCGCGCCGGGGATTGGCACAGATCTCACACGTGTCGGTATCGGAAATGTTATGGCAGACGCGGCAGTAGCGCACCTGATGGCGCAGCTCAGACACGGCGGCAGCAAACGCGTCAGACTCGTCCACCGGCTGGCGAAGCAGGTATAGCACAAGGCGCAACGCCGTCTTGCGCCCTATGCCTGGCAGCTTGGCAAACTCGCTCACCGCCCGCTCTAAAAGAACCGATGAATACTGCTCCGACATCCTGTTCTGTGGCCGTTCTTTCGTTTTTGTCCGCAAAGATACGGATTATTCAAAGAAAAAACGTATCTTTGCCCCAAAATCTACACAAGACCCCGTTTTATGGAGATAAAAAGCGCCACATTCGTCATCAGCAACACCGACATCGCCCGCTGTCCGCAGGACGGCCTCCCGGAGTATGCCTTCATCGGCCGATCGAACGTCGGCAAGTCGAGCCTCATCAACATGCTCACACGCAAACATGGACTGGCCATGACCTCGTCCACCCCGGGCAAGACCATGCTTATCAACCACTTCCTCGTCAACGGACAATGGTACATCGTTGACCTGCCGGGCTACGGCTATGCCAGCCGCGGCAAGGAACAGCGTGAGAAACTGCAGCAAATCATCGAGAGCTACATCCTCAACCGCATGCAGATGACCAACCTCTTCCTGCTCATCGACTGCCGTCATGCACCCCTCGACATCGACCTACGCTTCATCGAATGGCTGGGCGAGAACGGAGTGCCCTTTTCCATCGTCTTCACCAAGGCCGACAAGCTGGGCGGGGGACGGCTGCGCGAAAACGTGCGCGCCTATCTGGACAAGCTGTCCGAACAATGGGAAGAACTTCCGCCCTACTTCGTGACCTCGGCCGAAAAGGGCACAGGACGCGACGAGCTGCTCGACTACATCGAACAAATCAACCGCACGCTAAAAGCGGAAAAGTAAAAACAGCCTCGATAATCATTAAAAAAAACAAAAAACAGCAAGAGTTGTGCACTTTTTAAAAAGATAATGCCTATCTTTGCGGGCCGAAAAGAAAAAACGGCAGGTTTTTCTACCATTCCAACCCACTAATAGAAAAAAAGGGGCTTTCGCCCGCCACCACTCCCCTCCTTTGGAGACAGGTTTATTATTTACGTATGTACAACATCATTCAACTTAACAAGAAAGAACTGCAGGAACTGCAGGACATTGCCGCTGAATTTGAAATCAAAAACATCAAATCGTACGAAAAGCGCGACCTCATTTATCAGATTCTTGACGCACAGGCCATAGCGGGCTCGCAGAAAGCCGCAGAGAAAGAGGCTGCCGCAGAGAAGAAGCAACGCAACCGTATCAATAAGACCGGCACCATCAGCAAGGTATATTCGGCCAACCAGGACAAAGGCAAGAAGTTCGACGAAGTGCCACAGACCGTGTCGAAACCAGTCGCGCCCAACGGCAACGACAAGCCGGCTTCGGCCAACAACGACGAGGCCGAGAAAGCGGCTGTCCAAGAGACCGAAAAGAAGACCCCCGAGACGCCCGAACAGCCTAAGGCGAAGAAAAACAGGAAAGGCGAAAAGGCGGCTACGCCCCAGCCGGAGGCAAGCCCCAAGCAGGAAGAGAAGCCTCAGCCCGAGGCACAGTCAGGCGAGGCTGCCCCGTCGGCCGAAGGCGAAGCTGTCGCTCAGCCCAAGAAGCGCCGCGGGCGCAAGCCAAAAGCTCTCGTAGAGGCCGAGAAGGCTGCTGCCGCTCAGGCAGAAGCAGCCGCAGCCCCGACCGAAGCCACCGCCGGAAAAGCAGAAACCACCGCTGAGCAAGCAAAAGGCGCCGACACACAAGCCCAGCCCAAAGGCGAATCCAGCGACTTTGTGCCCATCGAGGACATGCCTTCCGAGCCCGCCGAACTGCCCGCCGAGCTGATTGACAAGTTCGAGCAGACCAAGCTGGACGAGCCGCAGCGGAAAGCCGGACGATCAAAGAAGAAAAAAGCCTCTCAGGGAGGCGCCAACGCCGATGTTGCCGCAGACAACACCCCTACCCTTTTCAGCGACGACCCCGCTTTGAAGGAAACTGCGCCCATCGAGCCGGAGAATTCCACCACAGCAAAGATGCCCGAAGGAAAAGCTGCTCCGCAGGCCCTGCGCCGCATGGACACACAACAACGCATCCTCGAAGCCGAACGCCGCCTGCAGGAGAGGCAAGGGCGCATCGAGGAGGAAGAACGTCGCCTGCAAGAGCAGGAGCGCCGCGCACAGGAGAAGGAAGAACGCCGTCAGCAGGAGAAAGAACGGCTGGAGAAAGAGAGTCTGGAAAAAGAACTCCTGGCTCAGCAGGAAGAGGAGAAGCGCAAGGCCGAGATGGAGAACCTCTACGACTTCGAAGACATGATAAAGTGTATGGGTGTGCTTGAAATCCTCCCCGACAACTTCGGCCTGCTCCGCTCATCGGACTACAACTACCTGCCCTCGCCCGACGACATTTACGTCTCGCAGAATCAGATTAAGCACTACGGCCTCAAGACGGGCGACGTCGTCGAAGGCACCCTCCGTCCGGCCAAGGAAGGCGAGAAGTATTTCCCCCTCTCGTCCATCGAGAAGATCAACGGTCTGGACCCCGAGATTGTGCGCGACCGCGTCCCCTTCGAGCATCTCACGCCCCTCTTCCCTGACGAGAAGTTCCGCCTCTGCACGGGCAACAACGACAACCTATCCGCCCGCGTCGTCGACCTCTTCTCGCCCATCGGCAAGGGACAGCGCGGCCTCATCGTCGCTCAGCCCAAGACGGGAAAGACCATTCTGCTGAAGGACATCGCTAACGCCATCGCGGCCAACCATCCGGAGGTATACATGATGGTGCTGCTCATCGACGAGCGCCCCGAAGAGGTTACCGACATGGCCCGTAGCGTTAATGCCGAGGTCATCGCCTCTACGTTTGACGAGCCCGCCGACCGGCACGTGAAGATTGCCGGCATCGTGCTCGAAAAAGCCAAGCGCATGGTAGAGTGCGGCCACGACGTCGTCATCTTCCTCGACTCCATCACCCGCCTCGCGCGAGCCTACAACACCGTAGCCCCGGCTTCGGGCAAGGTGCTGTCAGGTGGCGTCGACGCTAATGCCCTCCACAAGCCCAAACGCTTCTTCGGCGCCGCACGCAACATCGAGGACGGCGGATCGCTCACCATCATCGCTACGGCGCTCATCGATACCGGTAGCAAGATGGACGAGGTCATCTTTGAGGAATTCAAAGGCACAGGCAACATGGAGCTCCAGCTCGACCGCGCGCTCAGCAACAAGCGCATCTTCCCCGCCGTCAACATCATGGCGTCAAGCACCCGACGCGACGACCTGCTGCACGACCAGGATACGCTCAACCGCATGTGGATTCTCCGCAAGTATCTCTCCGACATGAACCCCATCGAGGCGATGGACTTCGTCAAGGGACGGTTGGAGGACACCCGCTCAAACGAGGAGTTCCTGATGAGCATGAACTCCTGAACTAACAAGGGAATCAAGAAATAGAAAGGCCGCAACTCACGTCGCGGCCTTTCCCGGTTTTAATAAGCTTACTTCAAAAAACGATACAAAAATTATGAAAAAAAAACTATTTTTAGCTGGATTACATCCTTCGTTATCTCGCCATACCTAAGCTAACTTTGCTTTGGTCATTTGGCTTAACGGAAACTTCGTTTTTCCGACGTCCCATCAGAAGGGAAGGTCGTCCACAGAGCCTTCGCCAGGAGCCTGCGGGACAGGTTCGGTGTAGGCGGGAGCAGGAGCAGCGGGAGCGACAGCGGGAGCGGGAGTCGGGGCGACACCAGCTGGTGCCGGAGCAGCAACAGGCTGGGCGGTAACATTACGGTCCACCTTCCAGGCGCGAATGCGATTATACCAACGATCTTTGTATTCGCTAGCATCGATATCAAACGACACGGTCATCACTTCACCGGCCTTGATGTTGAAATTGGCGATACGATCGGCGCCGAACACCTCAAAAACCATCTTGCGCGGGAACTGCTCGTTGATGGTTTCCAATACATATTCCTGAACTTTCCATTCCGTTCCCGTACGCTGGCTCACACCACTACGCTCGGGCTGAACAATAATGATTTTTCCTGTTAATTCCATATACTTCTTATAAAATCCGCTGCGAATTTACGCTTTTTTTCCTTACAACACTATTTTTTTTGAACTTTTTTTCAGTTGATGCGTTATTTTGTCTATCTTTGCAGATAATATATCCTATTTAAAATAATAAACCAATAATAAAATAGCATTATGAGATTCGTAGTAACCAGCACAGAGCTGTGCAATCGCCTTCAGTCCATCGGCCGTGTCATCAATTCCAAGAGCGCCCTGCCCATTCTGGACTGTTTCCTTTTCAACCTCGAGGACGGCATCCTCTCCATTACCGCCTCAGACAACGAGACCACACTTGACACCTCGCTTCCCGTCGTTGAGTACGATGCCAACGGACATTTCGCCATCGGCTCGAAGAGTATCCTCGACGCCATCAAGGAACTGCCCGAGCAGCCCATCGTCTTCAACGTCAACGAGAGCAACATGGCCATCACCATCGAATACATGAACGGTAAGTTCAGCATGGTTGGCCAGCAGGCCGACGAGTACCCCACCACCGCTTTGCTTGGCGAGACACCCGTCAACTTCAGTATGAGCGCCACCACGCTTTTTGACGGCATCAACCGCACGCTTTTTGCCACAGCCGACGACGAGCTGCGCCCCGTCATGAACGGAATCTACTTCGACATCAACGCCGACAGCCTGACCATGGTTGCCTCCGACGGCCACAAACTCGTTCGCGACAAGTTTTTCTCCATCAACGGCGAAGAGAAGGCCGCTTTCATCCTGCCCAAGAAGCCGGCCAACATCCTGAAGGGACTGCTGAGCAAGGAGGCTGACGACATCGCCATCTCTTTCGACAGCCGCAACGCGGTGTTCACGCTTCCCAACCACCGTCTGGTGTGCCGCCTCATTGAGGGACGCTATCCCAACTACAACTCCGTCATCCCGCAGAGCAACCCATACAAGGTCACCATCAACCGTCAGGCCCTGCTGAGTGCCCTCCGCCGTGTGTCTGTATGCTCGTCTGCCAGCAGCAGCCTTGTCAAACTGCGCCTGCAGAACAACGAGTTGCACATTTCTGCCCAGGACCTCGACTTCGCCTCCTCGGCCGAAGAGCATATCATCTGCCAGTACGACGGCGAGCCCATGAGCATCGGCTTCAAATCGACCTTCCTCATGGACATCATCAGCAACATCTCCGGCGAGGAGATCTGCATCGAAGTCTCCGACCCGTCCCGCGCCGGCGTCATCACCCCTACCCTTCAGGAAGAGAACACCGACCTGCTGATGCTGCTCATGCCGATGATGCTCAACGACTAATCCCCGCCATCGCTCATGGAACTCAACCTCACTAAGCCTGTCGTCTTCTTTGATCTGGAGACGACAGGCACCTCCGTCACCAACGACCGCATCGTCGAAATCTGCCTGCTGAAGGTCTTCCCCGACGGCAAGGAAACAGCCAGAACCTATCGCGTCAACCCCGGCAGGCCCATACCGCCCGCGGCAACCGCCGTACACCACATTACTGACGACGACGTGCGCGACAAGCCTACGTTTGCCCAGATAGCCCAGGAAGTGGCCAACCTCTTTGAGGGCAGCGACATCGCCGGCTTCAACTCAAACCGCTTCGATGTCCCCATGCTGGCCGAAGAATTCCTGCGCGCCGGGGTGGACCTCGATTTCAGCCGTCCACGCTTCATCGACGTGCAGGTCATATACTACAAGATGGAACAACGCACCCTCTCAGCAGCCTACAAATTCTACTGTGGCAAGAACCTGGAGGACGCCCATAGCGCCGAAGGCGACACCCGCGCCACCTATGAGGTGCTCAAGGCTCAGCTCGACCGCTACGACCAGCTGCAAAACAACATCGACTGGCTCTCTGAGTACACCTCCTACACCCGTAACGTGGACTTCTCCGGCTTTTTCATCTACAATGAAAAGGGCGAAGAGATTGTCAACTTCGGGAAGTACAAGGGGCAGCGCCTCACCGAAGTCCTTTATCGCGACCCGAGCTACTACGACTGGATCATGAAGAGCGACTTTCCCCTCAACACCAAGCAAGTGCTGACCAAGGTGCGGCTGAGAGAGAGACGCTAATCAAACAGAAAACCGGAAAATGAATCAACGTATGTACCATCACGCAAGCACCCCCGCCCGCAGACATCGTCTGCTACGCGGCTTTCTATTGTTCATTTTCCCCGCCGCCCTCCTCGCGATGGTTGCCGGCCCACAGGCACAGGCACAAGAGCTCGACGCCAAGGTTGTTGTCAACGCCTCTAAAATTCAGGGTACCGACAACGCCGTCTTCACCACGTTGGAAACGGCCATAAGCGAGTTCCTCAACACCCGCAAATGGTCGAATGCCCAGTACAGCAACCGCGAGAAGATTGCGTGCAGCTTCAACTTCATCGTCAACGAATATGCCAACGAAGGGACATTCAGCTGCGAGCTCATCGTCCAGAGCAACCGCCCTGTCTTCAACACGTCTTACAACACCGTCGTTTTCAGCTTCCGCGACCCCGCCGTAACGTTCAGCTACGTGGAGTTCGACAAGCTGGAGTTTTCTGACGACGTCGTCAGCAACAACCTGACCGCCGTGCTTGCCTACTACGCCTATCTCATCATCGGCCTCGACATGGACACGTTTGCGCCCAAAGGCGGCACGGACATTTTGCTCAAGGCCGAGAACGTGGTGAACAACGCACAGATGCTCGATGTGGCCGGCTGGAAAGCGTTCGATGACGACAAGAACCGTCATGCCATCATCAACGACTACATGAACGGCTCGCTGGAGCCTCTGCGACAGCTGCTCTACGACTATCATCGCGGCGGACTGGACGAGATGGCACAGAATGCCGAGCGCGGACGAGGAAACATCACCACGGCCTTAGCCCTGCTACAGAAGGCAAAAGACAACAAGCCCATGTCGGCCTTACCAGGCCTGTTTACCGAAATAAAGCAAGACGAGCTGCTCAACATCTACTCCAAGGGTACCACCAAGGAGAAAGACGACGTCAGCAAGATTCTAAGTAATGTCAATCCCTCCCTCAGCAACGAATGGGAGGAGATGAAGAAGAAAAAATGACATGCTGAAATCGCTCTCCATCAAAAGCTACGCACTCATCGAATCGCTTAAGATAAATTTCGAGCAGGGATTCTCCGTCATTACAGGCGAGACGGGCGCCGGAAAGTCCATCCTGCTGGGTGCCATCGGCCTGCTGATCGGCAACCGTGCCGACAGCAGTTCCATCCGTGAGGGTGCAGCCAAGTGCGTCATCGAGGGCACGTTCGACGTGACAGGCTACAACCTCCGCCCGTTCTTCGAAGAAAACGACATGGAGTATGACGACGAATGCATCATCCGGCGCGAGCTGTCGTCGGGAGGCAAGAGCCGTGCATTCGTGAATGACACGCCAGCTTCGCTGGCCCAGCTGAAAGCCTTAGGCAACCGGCTTATCGACATCCACTCGCAACACCAGAACCTGTTGCTCAACACCGAAAGCTTCCAGATGGAGGTTCTCGACACCTTGGCAGGGAACCAGCGTGAACGGACTGCTTACCAGGAGGCGTTCAAAACGTTCTGTTCAGCAGAGCAAGCGCTCCGCAAGGCTGAGGAAGAACGGGAGAAAAACAAAGCCGACGAGGATTATCTCCGCTTCCAGCTTCAGCAGTTCGACGAAGCGAAGCTGAAGGAAGGAGAAGAGGAGGAGCTGGAGTCCGAACGGAACATGCTGGAGAATGCCGAAGATATCAAGTCAAGCATGTACGCAGCCGTGAGCCTGTTGAGCAACGGCGAGAACGACCTGCTCAGCAGTCTGAGAACCTGCGTCAGCACCTTGGATTCCCTCTCGAAAAACTACGCCAAGGCTTCCGAATGGTCCGAGCGCATGGAGAGCAGCTACATCGAACTGAAAGATATTGCCAACGAGATTGAGAGCACCTCCGAACGCATTTCGTTCGACCCCGAGCGGCTTGCCGAAGTGGAAGAGCGGCTGAACCTCATTTACACGCTTCAGCAGAAACACCATGTCATGGGAACAGCCGAACTGCTTGCCATTGAGCACGACCTTCGGGAACGGCTGGACGCCATCGACAACAGCGATAGCCATATTGCCGATTTACAGAAAGCCTTGGAGAGAGCCCGGAAGGCCCTGTCAGATGCCGGCGGACTGCTTACCGCTTCCAGAAAGAAGACGGCCCAGATAGCCGAGAAGAATATCGTTGAAAGGCTCAAACCATTGGGCATGCCTAACATCCGCTTCAAAGTGGAAGTCATGCCCCGCACCACGCCGGACAACACAGGGATGGACGCCGTCAGCTTCCTCTTCTCTGCCAACAAAAGCACCTCCCTGCAAGACATCAGCGATGTCGCTTCCGGTGGCGAAATATCGCGCGTCATGCTGGCCATCAAGGCCATGACAGCAGCCTCACGCGGACTCCCCACCATCATCTTCGATGAAATCGATACCGGCATCTCTGGTAATATTGCCGACCGCATGGGCAGCATCATGCAAGAGATGGGGTCCTGCGACCGTCAGATCATCAGCATCACCCACCTGCCGCAGATTGCCGCCCGAGGAGCAACCCACTACAAGGTCAGCAAAGAGGAAACCGCCACTGGAACTGTCACCTCCATCCGGCGCCTGACGCCCGATGAACGGGTGTATGAGATTGCAGCCATGATTAGTGGCGCCACGCTCACCGAGGCTGCCATCGCTAATGCACGCTCGCTCCTCTCCCTCCAGCACCCTATGCCCAATTAAACCCGTAGGCCCCATTCCCCATGAATAAGTCTGATTTTATCTTTGGCATCCGAGCCGTCATCGAGGCCATCGAGGCGGGTAAGGACATCGACCGTGTGCTCGTAAAAAAAGACATGCAAGGCGACCTCGCCCGTGAGCTCTACACCACCCTGCGTGGCACACAGATTCCCGTACAGCGTGTCCCCGTTGAGAAGCTCAACCGGATTACCGTCAAGAACCACCAGGGCGTCATAGCCTTCATGTCCGCCGTGACCTACCAGCATGTTGAGGACCTCGTCCCCACCCTTTTCGAGGAGGGGAGGAGTCCCTTCTTCGTCATGCTTGACGGCGTGACGGACGTGCGGAACTTCGGCGCCATAGCCCGCACCTGCGACTGTGCCCGCGTCGATGCCGTCATCATCCCCACCCACGACAGCGTGAGCGCAGGTGCTGACGCCATGAAGACCTCTGCCGGCGCCCTGCACACCCTTCCCGTCTGCCGCGAAGGCAGCCTTACGGCTACCATCAAATACCTCAAACAATGCGGATTCCGCATCGTCGGCGCCACAGAGAAGGGACGCGAGAACTATACCCAGGCTCAGCTCTCCGACCCCGTCTGCCTCATCATGGGAGCCGAGGACACCGGCATTCCGGCCGAGCACCTCGCCCTCTGCGACGATTGGATTGCCATTCCCCAATATGGCCACATCGGCTCGCTCAACGTTTCGGTAGCAGCAGGCATCCTTATCTATGAAGTCGTCCGCCAGCGGACGGAATCGTTTTCAAAACCCTACTGAGTATGAAAAAAAGCATCAGCTTCCTCATCCTGTTCTCTCTCTTTGTCCTGCCAGCTCCGGCTGCAGTCAAAATCGGCAAGCCGCTCAAAAAAGCCCACGAAGCCACCTGCTCTATCATGACCTACGACAACGAAGGCCATCTCCTCGCCACCGGCCAGGGGTTCTTCGTTGGTGAGCGGGGAGAACTGCTGACAGCCTACGAGCTCTTCGCGGGCGCCACGTCTGCCGTGACGACAGACGCAGCCGGCACGACGCGCCAAGTGCTGAAAGTAAAGGGAGCCAGCGAGCTGTATAACGTCATCCGGCTGAGCGTCGAGACGGACAAGAAGCAGAAGGTGCTCTCGGCCGACTCGCTGGCGTTGTCCGTCGGCGAACGCCTCTACCTGCTCCCCGTCTCCACCGCCACCAAGAAGGACGTTGGCGAGTGGCTCACCATCAGCCATGTGGAACAGGTCAGCGAGGGCTATAGCTACTACACGCTCTCGGGCGCAGCCGCTACCGCCAGCCTGGCCGGCCGCCCGCTGTTGACGGACAAGGGGCAGCTGGCGGCCGTGCTCCAGCCATCGGCTGAAGGCGACACCATCTTCTACGCCCTCGACGCCCGTTTCGGCACGGGACTAGAGATAAAAGCTCTGACGCTCAACGAGCCCTCCTACCGCAACATCATCTTCCCCAAATCGTTGCCTGAGGATGTCGAACAGGCACAAGTCTATCTGTTTGTGTCGGGAAACCAGAACGATACGCCCTACTATAGCGAGATTGTCGAGAGTTTCATCAGCCAGTTTCCTGAGGAGTCCGACGGCTACATCCGCCGTGCTGCGCTTCATATCGCCAAGGGCGATGCCGACCACTTCGCGTTAGCCGAGGCCGACCAGGCGAAGGCACTTGAGCTGGCCGAAAACAAAGACGACATCCATTATCAGATCAGTCGTCAGATTATCGGCGCCCTGCAGGCCGACTCGACGCTCCACTACAAAGACTGGTCGCTACAGCGTGCAGCTGCCGAGGTAGAACAGGCCATCTCCATCAATCCCCTTGCCATCTATTGGCAGCAGCTGGGCGACATCCGCCTTGCGCTGAACGACGGCGAAGGGGCTCTCGAGGCCTATCTCTCCATCTGCCAGATGGCGGATGCCACACCCGACAACTTCTACAACGCGGCCATCGCCTGCGAGCAATTGCCCGACAGCTACGACCGCGCCATTGCCCTCATGGACAGCGCCGTCGTCAAAGCCTCTCCGGCCGGAGCGACACCCGATGCGGGTCTCGACTACCAGAGCGCGTCCTATGTGCTTGAACGGGCGCTGATGAAAGCCCGTCATGAGAAATACCGTCCTGCCGTGGCCGACTTCAACCTCTACGAAAAGCTCTCAGGCACATCCATCAACGATCGGTTCTACTACCTGCGCGAACAGGCCGAGGCCAGCGCCCGCATGTTCCAGCAGGCTCTCGACGACATCGACCTCGCCATCAGCATCAACCCGCTGGCCATCTATTATCTGGAGAAGGCCTCGCTGAACATCCGCGTCAACCGTGTCGATGAAGCCCAGCCCTTGTTAGAAGCCCTTATCGCCAACTATCCCAACGACGTCGACTGTAACCGACTGCTGGGTTACTGCTATGCCGTGAAGGGCGACACCCGTCGCGCCCGTCCCCTGCTTGAGCGGGCCGTCAGCCTCGGCGACGCCACCGCCGCCACCCTTCTCGAACGCTATTGCAAATGAAAGGCGCCAGCCTGACAGGGCCTATAGTACCTATAGTTCCTATAGCTCCTATAAAAATGATAACCCCCTAAGCCGCTGAAGCGAACATGCAACGCCTGCTCACTCTTCTCCTTGCCTTAGGCCTTTGCAGCTGGATGGCCGCACAGCCGCGGCTGAAGTCTGGCGACCTGCTTTTCACGGTCGTGGCAGACACAACGGCCGACAACCTGGGAACAGCCATCGTCAAAGCGACGAACAGGGACCAGGCTCCGCACATCGACCACGTGGGCATCGTCTGCACCCATAAGGGGCGTCTGCACGTGCTGGAGGCTACCACAAAGAAAGGCGTTCGACTCTGTCCGCTTGATGCCTTCCTCATTCAGGCCGAACATACGGCTGATGGCAAACCGCTAGTACTTGTTGGCCGCATAAAGGACGACTTCGACCGCAGGACATCCGTCCGCAACGCCAAAGCCTTCCTCGGCCGGCAATACGATGCCGTTTACAGCCCAACCGACGACGAAATCTACTGCTCGGAGCTGGTGCAGAAGTCCTACGTTGACCATAAAGGAAACCTCATTTTCTCGCCCGAACCTATGTCGTTCCACGGCGCCGACGGCCATATCCTGCCCTATTGGGCGACGTTCTACCAAAGCCGCGGCCTGCCCGTTCCCGAAGGCGAGCCGGGCTCCAACCCCACAGCCCTCTCGCAACACCCCGCTGTCAGCCTTATCGGGCGTTACTACTGACGACGCGGTTTTCCGGGACCGTGGTCGTAGATCTGATAGGTGAAGTCTGTGAAATAGGCTTCGCCGCCCACGTTATCGGTCGTATTATAGGTGAAAAGCCCGAGGCGATAGCCCTTCCAGTCGGCATTACGTTCTGCGAAGGGTTCGCCAAGGTCGGCGAAGTGCTTTCCGTCAAGGCTATAGGCGAACTGATGGACGTTCCGCACGTCATCCACCGTGACGCGCAACAACACAGACCTTTTCCTATTGCCGGTCACAGGATGGGAGCGAGCGGACGTTCCGTCGCGCTCGGAATAGAGGTACAGCCCGTCGTCCGTTCTCTCTATTCCTATAGCGCAGGTGGCTCCTCCGAGGCAGCACAATCCAGCCCGCTGGCCGGAAGCCATTTGGCTGAAGTCGAGCCTGACGGTAGCCTGACCGGCATACCCCATCGACTTCTGCGTAAGCGTATTGCGTGCGCCACGCAAGCGGTCGGCCTTCAGCGCCTTCAGGGCGAGCCATCCCTTGCGACGAGTGAGCGACCAGCAGCTATCAACGGGATTGTGGTTCCAGGCCCATTGGGGCGAGAGGACGCAGTTGCGGAAGCGGTCGGAACTTTGCGGCATACGGGGCTTACGGCTCTTGCCCGTGGCGGGTTTAGTCCAAGTGCCGACAGGCTCTCCCACTCCGTTGCCGTCTATGTCCTGGCCGATGAGGGGAAAGCCGTCGTCCTGCCACACCACAGGTTGCAGGTGGAGGACACGCCCCAAGGGCGAACGATCCTGAAAATGAAAGAACCACCACTCGCCCTCGGGCGTGTCCACCAGCGCGCCCTGATGGGGGCCGTTGACCGCCGTCGTGCCTGTCTCCAGGCAACGCCGCCCTTCGTATGGGCCATAGATATTGCGGCTTCTGAGGATGGTCTGCCAGCCGGTAGCCACCCCGCCCTCAGGGATGCTCAGATAGTAGTATCCGTCTTTTTTCAGGAACTTTGTCCCCTCGGCCACAGGCCCCTCATAGACGGTTCGTCCTTCGTCGAGCAGCTGTTTGCCATCGGCGCTCATGCGATGGATGATGATGGGTCCGGCACCCACGCGGCTATGCCCCAGATAGGCTTGTCCGTCATCGTCCCAAAAGGGGCACGGGTCTTCCCATCCCTTCACGGCCACCACCTGATGGAGCGGAGCCCACGGTCCTTCAGGGCGGACGGAGGTGGACATGTAAAGCCCGGAGTTGGGCGTACAGACATACATCCAGAAGCGTCCGTCATGATAGCGCAGGGCAGGCGCCCAGGTGCCCTGGCCATAGCCCGACATGGTTTCAAACTCATCATTGTCGAAGCGATGGTAGATCTGGCCTATGATGCGCCAGTTCACCATGTCGTCGCTTTCGAGTATGGGCATGCCCATGAAATGAAATTCCGAGCAGGTCATGTAGTACTTCTTCCCCACGCGGATGACGTCGGGGTCGCTATAGTCGGCAAGAAGGACAGGATTGGCATAGGTACCGTTGCCGAGATCGCCCCAGCGAATGTCCTGTGCGTAGATGCCGGACGGTTTCACCCATAACAAGGTGCAACAAAAAAGGCAAGCGAGGGCAAAGAAGTGTCGGTCGTTCATGTTTAAGGTCATTTTTGGACGTCAGAAATGATGGTTCATCTTACTCGCAAAGGGCCTTGACGTTCTGTCAACGGGAAGCGCCGGAGGCAGGAGTGATGATGCGGTAGTTGCCGCTGAGGTGCATGAAGGCGAAGAGGCGGAGCAGACCGTCATAATAAGCGTCGAAGTAGCCGTCATCGAAGGGCACATGGCGGGCGTTCCAAAGCGCATCGACAAACTCCTTGCTTTTGGGATGCGAGCACATTACCGACGCGGCAGCCGTGGTGGCGACAAGGCCGATGCTGTGGCGCAGCTTGCGGAAGCCGCCGGCGCCGAGTATCTCGTCGTCCTCGGGCAGGGTGCCGTCGGTGCGGTACTGGTCGAGGAACGTGTCGATGCCCTGTGCATAGAAGAAGTTCTGAATCGTCTCGCCATACTGCCGCTGCCACTCGCCGTCGGCACAGCTCCACTCGTAGTCGAGGGCCATGTTCATGGGCACGCGCCATGAGTCATAGCGGAAATTGTTGTTGCCTGACCGCCGTGGCGCCTCGCCCTGCGGGCGCTGGGGCATGCCGGGGAATCGCGGCATGGGCATCTCGCTGCCGTCGAACTGGCATTGGTCGGGGTTCAGGCCCGTCTGCGGGTTGACACACTTGTGCATGAACTCGCGGCTCAGGCGGGCACACTCGTACCAATGGTCGCTTCGGCCGTCGTCGGCCCATTTGGCCCACACCTCGTAGAAGGCGGGCACGTGGTAGCTGGGGTCGGTGAAGCGCTGTCCCCAGCCGTCGGGGGTGAAGGTGATGAGCTTCGTGGCGGGGTCGATGAGATACATCTGCCGGGGTCCTTGGGGCTGTTGTCCGCCGAAACCGGCGGGCGGCGCCTGAGGGGTGTATTCGCGTGGCTGGACGGCGTCGAGGATGCGCCGCGCCTCGGCCTTGTAGTCGATGCCCGTGTCGTCGCCCCAACGGTTCGAGGCGAAGAGGAGGGCGGTGATGAAGTAGAGCTCGCCGTCGCTGGCGGCGCCGTCGCTATTGTGGGTGCCATCGGTACGGCAGCTCCAGGCGAAATAGCCCTCGCGCGGCCCCTGCTGGTGCTGCATGTACTTACGGCTCCAGCGCCACAGGCGGTCGAAGATGTCCTTCTCGCCAAACTGCACGGCAATCATCATGCCGTATGACATGCCCTCCGTGCGGGCGTCGTGGTTCTTGATGTCGCTGACGTAAGCCATCGAGTCGCCCACTTCGAAATAGACCTTGTCGGGACCGCGGAACACGTCGTTGAACACTTCCTTCAGCTTAGCCTCGACGGCGGCAGGCTCGTAGCCCATCTCGACAAACACGTTCCTGTAACGGCCCGTCTCGAAGGCACCCTTTGTCCAGGGGGTGTAGTTTTGCTGTTTCGCACCCTTCGGATGTCCGCCGCAGGACGTGAAAAGGATGGCCGAAAGGCCGAGGAGGATGTAGAGGTTGAATCGTTTCATCGTTCTGTACGGTTTATGGTTTATATGGTTTCACCTCGCGCAGTCGCGCCGGTAATCATGTAGCTTTACGTTTCCGACTGCAAAGATAAAGTGTATCTTTTGAAAGCGCAAAAAATACCCCTAAAAGATAATGACCACACGACTTTTGAGCGAGAAAAGCCATGTTTAGGGGTCGGTTTTTGGCTTTTTGACACAATCTGAAACGCTGTGTAACGCACTTTTTTTGATTATAGTCCTGAATTAGAATCTGTTACATGTAAGCGTTTCAGTTGTTTCAGTTTTTTTTGAAGGTATCACATCTCTCTAAAGCCTCCTTTTTTATTATATATATTATTAATAATCAATATATTATATAAATATTATATATATATAAAAAGAAAAGGTTACCCTTTAAATAATAACTGAAACAACTGAAACTGAAACGCTCGATTGTTTTTCATCTTCTAAAAGACAGAAAGACAATAGTATACAAAAATGTTGACCATTGAGCGTTTCAGTTGCAAGGCCCGAAAGAGGGGAAAAAGGCGCAAAATACGGCTCTAAAAGGCCTAAAAATCGTGCTTTGGCCCCTTTTTCCGATGCGTTACCCCCTCCTTACTCGCAAAAAGTCTTTTCGTTTTTTTCATGTTTTTTGCATCCATCGCTACTCTAAAAAAAACGTAGTGGGTCGTGGCGCTAACGTAGTGCGTTGCGGCGCCAGCGTAGTGGGCTATGGCGCCAGCGTAGTGGGCTATGGCGCCAGCGTAGTGGAATAAAAAAAGGCATTGGGGCATGCCCGGATGGTCACGCCCCAATGGGATTGCCTTGCTTGGCGATTGCCTCGTGCGGATTACTCGGCGCGAAGGCTGAAGCGGCGGAAGGCGGTAACGGTGAGGTCCTTCTCCTCTTTCTTCAGGAAGTCGGCCACGGTGATCTTCGTGTCCTGGATGTAGTCCTGATTGAGGAGGCAGTTCTCTTTGTAGAACTTAGCCATACGGCCCTTGGCGATGTTCTCGACCATCTGTGCGGGCAGGGTGGCAGCCTTCTGCTCGAAAACCTCGGTCTTGATGCGACGGATGTCGTCGGCCTGTGCCTCGGTGATGTAACCCTTGGCGATGCCTTCGGCGATGTGCTCTTCGTTCTCGGCGGTATAGAGGTTGTAACCGGCCTTCTTGAGGGCAGCCTCGACAGCCTTCTGGCATTGTTCGAGCTTGGTCTTCTCGATGGCAACGGTCTTTTCACGCTCTATGACCTCGGCGGGGACGGAGGCCTCGTCAACGGCGACAGGGTTCATGGCGGCAACCTGCATGGCCACTTCGTGACCGGCAGCTTCGTTGGCCATCTCCTTGTTGAAGGCGACGAGGGTGCAGAGGAAGTTCTTGCCCATGTGGTTGTAGCTGGCAAGGGCGGGAGCCTCGAGGGTCATGTAGCCATCGAGTTCCATCTTCTCGCCGGTGACACCACTACGGGCGGTAACGGCCTCGGCGATGGTCATGTCGCCCATGGGGAGGGCGTTGACCTCTTCGAGGGTCTTGCAGCGGGCGGCAACGGCGGCGTCGAGGATGTCCTGAGCCAACTTGATGAAATCGGCGTTGGAAGCCACGAAGTCGGTCTCGCACTTGAGGGCGATGATGGCACCGAACGTGCCGTCGACCTTCACGAGGACGCAGCCTTCGGAGGCGTCGCGGTCGCTACGCTTGGCGGCGATGGCCTGACCACGCTTGCGGATGATTTCCATTGCTTTGTCGAAATCGCTCTCAGCCTCTTCAAGGGCCTTCTTGCAGTCGGCCAAACCGGCGCCTGACATCTTGCGGAGCTTCTGAATATCTGCTATACTTACAGCCATTGTAAATTAGTGTTTAGGGGTTAGAGTTTAGGGGTTAGGGGTTACTCGGCTTCGGGAGCTTCAGCCTCGGCAGCGGGAGCCTCTTCCTCCTCGGCGGGAGCAGCCTCTTCGGCAGCAGCGGGACGCTCGATGCGTGCGCGTCGGGTGCGCTCACGGCGGGGACGCTCGCGGCGGCCGGCCTCGCGCTCGTCGTTCTCCTCTTCCTCGGCGGGCTCTGCCTGGTCGAGCTTCTCGATCTTACGCTCCTCCAGACCTTCGGCGATGGCTGCGCAGCAGGCGTCGAGGATAACCTCGACGGACTTGGTGGCGTCGTCGTTGGCGGGGATGACGAAATCGATGTTCGAGGGGTCGCTATTGGTATCGACGATACCGAACACGGGGATGCCCAGACGGTTAGCCTCGCGCACGGCAATCTGCTCCTTCAGCACGTCGACCACGAACAGGGCGGCGGGCAGACGGGTCAGGTCGGCGATGGAGCCCAGGTTCTTCTCAAGCTTCTCGCGCTGGCGGGTGATCTGCAGCATCTCGCGCTTGCTGAGGTTCTTGTACGTGCCGTCCTCGGTGAGTTTGTCGATGGTAGCCATCTTCTTCACAGCCTTGCGGATGGTGGGGAAGTTGGTGAGCATGCCGCCCGGCCAACGCTCGATGACGTAGGGCATGCCGATGGCGCTGGCCTTCTCGGCGAGCACTTCCTTAGCCTGTTTCTTAGTAGCAACAAAGAGGATCCGCTTACCTGACTTGGCAATCTGCTTGAGAGCCTCTGCGGCCGTGTCGATCATGGCCACGGTCTTGTGGAGGTCGATGATGTGGATGCCGTTGCGCTCCATGAAGATGTAGGGAGCCATGGCGGGGTTCCATTTACGCTTGAGGTGGCCAAAGTGGCAACCAGCCTCCAATAAAGTGTCGAAATCTGTTCTTGACATAGATGATGTTTGGTTTGAATTTGTTTACTTTCCTTTTTGTAAAATACGTTTTTTTACCAACCGCCGGGTAATCCCGCTATGCGGAGAGTCGAAGCGGTTTGGATGCTAAACACGGGATTCCGTTCAGGCAGCAAAAAGTCCGATTAACGTTTGCTGAACTGGAATCTGCGGCGTGCCTTGGGGCGGCCCGGCTTCTTGCGCTCGACCTCGCGGGCGTCGCGTGTCATGAAACCTTCACTGCGGAGCGTCTTCTTGTCGTCGGGGTAGATCTTCACCAGCGCGCGGGCGATGCCCAGACGGATGGCCTGGCTCTGGCCCGTGAAACCGCCACCGAAAACGTTCACGTTGATGTCGTACTTCTCGGCAACCTCCAGTTTGTTCAGCGGCTGCTTAACCACATACTGCAGGATGGTGGAGGGGAAATACTGCGTCAAGTCACGCTTGTTGATTGTGATCTGTCCGTTGCCCTCTTTCACATACACGCGGGCAACAGCGCTCTTGCGTCTGCCTAATGCATTTACTACTTCCATTGTTTCTTTTCTTATTTGAGCGTGTTAATATCGATTGCCTTGGGGCTCTGAGCCTGATGGGGATGCTCAGCACCTTCATACACGTAGAGGTTGTCGAGCTGCTTGGCGCCCAGCTTGTTCTTGGGCAGCATACCCTTGACGACCTTCTTCACGAGACGCTCCGTGCCGTTGGGACGAGCCTTCAGCTCGGCGGGCGAGAACTCATACTGGCCGCCGGGATAGCCCGAGTAGCGCAGATAGACGCGGTCCGTCCACTTGTTGCCGGTCAGGCGAACCTTGTCGGCATTAATGATGATGACGTTGTCACCACAATCGACATGAGGGGTGAAATTAGGTTTGTACTTGCCGCGCAGCAGTTTGGCAACCTTCGTGCCAAGGCGACCCAGTACCTGGTCGGTAGCGTCGACGACCACCCACTCCTTCGTGGCGGTCTCGCGGTTCACCGATACGGTCTTGTAACTTAATGTGTCCATTTCTTCTTTTTAATTGTTACTACTAACGTTTTTTTCTTTTTTGCTCCGGCCGGCCTCACGGTCCGCCCTTGCCCTGAGCGTTTTCCCCTCCGATGCGCAGGCTAATACACATCGCAGAGTGCCTCGTTTTTCACTTAGCGCGCTCATTCTTAGCCTTTTATTCAAAGGCAGATAATAATCGGCTTGCAAAGGTACTCTTTTCCACTCAAGTAGCCAAATTTTTCGGCCATTTTTTTATTTTCCTCCTTTTACCCAATTCGGTCGTTAGGATAATCGTTTACCCGAGAAAAAAGCCCAGCGACGTGAAAAAACTGTCGCTGGACTGGACGATGGGAATGGCGCGGCGCGTCAGAACGCGGCCTGGCCGGGGGTGCGGGGGAAGGGGATGACGTCGCGGATGTTCTGCATGCCGGTGACGAAGAGCAGCAGGCGCTCGAAGCCGAGGCCGAAGCCGGCGTGGGGGCAGGTGCCGTAACGGCGCGTGTCGAGATACCACCACATGTCCTTCATGGGGATGTGGAGCTCGTCGATGCGGGCCATCAGTTTGTCGTAGTTCTCTTCGCGGACGCTGCCGCCGATAATCTCGCCAATCTGGGGAAAGAGGACGTCGGTACCCTGGACGGTCTTGCCGTCGGCATTCTGCTTCATGTAGAAAGCCTTGATCTCTTTCGGGTAGTCGGTCATGATGACAGGAGCCTTGAAATGGTGCTCGACGAGGTAGCGCTCGTGCTCGCTGGCGAGGTCGCAGCCCCAGTAGATGGGGAACTCGAACTTCTGCCCCTTGCTGACCGCCTCTTCGAGGATGCGGATGCCCTCGGTGTAGGGCAGGCGGACGAAGGGAGTCTCGACGACGTGGTTCAGTCGCTCCAGCAGGCCGGAATCGACCATCTTATTCAGGAAGGCGAGGTCGTCGGCACAGTTGTCGAGGGCCCAGCGGACGCAGTACTTGATGAACTCTTCTTCGAGCGCCGTGAGGTCGTCAAGATCGTAGAAGGCCATCTCGGGCTCAATCATCCAGAACTCGGCCAGGTGGCGCGTGGTGTTGGAATTCTCGGCACGGAAGGTGGGGCCGAAGGTGTAAATCTTACCTAAGGCTGTGGCTGCCAGTTCGCCTTCGAGTTGTCCTGACACGGTA
>JAILEU010000159.1 GCA_024697785.1 Bacteroidaceae bacterium | reverse complement strand
CACGGGCCGCTGCTGCGAGTCGATGTAGTCGCGCGAGACGGCCAGATAGTCATCGTAGTTGACCCGTACGCCCAAGGCCTGTGCCACGTCGTAGCCTGCCTGACGGCCACGCAGCACGGCGCTGGTGCCCTCGCCGATGCGCACGGCATCGCCGCAGCCATAGACGTTAGCGCCGAAGACGTGGCGGCCCTTCGTCAGCAGCTGATTGTCGGACAGCAGACCGGTGCAGATGTTGATGATGTCGATGTCGTCAATCACCTGCTCGGTGCCGGGGATGGGCTGGAAGTTCTTACATTCCGAGACCACGGCACCCGTGATGCCCGTACGGTCGGCGTTGGGGATGGCCTTCAGCAACAGGTGAGAGGTCAGGATGGGAATGCCGAGCCGACGCACGCGGTTGGCCTGCACAGGGAAGCCGCCTTCGTGGTCCATGCCTTCGAGGATGGCCTTGATGGTCGCCCCCGCCTGCACGGCCTGATAGGAGGTGAGGTAGCCGATGTTGCCGGCGCCCACGGTGAGCACCTTCTTTCCGAGGAGGGTCAGCTCCTGGTTCATCATCTTCTGGAACACGGCGGCGGTATAGACGCCCGGCACGTCGTCGTTCTCAAAGCAGGGCATGAAGGGCACGGCGCCCGTGGCCACCACGAGATGTTCGGCCTCGATGTAGCTGACCTCTTGCGTGAGGATGTTCTTCAGGGCCACGCGTCGTCCCTCCAGCAGGTCCCACACCACGGTGTTCAGCAGGATGCCGTCGGCGCTTTCTCCGGCCAGCGTCGCGGCGATGTCAAAGCCGCGCATGCCGCCGAACTTCTGCTCCTTCTCGAAGAAGAAGAACTGGTGCGTCTGCATGTTGAACTGTCCGCCGACGGCGGCGCCCGTGTCCACAACCAGATTGGGGATACCCCACTCGCGCAGCTGCTCACGGCAGGCCAGTCCCGCAGGTCCGGCCCCGACAATGGCCACCGTGGTCTTGTACATCTTGACTTGCCGGCCGGCCGGCTTGCCCGCTTGCTCGTTTGCCTGTCTGCTTTCTGGCAGCCAGCCGCCCGGGATTTCGCTTACCTCGTGCACGCCGTCCACGGGTGTGATGCAGATGCGGCGCACGACGCCGTCCACCAGCATCTCGCAGGCGCCGCACTTGCCGATGCCGCACCCGAGGCTACGCCCGCGACCCGTAAGGCTGTGGCTGTGAACCGGGAATCCGGCCTGATGCAGCGCGGCGGCGATGGTTTTTCCACGCTGGCCAGAGACGCTCTGGCCGTTGTACTGGAAGGTAACGATGTCTTCTTGAGGAATGTCAAGAATGGGATGTTCGGTGATTTTATACATGGTATCTTCTCTCCTTTCTTTACTCTTTCTCTTCTGTATAAATGTTTATTTTCGGGTGTTTGCTGATGGGGATGTCGGTCTCGGGAAAGTACTCGGCGATGAGGGCATAGAGCCCGGGGTCATACGCCTTCAGCTCCTCGCGGGTGTTCACGTAGTTGTGCTTGCCGTCGGGACGGGGCATCTCGGCATTGACGTTGAACCAGTCCTGCACGCCCTCGGCCCAGTATTCGTAGATGTCCACCGAGGCATAGGTGTTCACGAAGCGTCCTTCGGCGAGGGCCTTGTCGAGCAGCGCCTTGAGGCGGGCGTTGATGTCGTGGTGCACCTGAATGATGCCGATGAGGTGGATGGCATGGCTGAACTCGTGGATGAGGATGTCCTCGGCATGGTACTTGTCAATCTGATAGGCCAGCACGTTCTCTTCGGCACACGAGGTGAGCGTCAGCGCCAGGTCGCCGCCTAGTCCGCGGGCACGGAGGTTCCAGTTGAGCGTGGTGTCGGCCGCGAGGTCGGCATGCTCGGGGATATCGGTGGTACCCTCGTAGCGGGCCATGACGGCCAGACGGGCATCCCGGCTGATCATGGCGTCGAGGACGGCCTTGTCGAGCATCGACGTCATGGCATAGACCGTCCGGTAGGCCTGCACCAGGCAGCTGTCGGGCACGCGCCACGACGAGAGGATGGGGATGCCGTTGCAGTTGATATACTTCTTATAGAAATCGGGATAACGTTTCTCCTCCGGTACGGAAGTGATGACGGGGGTGGGGATGATGAAGCTCCCCTCTTCGTCCGCCGGTTTGGGGAGCGCCGTGTCGCACGTGTAGAGATTGACCTTCGGATGCTTGCTGATCTGGACGTCGATGGCGGGGAAGTAGCGGCTGATGAGCTTGTAGAGCCGCGGGTCGTAGCGCTTCAGGTCCTCGCGGGTGTTCACCCAGTTGTGCTTACCGTCCGGCTGGGGCATCTCGGCGTTGACGTTGAACCAGTCCTGTACGCCCTCGGCCCAGTATTCGATGAAGTTCTCCAACGCATAGGTGTTCTGGTACTTCCCTTCGGCGATGGCCTGGTCCATCAACGTCTGTAACGTCTCGTCGATGGAGGGGTCCACAAGGTTGATGCCCACCAGATGGATGGTGTGGGCGAACTCGTGGATAAGGATGTCCTCGGCATGATACTGGTCAATCTGATAGGCCAGGATGTTCTCCTCGGCACAAGTGGTGAGGGGCAGCTCCATGGTTCCCTCGAGGCCGCGTGCGCGGCAGTCCCAGTTGAGGGTGGTGTCGTCACGCAGATAGGCATGCTCGGGGATGTCGGTCGTGCCCTCGTAGCGGGCCATGACGGCCACTCGCACCTGGTGGGCAACCATCGAGTCGAGCACCTCGGGTGCCAGGCACGACGTCATGGCGTAGAGCGTCTTGTAGGCCTGCACCAGACAGCTGTCGGGCACGCGCCATGACGACATCAGGTGGATGCCATTGACGTTGACATACTTCTTATAAAAGTCGGGCCAGCCGTACTCGGCAGGGGGTGTCGTGATGGTACACTCAGGGATGTCGTCCCACGCAAACGGGGCGTTCCTGCGGGGCGTGCAGCTCGTCGTCAGCATACCTGCCACAAAAAGAAGGACCAAACCGTATTTTTTCATCGTTTATCTGTTCTATGATTGCTGTTACCGGTTTTCAGAAGCTTTGATTCTAATCTCGCAACGTTTGATTCTGATTTCGCAACGTTTGATTTTATTTTTGTAGCGTTAAACGCTGTGGCGGCGGCGTTTGATTTCGTTTCATCGTCAGGGCTCGATGGTGATGTCGAAGTTGAACTTCACGGCATGCAGGCCATACGCCAGCACCAGGTTCACCTGGTATTCGCCGGGGGCGCATTGGGTGGGGTGCTTGCCGAGGATGAAGCAGAATTCGTTGAACGACAGTTCGGCATAGACGGAGCTGTCGTTACCGTAGCGTTCCACCCGTCCGGCGCTGTCGAACCAGAAGCCCATGCCCTCGGCATCGCTGGCGGTGGTGTCCCATTCGTAGTCGCCGTCCTGGAGATGTCCGAGGCGCAGCATGCCCTCGCTGAGCAGGCCGGGGATTTCCGAGGTCTTCACCCCCAGCGCCTTCTCCACGGCGGCACATTGGGCGGCCGACGGGTAGAGGTAGGTGCCGAAATGATGGCCGTCCTGCGGATAGGTGGCCGCGAGGGATATGGTGGCCCCGAGCTTCAGCTCGTCGTCAGGCGGATTGGGGTTGCTGCCGCCCTGCGGATATTCGTCGTAGGCAGCGACTATGCCGTCGAGGTAGTCGAAGCGGTCGTTCAGCCAGAGCCGAAGCTTCGTGACCTGCTCGGCGGGGTTGTAGTTGCTGATTTTCCAGAGCGTACAGTCGGCCCGCATCTGCGTGGCAATCACTTGGTACGTGGCGTCGATGTTCGTCAGCACCGTCTCTAGCATCTCGTCGCGCTTCTCCTTCCAGCGGGCCTTGAAGGCCTTCACGAACTCGGGCATGCCGAACAGGCTCGAGAAGAAGGGCGAGGGTCCGCTGCCGTAGGCGCCCTTGCCCGTGAAGGGCTGGCTGCCGAGGATGAGCGTCTGGTAGCTCTCGAAGTAGGTGTGGCCCCAGCCCCAGTAGTCGTACATGTCGCCCCAGTTGTAGCAGAAGCCGCCGTCGCAGTCCCACACGGGTCCCATCGTCCAGCGGCCGCCCAGGTCGCGGTGGATGAAGACGCTACGCGCCGAGGGGTTGTTGTCGAGCTCCACGTTGGCTATCACCTCCTGCACGATGAGGTAGTCAATCATGGACGCGACATCCATGAGCTGGCTGACACGCGGGTAGTCGAGGCTGACGATGGCCTGCTCCAGCTGGGCGAACTCGGCGCGCGCCCACGCCAGCTGAGTGGCGCCAGGGTCCTCGGGCGACTTCACGGCCACGGCCATGCGGATGACGTCGGAATAGAAGTTGTTCGTTGCCGTGGGCTCGTCGGCCGGGCCGTCGTTGATGTCGAGGGCCAGCAGCATACCGCCGTCCTTGTCGATATTGACGCGGTTCGCGCCCTGCTCCACCTGCTCCGTCACCATGTACAGGCCCAGCTTCTTCCCATTCAACGTCACCTTGGCGTAGCGCGAGTGGTTCGTATAGGGCAGGCCGAGCACGTGCGCCAGCGTAAAGCCCACGTTGTTCATCATGTGAGTGACGTCGCGATAGTCGGCCAGCAACACCCAGTCGCGGTTCTTTGCCATGCCGAGCATGGGCGAAGGCTCGTCGAGCTTGATGCGGTAGGGTTTCTTGGGATACCACTCCCACGTGGAGTTGCCGCGGCCGCGAATCTGCCCGCGCCCCTCGTAGTCGTCAAAGACCTCGCCGCCCGCCACCGTGATGGTACAGGGGCGATAGTCGGCGGGGTCCTTAGAATCGACGTCCACCTTGCCGTCGGTCGTGATGTCGATGTCGGCCAGGGCGTAGGCAAAGTAGTTCACCGAGTCAACGGCTGGCGCAGGGTCTGGATCAATAATCGGCTCTTCCTCGGGCCGACATGAAACAAATATAAATGAAAAAAGAAAAATGAAGAATGAATAATAAATGGCTTTGCAAACGGAAACGCCTGCGAACTGGGATATTGATTTGCGAAACATTCTATTTTTCATTCTTCATTTTTCATTCTTCATTGTAGTGACGTCTCTACTTCATATACGTATACCGGTAGTCCGTCGGGGTGACAAGGGTCTCCTTGATGCAGCGGGGCAGCACCCAGCGGATGAGGTTGAACTCGCCGCCGGCCTTGTCGTTGGTGCCGCTGGCTCGGCTGCCGCCGAAGGGCTGCATGCCGACAACGGCGCCCGTCGGACGGTCGTTGATGTAGAAGTTGCCGGCGGTATAGCAGAGGTCGTCGGCAATCTTCTGCACGGCCTGGCGGTCGCGGCCGAAGACGGAGCCGGTCAGACCGTAGGGCGAGGTGGTGTCGAGCATACGGACAGCCTCGTCCACCTTGTCGTCATCGTAAGGCCAGACGGTCAGCACGGGGCCGAAGATTTCCTCTTCCATTGTCTTGAAGTGGGGGTTGGTGGTCTCGATGACCGTAGGCTCCACGAAGTAGCCCTTGCTTTTGTCGCGTCCTCCGCCCATGACAATCTTCGCGTCGGCAGCCTCCTCGGCATAGCGCAGGTACGAGTCGATGTTGTTCCACGAGGCTTCGTCGATGACGGCGTTGATGAAATTCATCGGGTCGCAGACGTCGCCCATCCTGACCTCGCCGGCCATGCGCTTCATCTCCTGCAGCACGGCGGGCCAGAGGCTCTTGGGGATGTACATGCGGCTGGCGGCCGAGCACTTCTGTCCCTGGAACTCATAGGCGCCGGTGAAGGCAGCCCACGCGACTTCCTTGACGGGGCTGGAGGGATGGACGAAGATGTAGTCCTTGCCGCCCGTCTCGCCCACCAGGCGCGGGTAGCTGACGTACGAGGCGATGTTCTCGCCCACGCTCTTCCACAGCGTCTGGAACGTGCCGGTCGAGCCGGTGAAGTGGATGCCGGCGAGGTTCTTGTCGGCGCAGCAGATCTTGCCGATGAGCGAGCCCTGGCCGGGCAGGAAGTTGACGACGCCTGCGGGCAGGCCGGCCTCCTCGTAGAGCTTCATCAGGTAGTAGTTGCTCAGCGTGGCGGTCGATGAGGGTTTCCAGATGGTGGTATTGCCCATCAGCACGGGCGTCATGTTGAGGTTCGAGGCGATGGATGTGAAGTTGAACGGCGTCACAGCCAGCACGAAGCCTTCGAGCGGACGGTATTCGGTGGAGTCGATGACGCCTGCGCCGTCCTTCGGCTGGATGGCATAGAGCTTCGATGCATAGTGGACGTTGTAGCGGAAGAAGTCGATGGTCTCGCAGGCCGAGTCGATTTCAGCCTGGTAGATATTCTTGCTCTGGCCGAGCATGGTGGCGGCGTTCATGATGGGGCGATACTTGGTGGCAAGCAGTTCGGCACACTTCAGGATGATGGCGGCACGGACAGTCCAGTCGGTATTGGCCCATTGCTTGTGGGCCTCCATGGCGGCGTCGATGGCCATGCGGATTTCCTTCTCGCCGGCCTTGTGGTAGCGGGCAAGGACGTGACCCTTGTCGTGCGGGCACACCACCTCAGCCACATTACCCGTGCGGATTTCCTTGCCTCCGATGATGAGGGGGATATCGACGACGGTGTTCATCTGACGTTCCAGTTCAGCCTCAAGGGCGATGCGCTCGGGCGAGCCTTTCAGATACGCTTTCACCGGCTCATTAGCCGGAACAGGGAATTGTACAATGGCATTTTTCATGTGAAACTATTATTTTATAAGGTTGACGATGTTCTTAATGAAAAATGAAGAATGAAGAATGAAGAATAAATAGCCTGTCAGCGGAAGAGCCAGCAAAGGAAAGGGCTTGCGGATTACAAAACATTTTATTTTTCATTTTTCATTCTTCATTATTAATTCTTAACTCTCAAAAGGTATTCCGCAATCTGCACGGCGTTGAGGGCGGCGCCCTTCTTAATCTGGTCGCCTACAATCCAGAAGGAGAGGCCGCAGTCGTCGGTGAGGTCCTTGCGGATGCGGCCCACATAGACGGGGTCTTTTCCGGACAGGAACAGCGGCATAGGGTACTCCACGGGCACGCCATCCACAAGGTTCTTCTCCCCCGGGTTGTCCATCAGCACCAGCCCCTCGCCCTTGGCGAAGGCTTCGCGGGCCTCGGCGACGCTGATGGGGCGCTCCGTCTCCACCCACAGCGCTTCGCTATGGCTGCGCAGGGCGGGAACGCGGACGCACGTGGCGCTCACGCGGATGTCCGAGTGCATGATCTTGCGCGTCTCGTTGTACATCTTCATCTCCTCCTTCGTGTAGCCGTTGTCGGTGAAGACGTCGATCTGCGGGATGAGGTTGAAGGCCAGCTGATAGGCGAACTTGCTGACGGTCACCGGCTCGCCGGCCAGCACCTGGCGGTACTGCTCGTAGAGCTCGGCCATGGCCTGTGCGCCGGCGCCGCTGGCCGCCTGGTAGGTGCTGACGTGGACGCGGCGGATGTGGCTCAGCCCTTCGATGGCCTTCAGCGCGACGACCATCTGTATGGTCGTACAGTTGGGGTTGGCGATGATGCAGCGCGGGCGCACCAGCGCATCCGCCGCGTTCACCTCGGGAACCACCAGGGGCACGTCGTCGTCCATGCGGAAGGCGCTGCTGTTGTCGATCATCACGGCGCCGTGGCGCGTGATGGTGTCGGCAAACGTGCGCGACGTCCCTGCTCCGGCCGACACGAAGGCGTAATCGACGCCCTTGAAATCGTCGTTATCTTGAAGCTGCTGCACCTTCACGTCCCTGCCCCGGAAGGAGTAAGTGCGTCCTGCGCTACGCTCGCTGCCGAACAGCAGCAGCTCATCGACGGGGAACTCCCGCTCACTCAAAACACGGAGCAACTCCTGCCCCACAGCGCCGCTGGCGCCCACTATAGCTATCTTCATTGTGGTTTCTCTTATTTATGTGCTAATTTCGGCTGCGAAGATAGCATAAAAAAATGAAACGTGTACTCCCTCCCCCAAAAACTTTTTATTTTTTATTCTTCATTTTTCATTTCAAAATGTGCCGCGTGTGCGCTACTTGCTCTGCTTGGCGTCGAGGTGGTAGGTGAAGGTGAGGCCGAGGTAGTGGTGGCGCAGGTCGTTCCAGTAGGTCACCTGCTGGTAGGCGGTCTGGGAGCTCTCGTAGCTGTCCTCGGTGTTCAGGATGTCATCAAGCTCCAGCTTCAGGCGGGCTTTGTTCTTCAGTATCTTCCAGGTGACGGTTCCGTCCCATACGAACCTGTTACGGTTCATGGCGCTGACGGCATAGCCGCGGCGGGTGAGCCCGGTGAGGCGCGTCTCGAAGACGAACTGTCCGCGTGTCAGTTCGGCGTTGGCGCCGTATCTGTTCTCCCAGAGGGTGGTGTTCTGCGCAGGCGAGGCCGAGAAGCGCAGGCGGTTGGCATCTATCTCGGCAAAGACGGAGACCTTCAGCCCGTCCTTGTCGTACGAGACCGCGAGCCGGTCGTGGGGATGGAGCTCGTCCTGACGGTTCAGCGTCCATGCCTCGTCGGACGGCAGGCGGGTGAGCAGGCCATACAGGCTCCCCACCGATACGTGCAGGTTGTTCTGCAGGCGGAGGTAGTCGCCGATGCCCTGGTCGTAGCCCATACGGAAGTTCCAAGTGCGGCTGCCGCGGACATTCTCGGGACGGCTGGTATAGACGCCGGTGGCGGGGTCGTAGCGGAGGGCGGTGCGCGTCTCATGGTCGGTCTGCGAATAGCCGGCGCCGACCGTGAGCGAGAGCTGCCACGGGGAGTACATGGTGGAGAAGTTGGCCGAGGCGCTGTGCGTGTGGGTGTCCTGCAGGGACGGGTTGCCCTCGGTGATGAAGAGCGGGTCGGTCTCGTCGTGATAGGCGAGCGTCTGCAGCAGTTGGGGCTGCGAGGTGGCGTAGCGGTAGCCGCCTTCCAGACGGGTGGTCTTGCCCAGCTTCCATTCGGCACGCAGCGAGGGGTCGATGAGCGGGCGGCAGCGCACGGCGGTCGTGTCCAGGAGCCCGCGACGGTAGTCCTGCGTCTCCCGCTGGAGGCGGGCGGAAAGGGAAGGCATCAGCTGCAGGGAGCCGAGGTTGAGGGTCGAGCTGAGCTCCAGCCTGTGGCTGAAGAGGCGGTAGAGGTCGCGATAGCTGTCCGCGGCGTCGGCCACGCCGTTCGTCTCGAAGGCGCGGAGGCGCAGGCTGCGCTGGTAGTTGGCCTGATAGGAGAGGTTCACCAGCCATCTCTCCGTCAGCCACGTTCCGTAGTGTCCCTCGCCCTGGGCAGAGAAGGTGCGGGAAGGCGAAAAGGCGTGCTGGCTGATCAGGCTGTCAAGTCCTTCGGCCGACCTTTTCAGCTGGCGATCTGTCCATTGTTCGCTCCAGTCGTCCTTGTATTTCACCTGCATGCTGGCGCCGAGCGACCCGTCCTTGACATAGTGTGTCCAGCTGGCGTCGGCGCCCAAGGTGGTGTGACGGGCGACGCCGTTGTCGCGGACGGACTGCGAGCTGACGGGGGCCAGGGTCGGGACGGACGACGAGGGGAGCGCGTCGCGCTGCTCGGTGTCGGTGGTGCTTGCCGAGCGGTTCTGCGTATGGTTGGCGCTGATGCTGGCCAAGAAGGTGTTCAGCGTGTCTTTCTTCCACCAGAGGTCGGCACGCACGTAAGGGTTGACCTCGTGGGTGCGGCGGCGGGTCTCCGTGGTGACGCTGTTTGCCGCCGTTCCCGGCAGGTAGTTGAGTGTCTCGCTCCCGTTGGTGCTCCAGCGGTCGTCGTGCACCACGCCGCCGCTGACGTTCCAGTAGCTCGGCAGCTCGTGGCGTCCCTCCTGCCGTTTCCAGCTGTGCTGATAGCCGCCTGCGCCGCCCTGCTCCTGCCCGTGTCCGCCGTTATAGTACATCGCGCTGCCACCCCGCATCGAACGCCGTTTCTGCACGTTGGTGTTGTTGGCGTTGGCAAAGACGAGGACGGGGTCAGTCTCCGAGAGACGGTTCATCTGCAGCTCGGCGTTGTACTGCTTGGGCGTCTCGTAGCCGGCCGTCACGTCGCCGTACCAGCGGTCGAGGAAGCCAGGCTTGATGGTGAGGTCAAGCACCATGTCCTCCGCACCGTCGTCGCGCCCCGTCCGCTCGCTGAACTCCGAGGCTTTGTTGTAGGCCCTGATGTCCTTGACGGCCTCGGCGGGCAGCTGCCCCACGAGGTCGTCGCCGCCGAAGAGGCTCTCGCCGCCCATGGTGATGCGGACGGGCTTGCCGTTCCACGTCAGCTGGCCGCCCTCATCGACCTGCACACCAGGCAGCTGCAGGATGAGCTCGTCGAGGCGCGCACCCTCCTGCAGGTGGAACGCCTCGGGGTGGAACACGATGGTGTCGCCCTGCACGGTGAAGCGGCGCGTGCGGGCCCCCACCTCCACCATCTCCAGCATGTAGGGCGACAGCTTGATTTCTATGTCGCCCACGTCGAGGGTGTCCTTCGAGCTGTCCGACGGGTTCATCACCCGCTTGGTCCGCGGGTTGTAGCCGAACATCGATATCTCCAGCGTGCCCACGCCCCTCATGGGCGGTGCCGTGAAGCGGCCCAGCGAGTCGGTCATTAGCCCGTAGCTGCTGGTAGCGAATTCCTCTCGCTGTACATAGGTTACGGTAGCTTCGGGCACAGGTTCTTTCGTGTCGGCATCGACGACGCGGCCTTTCACGACGTCGGCCTGCGTAGGGACGACGCCCGCGAAGAGACATAGGAGGTGCAGGGCGCGGACTGCCCCGCGCCGGCGAAAACACTTTTTCATGTTGTAAATTAGAGTTTAAGGATTATTTTTATTTACTATTTTACAATTTACGATTTACGATTGATTTACGATTTTAGGGAGCGGAGGACAAAATAGTCAAATAGTTAAATTGAAAAATAAATCGTAAATCTTTTTCAGTAGTTCGCGATCAGTTGGTCGAGCGTTACGGTGGGGTCGATGACGCCGAAGCCCTCCTTCTTGAGTTTCTGCTTGCGGTGCTGCACGGCCGAGACGGAGATGACGTAGATGGCCGAGAGGGCGGTGTTCGAGAGGCGCAGCCGCGTCAGCATGCAGAGCCGTATGTCGTCCTCGCTGAAGTCGGGGTGCTCGCTGCGCAGGCGGCCGACGAAGTTGTCGGCCATGTCGAGCGTCATCTCTATCTCGCGCCAGTTGCGGGCGTTGATGAGAGTGCGCTTGCCCTCCTTCGGCGCCAGCATCTCCAGGATTTCGCTCTTGTCGATGATGTGCCCGCGCAGGACGGCTATCAGCGCGTCCTTCTGCCTGAGCTGTTCGGCCAGCCGCTCCGCCTCGCGCCGTCGCTCCGCCTGCTCGTCCTCGTGGCGGCGGCGCATCTGCTGGCGGCTGTTCCGGAAGAGGATGACCAGCAGCACCAGGGCCAGCACGAGGATGGTGATCACCGCCATCAGCAGCCGGCGCTGCAGCATTGACGCCTTCAGCACATAGCCCGGCGCAAGGTAGGTGCGCTGCTGCGACTGGAACCTGCTGACGGCAACATCGATGTCGTACTTGAAGGCCCATCCGGGATGAGCAAGGTACTCACCCTTTTTCTCGGCCATCTCCCTGGCCTCCTCGTACATGGGGATGGGGACGGCGACCTCCGTCTGCCATTTGTAGTACGGCTCGCCCTTGTCGTTGGAAAAGGCGCCCGTGCTGTTGATGCGGGGATAGGCGAAGGACACATCGGCCGGGGCGTTCCTGACGCTGTCGATGAGCTGGAAGACGGCGTCGTACTCCGCCGGCGTCATGGGGCTTTGGCGATGGTCGGCCGTCATGGCCGCCGCACGGGCAAGCAGGGGGAACAGGGTGGGATTGACGCCCGACTTCTTCAGGAAGGCGTGTCCGTAGTCGTTCACCAGCATCAGCAGCCACAGGGGATGGTCGCGCCGCTGGTCGAAGTGCTCAAGCGCCTGAAGCGTACACCAGTAGTGGCTGCTCATGTCGTTGTGGGCGTAGTCCTGGTGACGGCCCATCATGTCGTAGGCGCGATAGGCGGTGGCGTGGTCGTCGGCCGCCTCGGCACAATGTATGGCGAGGTGGAGCAGCTGGTCGCCTTGCAGCAGCGAGTCCTGGTCGCTGAAGTGCTGGCCCAGCACGTAGCAGATGCGGCCGAAGCGGCGCAGGGCCGTCCTGTCGCCCGCCGTCCCGCCGAGGCTCGCGCGTTCATAATATTTGAACGTCTCGTAGAGCGCCGCCGGCACCTTGTAGCCGCCGTCGGTGAGGTGACGGTCGCCGACCCTCGTATCCACAAAGAATTTCCACTCGTCGTCGGTGGCCGTGAGGCACGAGGCCGTGTCGGCATGCTGCCGCTGCCAACGTTCCTCGTCAATCAGGGCGCGCGTGAGGTGGTAGAGAGCGCGGCTGCTCGCCCGCAGGCGCACTGTATCGACCTGCGCCAGCAGGACGGCTGCGCGGTCGGGGTCGTCGAGGGCCGACGCCTCGGCCTCGGAGAGCTCCTTCGCCCGCCCGCACGAGCAGACAAGGGTGAGCACCATGGCGGTCATCGCCGATTGGAAAAGGATTTTTTTCATACGCGTTCTTGTTTTTGACGCTGCAAAGGTACGCCGAAAAAACGGCTCTCCAACAAAAAGAGGTGGAAAACCGCATTTCCACCCCCGAGCGTTCATTTCCAGCCCTTCACCCGCTAATTTTCCACCCTCTTTCCATCCCAACAGATGGAAAAACACCCCCACCACACGCCCCATTCGCTCTCTCCACACTCATTTTTTTACAATAAAGAACGTGTGGAATACGTTATTTATAAGAGTGGTCTCATCCATTCACGACGACGATGAAAAGAATACAATTCCCCTTTCTGCTTTTGGTGGTAGCGACGCTTTTGGTTGGCTGCAGCAGGGCGGGCAGCGGTGTGGTCTGTCCGAATAAGCAGCAGCTGGAATGGGCCGATGCCGAGGTGGGCGTGCTCATCCACTTCGACATGCCCGTGTTCGACAACACCTATAACTTCCGCCGCTGGGGCACACACCCTGATGTCTCCGCATTCAATCCCTCCGACCTGAACACCGACCAATGGCTCGAGACGGCCCGGCGCCTGGGGGCGAAGTACGCCGTGCTGGTGGCCAAGCATTGCAGCGGGTTCAGCCTGTGGCCTACGGAGGCTCACGACTATAGCGTGAAGAACTGCCCCTGGAAGGGTGGGCAGGGCGACATCGTGGCTGACTTCATCGCCTCGTGCCGGAAGTACGGCATCCGTCCAGGCATCTATGCGAGCACTACGGCCAACGGCTATCTGTACGTCGATAATCCGGGCCGTGTGCAACCCGGCTCGCCCGTGTCGCAGGAAGCGTACAACGCCATCGTCGTCCGTCAGCTCACCGAGCTCTGGAGCAACTATGGCGACCTGTTCGAGATCTGGTTTGACGGAGGCGTGCTCTCTCCCAAGGAGGGTGGTGCCGATGTGCTCTCGCTGGTCAAGAAGCTGCAGCCCCATGCCATTCTCTTCCAGGGTCCTTACGGGCACGACAACCTCATCCGCTGGGTAGGCAACGAGTCGGGTACGGCACCCTATCCCTGCTGGGCCACAGCCGACTCAACCACCAATGCCGACGGCGTGCGCGTGGTGGAGGGGCTGCATGGACGGCCCGACGCCCCCTTCTGGTGCCCGGGCGAATCGGACTTCACCCTGCGCTACAACTGGTCGTACCAGGGCGGCTGGTTCTGGCACGAAGGGCAGGACCACATGATGTTCTCCGTCGACGAGCTGATGAAGAAGTACGAGACGAGTGTCGGCCGCAACACCAACATGCTGCTGGGCATAGTCATCGACAACCGCGGGCGGGTGCCCGATGCCGACGTGGAGCGTATCGCCGCCTTTGGCGATGCCATCCGCCAGCGCTACGGCACACCTGCCGCGCAGACCTCCGGCAAGGGTGACGAGCTGACGCTGAGCCTCCGCTCACCCATCCGGACGGACAGGGTCATCCTGCAGGAGGACATCCGCCGTGGCGAGCGCGTGCTGGCCTGGCACATCGAGGGCATACGCCCCGACGGCACCGTCCAGCCCCTCTACGAAGGCACGAACATAGGCCACAAGCACATCGCCCGCTTCGACCCCGTCGAAGTGAAGGCCCTCCGCCTAGTCATCGACGACCGCAAAGCCCGTCCTCACATCCGCAACTTCTCCGCCTTCCCGGCTGAGTGACCTGCGCCGAGCGCAATCCTGGCGCCTCGTAGGAGAAGTCAAGCGACTGTCATGACCGAGCGTTCCAGCGTTCCAGCGTTCCAGCGTTCCAACAGAAAAATGGAACACAATACTTCCTTATTATACTATATAATTAATTAATAATTAAGTATTTATAGCATAAATATAGAGAAGTGGAACCTCAAAAAAAACAGTTGGAACGCTGGAACGCTGGAACGCTTGGTCGATTAAGTTTCATCTAAAAAGCTATTTATCAATTACGTACGACATCACAAAACCTTCCGCGCCCCAGATGCCAAAGCTCGGAAGGGGCACAAAATGCATCAAAAAGCATCAAAATCCTGCTCTCGTAGGTGTCAAAAGACATCCAGGAACCCCTCGTCCAGATGCTTTTCCCTATACTTGGCGTACACATCAGCAACACGGAATTCAAGTACCCCGACCTCAGTCGGAAGGAGCCATGTGGCCAAATGGCCCATCTGGTAGCCGAAAACGGAGGTAACAAGGGACAATTGTCGAGTCTTGTGGAACCCATTTGCCGCGATTTCCGCCAGCACGGCGAAGAGGAACTCCGCCCTCCCGCCGTCCTCCGTAGGACAGCATTCCTGAAAGCGCGAAACACGTCGCGTCCGACGCTCGAAACACGTCGCGTCTCGCCCCGTTTTCTCGGCTTAAAACATCACGTTTTTGGTATGAAATAAATTCATTTTCAGACGAAAAAATCCTACTTTTGTTTGGTGATTCCGCGGGGGGCTTCATTACCGTTTTATGGAAAAAGTAGCGTTAAAAAACGGGAAAGGATAGGAAGTTAACGGTTTTTGTCGTACCTTCGCGGCCCAATATGTCCAACCACTTCCCCATAAGCGACCCGACGCTGATCTTCTTTGCCGTGCTCACCATCATCCTGACGGTGCCGCTGGTGGCGCGACGGTTGCGCGTGCCGCCCCTCGTGGGCATGATCGTGGCGGGCGTGCTCGTCGGCCCGCACGGGCTGGGGCTGCTGGCACGCGACAGCAGCTTCGAGATCTTCGGCGAGGTGGGACTCTTCTACATCATGTTCCTCGCCAGCCTGCAGCTGGACATGGAGGGACTGAAGAAAAACCGCCGCCACGGCATCCTCTTCGGCATACTCACCTTCCTCATCCCGTTTGCGGTGGGGCTGCCGCTGGGCTGCTACGTGCTGGGGCTGAGCATGCCGGCGTCGCTGCTGCTGTCGTGCATCCTGGCGTCGCACACGCTCGTCAGCTACCCCATCGTGGGGCGCTACGGGCTGGGGCGCACGGACTGCGTCACCATCGCCGTCTGCGGCACGATGATAGCGCTGCTGCTCTCGCTGGTCATCCTCGCCCTCATCCCTGCCGCCATGGAGGGCAGCCACGCCACGGGCCTGCTGTGGATGGCGGCGAAGGTGGCGGCGTTTTCCGGCATCGTCTTCCTGGGCTACCCGCGGCTGACGCGATGGTTCTTCAAGCGCTACGGCGACAACATCACCCAGTACATCTACGTGATGGCGCTGATGCTGCTGGGCGCGGCCCTCGCCGACCTGGCGGGGCTCGAGGGGCTGCTGGGCGCCTTCCTGACGGGACTCGTCCTCAACCGCTATATCCCCCACGCCTCGCCGCTGATGAACCGCATCGAGTTCGTGGGCAACGCGCTGTTCATCCCCTACTTCCTCATCGGCGTGGGCATGCTCATCAACATCCAGGCGCTATGGCAGACGTGGGCGGGCATCGTCGTCATGGCCGTCATGGTCCTTGCCGCCCTCGGCACGAAGTGGCTGGCAGCCTGGTGCATACAGATCCTGCGCAAGGGCAGCGCCGACGAGCGCCACATGCTGTACGGCCTCAGCTCGGCCCACGCCGCCGGCGCGCTGGCCATGGTGATGGTGGGCACACGCCTCATCAAAGCCGACGGCTCGCCCCTGATGGACGACAACATGCTGAACGGCGTGGTGGTGCTCATCCTCGTCACCTGCATCGTCAGCTCCGTCGTCACCGACCGCGCCGGACGCCACATGTCGCAGGCGGCGACGGGCGTTCCCGCGCCGGGCGAGGAGAAGACGGGCCGCATGATGGTGGCGCTGCACGACCCCGCTGACGTGGAGGAGCTGATGAACGCCGCCCTGCTGATGCGCCATGCCGACAGCCCCATCACCGCCCTGCACGTCACCATCGACGACCGCCGTGCCGAGCAGAACCAGGACAAGGGGCGCCAGCTGCTGAGCCGCGCCGTAGCCATCGGCGCCGCCGCCGACGTGCCCGTCACCAGCCAGAGCCGCCTCGGCACCAACCCCGCCGCCAGCATCCTGCACGCCCTGCGCGAGGCCGACGCCGACGAGCTCATCGTGGGCTTCCACCACCGCCGCGGCTTTGCCGACACCTTCCTCGGCACCACCATCGGCGACATCCTCGCGGGCACACACCGCCAGGTCACCATCATGAAGCACCTGATGCCCCTGAACGTCATCCACCGCATCATCGTGGCCATCCCCGCCGGCGCCGAGCGCGAAGCAGGCTTCTACCGCTGGCTGGGCCATCTGTGCCGCATGGCCGACCAGATCGGATGCCGCGCCGACTTCCACGGCCACCCCACCACGCTGCGCCTCGTCAGCGACCACATCCGCAGCCACCACCCCCACATGCGCTACCAGCTCATCGACATGCCCGACTGGAACGACCTGCTGACCACCACGCGCGACCTCAGCCACGACCACCTGTTCGTGCTGGTCAGCGCCCGCCGCGGCACGCCCTCGTGGCAGCCCGCCTTCGACAACCTGCCCTCGTTGCTCAGCCGCTACTTCATGGACAGCAGCCTGATGCTCATCTTCCCCGAGCAATACCCCGCCGAAACCTATAATTCCTCCTTCCTCATCCCACGTTCTTGAAAATATTTACTATTTAACAATTCACTATTTACTATTTATTTTTCGATTGGAATATTTGGTTATTTAGGGCGCGGTACAATGTAAATCGTTAAATGATTAAATCGTAAATAAATCGTCAATCGTAAATCGTCGAATCGTAAATTAAATAGGATTTTAATCGAAATAAACATAGTTCCAAGCAACATGATAGCCCTCACCGATATCACCAAATCCTTCGGCCCGCTGCACGTGCTGCGTGGCATCAGCCTCACCGTTGCCGACGGCGAGGTGGTCAGCATCGTAGGCCCCAGCGGCGCCGGCAAGACCACCCTGCTGCAGATCATCGGCACCCTCGACCGCCCCGACACGGGCCGCGTCGTCATCGACGGCACGGACGTCAGCCTGTTGCGCCCCGCCGCCCTCAGCGCCTTCCGCAACAAGCACATCGGCTTCGTCTTCCAGTTCCACCAGCTGCTGCCCGAGTTCACAGCCGAGGAGAACGTCATGATGCCGGCCCTCATCGCCGGCCGCCCGATGCACGACGCCCGCCGCGACGCCCGCGCCATCCTGACCGACCTGCACCTGGCCGACCGCGCCGACCATAAGCCGGCAGAACTCTCAGGAGGCGAGAAACAGCGTGTGGCCGTCGCACGAGCCCTCATCAACCACCCCAGCGTCATCCTCGCCGACGAACCCTCGGGAAGCCTCGACACGCAGAACAAACAGGAGCTTCACCAGCTCTTCTTCGACCTCCGCGACCAGCGCGGGCAGACGTTCGTCATCGTCACCCACGACGAGCAGCTCGCCACGCTCACCGACCGCACCATCCGCCTCACCGACGGACAGATTGTCCGATAGGCGAGGCCTGGATCAGCAAATGGGCGAATCGTCAACCTTTGCGACGGTTTCCAATCATCGTTCATCATTCATCATCCATAGAGCATAGTTAAACCTCCGGCAGAGCCGGAAATAAACCTCGGCCACAGGCCGAACTAAACCCATAAACCAAATAACGTATGAGTAAGCACAGTTTCAAAGAATGGTTTGCGACGACCCGCTACTGGTCGTTCCCCGTCTCCACGATGCCGGTCATCGTGACATTTGCCTATCTGTTCGGCAAGGGGCTCGTCCCTTCCGGCGCGCAGCCCTGGGCGATACTGGTGTTGGCGCTGCTGGGCGTCGTGCTGCTGCATTCGGCAGGTAACCTGCTGAGCGACTGGTTCGACTACCGCAGCGGCGTAGATAACGAACAGGCCTTCGCCGTGCCCAACCTGGTGTTCGGCCACTTCAAGCCGAAGGAGTATCTGACGCTCAGCATCATCCTCTTCGCCGCGGGCGTGGCCGTTGGCCTTGGCATCGTCGCCCTGAGCGGCGTGGGAGTGCTGATAGTCGGCGCCGTGGGGGTGGTGCTCACGGTGCTCTATTCGTTCCTGAAATATCACGCGCTGGGCGACCTGGACATTTTCATCATCTTCGGCATCCTGCCCGTCATCGGCCTGGCCTACGCCGTCACCTCCAGCTGGTGCTGGGATGCGCTGGTGCTCTCCCTGCCGATTGGCATCATCACCGTCTCGGTCCTCCACGCCAACAACACGTACGACATCCCGTCGGACCGCGCCGCCGGCATCAAGACGTTTGCGATGCTGCTGGGCGAGCGGGCGTCGAGCGTGCTCTACCGCGTCTATATGGTTCTGCCGTTCCTCTGCGTGGCGGCGGCCGTCGCGGCGGGGTGGCTGCCCCTGCTCGCACTCATCTGCCTCCTGGCGGCGCTGAAAGCCCTGCAGAACTTCAAGCAGGCGGCCACCTACCCCACAGCCGGCCGTGAGGCCATGAAGGGACTCGACTTCCGTTCCTCTCAGCTGCAGCTGCAGTTCTCGCTCCTGCTGGCGGCCGGGCTGTTCATCTCGCATTGGCTATGACGCGCGACGCCCGAAGACTCGTGACGGCCGTGGGGGTGGCGGCACTCCTGTGGTTCTACATGTTCAGTCCCTGGACGGCGGGCAGGCCGAACTTCTGGATCGTGATGTCGGCGGCGGCCGTCGTGCTGACCTCGCTGACGATAGCCTTCACGCCCGACCGCCGCGCGCTGGCCAAGGTCGAGAAGCCGCTGCTGCAGGTGGCGGCGGGCGTGGCCATCGCCTTTGCCCTCTGGGGCGTGTTCTGGGTCGGCGACAGGCTGTCGTCGCTGATGTTCACCTTTGCCCGCCCGGAGGTCGACGCGGTCTATGCCATGAAGACGGGCCTGCCGTCGTGGGCCATCGCCGTGTTGCTGCTGGTGGTGATAGGCCCCGCCGAGGAGCTGTTCTGGCGCGGTTATGTGCAGCGGACGCTGGGGCGGCTGCTGCCGGGTCGGCGCGCGCAGGACGTGGCGATGGTGGTGACGGCCGTGGTCTATGCGCTGATCCACGTGTGGTCGCTGAACTTCATGCTGGTGATGGCGGCGCTGGTGGCCGGCGGCGTGTGGGGACTCATCTTCCGCCTCTGTCCGAAGGCACTCCCCGCCCTCGTCATCAGCCACGCCCTCTGGGACGCCCTCGTCTTCGTCGTCTGGCCGATATAACACCGTCCGCCGGAACGTTTCATCGACGGAGGCGAAACGTTTCACGTCGTCCGCCCGAACGTTTCGCCGCGCGCCGGAAGGCCTTTTCCGCGCCACGGCCGCCCCGACGCCGGCAAAAAGGGCGTTTTCGCGGGGAAACGGAAAAAAAATCCGCATTTTTTCTTGTTTTTCTGTTCAGATTGCCGTACCTTTGCAGCCGATTTTCCGAGGGCGAATAGCGCAGTTGGTTCAGAGCATCTGCCTTACAAGCAGAGGGTCGGGTGTTCGAATCCCTCACTGCCCACCAAGTGAAATAGAACATTATCTACGAGCCATGGCCGAGAGGCCACAATAAATTAATTATTTATTTAGAATTAGAACATCGTTTTTTATCAAACTCTTACAAAATTCAGTACAAAGATGGACGAGAACTTGAAGAAACCGAAGAGGCCTAGGATTGGAGAGGCCAATGCAAATCATGATGAGAACATGGAGAGCGGTCGTTACGAGAAAGTAGAGTATAATGCTCATGAACCGCACCAGGGTGAAGAATCGGCTGCACCCGAGGGTTATCAGCAACAAGAAGGCTATCAGCCCCGTCAGCAAGGCTATCATCGTCAGGGTTATCAACCCCGACAGGGCGGCTATCAGCCCCGTTACCAACAACGCCAGGGCGGCTATCAGCAGCGCCAGGGCGGTTATCAGCCCCGTCAGCAGGGTGGTTATCAGCCCCGTCAGCAGGGTGGTTACCAGCCTCGTCAGGAAGGTGGCTACCAGCCTCGTCAGGAAGGTGGCTATCAGCCCCGTCAGGAAGGTGGTTATCAGCCCCGTCAGCAGGGTGGTTACCAGCCCCGTCAGCAGGGTGGTTACCAGCCCCGTCAGGGTGGTTACCAGCCTCGTCAGGGTGGTTATCAGCAGCGCCAGGGCGGTTACCAGCCTCGTCAGGGTGGTTATCAGCAGCGTCAGGGCGGCTATCAGCAGCGTCAAGGCGGTTATCAGCGTCAGGGCGGCTACCAGCAGCGTCCCAAGCGCCAGGGTCCCAAGCCCCAGATGCGCTTCACGCCCAAGCCCCAGCGTGTGATCTATGAGGAGCCGGCTATCGATCCCAACATGGAGGTTCGCTTGAACAAGTTCTTGGCCAATGCCGGCATCTGCTCGCGTCGCGTTGCCGACGAGTACATCCAGAAGGGTCTGGTGATGGTCAATGATGTCGTGGTTACCGAACTCGGCATGAAGATAACTCCCAAGGACGTTGTGAAGTATAACGACGAGATCGTTACCACCGAGAAGAAGTGCTACATCCTGCTCAACAAGCCCAAGGATACCGTTACCACGAGCGACGATCCCAACGGCCGCAAGACCGTCATGGACCTGGTGAAGGGTGCCTGTGAGGAACGCATCTATCCCGTGGGACGTCTGGACCGCAACACCACTGGTGTGCTCCTGCTCACCAACGATGGTGACCTGGCTGCCAAGCTTGCTCACCCGCAGTATGTGAAGAAGAAAATCTACCAGGTGTGGACCGACAAGCCCATCAGTGAGGAGGACATGCAGCACATCGCCGACGGTGTTGAGCTCGATGACGGCCCCATCCACGCCGATGCTGTGAGCTATGTTTCTCCCACCGACCGCAAGCAGGCCGGTATCGAGATTCACTCAGGTCGCAACCGCGTCGTGCGCCGCATTTTTGAGGCACTGGGTTATCATGTGGTGAAACTCGACCGCGTTTATTTCGCAGGTCTGACCAAGAAGAACCTGCCTCGTGGCCGCTGGCGCTACCTCACCCAGGAAGAGGTGAACTTCTTGAAACAGAACTCATTTGAATAAGTATTTAAAAATTTTGTCCTGCTTTCGATGTTTTCCCTGCGGGGCAAATGCTAATTTCGCGAATTGAACTAATTCTGACTAATATAATTTGTGTAATTAGCGTAATTCGCATTGAAACAAAAAAGAATATTTTTTAAACAATGGCTTTGAAACGTACAAAAATCGTCGATGTGTTTGATCCCGCTCTGGTGGGTCAGCAGGTGTGTGTGAAGGGCTGGGTACGCAGCCGTCGTGGTAACAAATTCGTCCAGTTCATCGCAATGAACGACGGTTCCACCATCAAGAACCTGCAAATCGTCGTCGATCTCGAGAAATTCAGCGAGGAGGAGTTGCGACCCATCACCACAGGCGCCAGCCTGCATGTCGAGGGCTTGCTCGTCGAGTCGCAGGGTAAGGGTCAGACCGTCGAGGTACAGGCCCAGACGATTGAAGTGTATGGCACGTGTGCCGACGACTTCCCCATGCAGAAGAAAGGTCACACCCTGGAGTTCCTGCGCACCAAGGCGCACCTGCGCATGCGCACCAACACCTTCGGTGCCATCTTCCGCATCCGTCACCACTTGGCGTTTGCCATCCACAACTTCTTCAACGAAAAGGGTTTCTTCTACCTGCACACGCCGCTGATCACAGCCAGTGACTGCGAGGGTGCCGGTGACATGTTCCAGGTGACCACCCTCGACCTGGGCGATCTGCCCAAGACCGAGGACGGCAAGACCGACTACACCAAGGACTTCTTTGGCAAATCCACCAGCTTGACCGTGTCGGGGCAGCTCGAGGGTGAGCTGGGTGCCACCGCGCTGGGTGCCATCTACACGTTCGGTCCCACCTTCCGTGCCGAGAACAGCAACACGCCGCGCCACCTGGCCGAGTTCTGGATGATTGAGCCCGAGATGGCCTTCTATGACATCACCGATAACATGGACCTTGTCTGAATATCAGCTCCTGGTATACTTCTTCTGCAGAAGAGTTTTTCTGAATTCCTGTTCTGCT
>JAILEU010000144.1 GCA_024697785.1 Bacteroidaceae bacterium | reverse complement strand
CATCGGCCGCAAGCGTACGGTGCTGCTCAGCCTGGTCATCACGGTGGCGTCGATGCTCATCCCCATCTTCGCCCAGCAGTTCTGGCTGCTGCTGATAGCCTTCTCGCTGCTGGGCATCGGCAATGCGCTGATGCAGACGTCGCTGAACCCGCTTGTTGATACGGTGATGACGGACGGCAAGCTGGCCTCAACGCTCACGTTCGGACAGTTCGTCAAGGCCATTGCCTCGTTCATGGCTCCCCTCATCGCCGCCTGGGGTGCAGCAGGCCACATCCCCGCCTTCGGACTGGGCTGGCGCGTGCTCTTCCCCATCTACATGACCGTCGGCATCCTGGCCACCCTGCTGCTCTATGCCACGCGTATCAACGAACAGCGCCCCACCGATCAGACCCGACAGCCTGGCGTAGGCCGGCAGTATGCCGATGCCCTGCGCCTGCTAGGCAACCCCGTGGTGCTGCTCTGCTTCATCGCCATCGTCTGCCACGTGGGCATCGACGTGGGCACCAACACCACGGCGCCGAAGGTGCTCATCGAGCGGCTGGGCTGGACGCTCGAGCAGGCCGGCTTTGCCACCAGCCTCTACTTCATCTTCCGCACCGTGGGCAGCCTTCTGGGCAGTTTCATCCTCGCCAGGATGAAAGAGTGGACGTTCCTCCTCATCAGCATCCTGATGATGGTGCTCTCGCTGCTGGGGCTCTTTGTGGGGCACAGCCAGTGGATGCTCTACGGCGCCATCTCGCTGATGGGACTGGGCAACAGCAACCCCTTCTCCATCATCATGGCGCGCGCCATGCGTGCCGTGCCGGGTAAGGAGAACGAGGCGTCGGGACTGATGATCATGGGCCTTTTCGGCGGCACCATCTTCCCCCTGCTGATGGGCTTCGCCAGCGACAGCCTCGGCCAGGCCGGCGCCATAGCCGTCATGGCCCTCGGCGTCATCTACCTCCTTTGCTTCTGGGCAAGAGGAAATAAGGTTAGAGGTTAGGGGTTAGAGGATTAGTTTCGTTCATAGAGCATCATTAATCATTGATGGTAATGGAGTTTAGGAGTTTAGGAGTTCAGGAGTTCAGACAACACCTCTGCACGCAGGCTTTCGTTGGCAAAACTATTGTCTGAACTCCTGAACTACTGAACTCCTAAAAAAACTCCAGCTATTGTCTGAACTCCTGAACTCCTGAACTCCTAATCGCAAATCGTAAATAGTAAATCGTCAAATCGTAATTTATTCAAAATCGTCAAATCGTAAATCACCATGTTGGAACCAAAGAAAATCCTTGCCGCCATTCTTATGGCGATGCTGCTGCTCAGCGCCTGCCAGCCAAAGGGCAGCGAGAAAGTGACCTACCCCTGGCAGAACACACGGCTGAAACGCGCCGAACGCGTGGAGAGCCTGTTGGGCATGCTGACGCCCGAAGAGAAGGTGGGCCTGATGATGAACAAAAGCATCTCCATCGACCGTCTGGGCATCCCGTCGTACAACTGGTGGAGCGAGGCGTGCCACGGCGTGCGCCAGGACGGCTACACCGTCTACCCCCAGCCCATCGGCATGGCAGCAGCGTTCAGCCCCGACCTGGTCTACAGCGTCTTCTCGCAGGTGAGCGACGAGGCTCGCGCCAACTGGAACCGCTCGGACCACAGCGTAAAACACGTCGCCATGGGCGAGACCTACTACCCTGGCAACCCCGAGCTGTCGTTCTGGTGCCCCAACGTGAACATCTTCCGTGACCCCCGCTGGGGACGCGGACAGGAGACCTACGGCGAGGACCCCTATCTGATGGCCGTGCTGGGCGTGCAGAACGTGCTGGGCATGCAGGGCAACGACCCACACTACGTGAAGACCCACGCCTGCGCCAAGCACTACGCCGTGCACAGCGGACCCGAGCCCCTGCGCCACTCGATGAACGTGGAGCCTACGGACCGCGACCTCTGGGAGACCTACCTGCCGGCATTCAAGGCGCTGGTGACGAAGGCCAACGTGCGCGAGGTGATGTGCGCCTACCAGCGCTTCGAAGGTGAGCCCTGCTGCATGAGCGACAAGCTGCTCATCAACATCCTGCGCGACAAATGGGGCTACGACGGACTGGTGGTGACGGACTGCGACGCCATCAACAACTTCTTCAACCGCGGACAGCACGAGACACACCCCGACGGCCTGTCGGCATCGGTGGACGCCGTGCTCAACGGCACCGACCTGGAGTGCGGCAAGGTGTTCATGAGCCTCACCGAGGGACTGAAAAAGGGTCTGATTGAAGAGAAGGACCTCGACCAGCACCTGCGCCGCACGCTGGCAGGACGCTTCGAACTGGGCATGTTCGACCCCGCTGAGCGCCTGCCCTGGGCCACGCTGGGCGAGGACGTCATCAGCAGCGACGAGCACGACGCGCTGGCCACGCAGGCTGCACGCGAGTCGATGGTGCTGCTCGAGAACAAGGGCGGCGTGCTGCCCCTCTCGAAGGACATCAAGACGCTGGCTGTCGTCGGTCCCAACGCCGACGACGCAGGCCTGCTGAACGGCAACTACGGCGGCACGCCCACCAAGGAGCACCAGCACACGCTGCTCGAAGGCATACGCGCTGCCCTACCCTCGACCAACATCATCTACCACAAGGCCTGCGAGCGCAACGACGACTACCAGACCGTGCCCCACCTGGGCGACTTCAACAACGGCAAAGGCGTGCTGGTGGAGTTCTGGAACAACAAGGAACTGAAGGGCACACCCGTCGCCAAAGGCTACTACAAGGAGCTGAACTTCTCGACGTTCGGTGCCTGGGGCTTTGCCCAGGGCGTGGACAACGACAACCTCTCCGTGCGCGTGACGGGCCGCTACAAGGCTACCTTCACGGGCGACATGATGTACACCCTCGCTACCGACAACGGCTACACGCTGAAGATGAACGGCAAGGTAGTCGAGAAGGGCCAGACGGGCGGACGAGGAGGCTTCGGCTTCCGCCGTCGGGTGGAATACAAGTCGTTCCCCGTCGTCGAGGGGAAGACCTACGACATGGAGATAGAGTACCGTCGTGGCAACGGCAACTTCGCCATGCTGCGCGGCGACATCTGTGAGCGCAAGCTGGTTGACTTCAGCGACCTTGCCGACGAGGTGAAGACGGCCAACGCCATCGTCGTCATCGGCGGCATATCCGCCCAGATGGAAGGCGAAGGCGGCGACAAGCAGGATATCGAGCTGCCCAACGTTCAACAGCGCCTGATACGCGCCATGCATGCCACAGGCCGTCCTGTGGTGGTGGTCAACTGCTCAGGCTCGGCCATCGCCTTCGGCAGCCTCGAAGGCCAGTACGACGCCCTCCTGCAGGCGTGGTATCCCGGCCAGGGCGGCGCACGTGCGCTGGGCGAGGTGCTCACAGGCGACTACTGCCCCGGCGGCAAGCTTCCCGTGACGTTCTACCGCTCGACGGCCGACCTGCCCGACTTCCTCGACTACTCGATGAAGAACCGCACCTACCGCTACTTCATGGGTGAGGCGCAGTATGCCTTTGGCTATGGCCTGAGCTACACCACCTTCGAGTTGGGCACAGCCAAGCTGTCGTCAGGCCAGATGCGGAAGAACGGCAAGGTGACCGTGACGGTGCCCGTGACAAACACGGGCAAGCGCGAAGGCACGGAGACCGTCCAGGTGTACGTGAAGGCGCTCGACGACGACGGAGCTCCCATCAAGGCGCTGAAAGGCTTCCAAAAACTGCTTCTGAAACCAGGCGAGACGCGCAAAGCCGTCATCACACTCAACGGCGAGGCGTTTGAGTACTACGACAGAAACCTCTTCGAACTGGCCACTCGCCCAGGACGCTACCAGCTGTTCGTCGGCACCTCGTCGCTCGACAAAGACCTCCAGCGTCTCGACTTCGTCGTGAAGAAGTAGAAAAAGGAAGTAAAAAAGAGAGTAGAAAAGGGAGTAAAAACAACTTTGTTTATCTTCCCGTCAATTCCAAGCGCTTGGATTATAACTTCCAGGCGCTTGGAATTTTCATTTCAAGTGCTTGGAATCACGTTATACTTTGATGTTTTTTGGGGAGGGTGATTAGGCAATCAAATTGGATATATGAAACCGTTTCACGCCTTATACAAATCTCAGATCAAGAGAGACTGGAATTCCGGCACCCATTGTATCAAAGTTCCAGTCCCTTCTTTGACAGCTTAACAATTAGTGAGAAGCTGGCTCTTCCATCATCCCTCAGCCTTCATCCATCATACGTCTTACTTCATCCCTCACCCCTCATTAACCATAAACCTTGAACCAGAATTGCGAAATGGCCAGTAAATAATTGCACAATTCAATATTCATTACTACTTTTGCAAACCAATAATAAAAGTTATTCTGATTATGAGTTCGCAAAAAAATGTATTGGAAGCGATTCTGAGTAGCTCTCGATCTGTGTTCAACATCCAGTCACTAAGAATGTTGATGGAGTGTGAAAATAGTCAGAAACTAACTCAATCACTTCATTATTATATAAAGGAGGGCAAGATAAGTAATCCTCGTCGTGGTATCTATACCAAAGCATCCTACAATGAGCAGGAAATGGCTTGTAGCCTCTTCCGTCCTGCCTATATCTCACTGGAGTATGTGCTTCAGCGAGCAGGTGTAGTGTTTCAGTATGACGACGCCATAACATGCGTAAGTTACCTGAATCGTATAGTTGAAATAGACGACAAGACCTATCGGTTTCGAATCATCAATCCTGAATTATGGATTGGAATGGAGGGTATTGAGCAGCATGACAACATATTGATAGCCACTCCTGAACGGGCATTCCTCGACATGGTTTATCTAAGCGCAGGAAACTGCTATTTCGACAACCTTCATCCATTGAGCAAAACAAAAGTCAAACAATTGCTTCCACTTTATCAGTCGAAGGTGCTGACAGAGAGAGCTGCCGAATTGCTAAATCTAAAATAATCATGGACAAGAATAAGCATAAACTCTATATGGCGCAGATCCTAAGCCTTATTTTTAAAGATAAAGATCTCGGCAATGTCATGGCATTCAAGGGTGGTAGCTCATTGATGTTCTTCCACAACCTCAACCGTTTCTCCACCGACCTGGATTTCAACCTTCTTGAACCAGATAAACTTGATATGGTTTATGATAAGGTGCGCGCCATACTGACTCGTTTTGGTACGATTGACGATGAAGCGAAGAAACTCTATGGTCCTGTGCTTGTACTGAATTATGGGAAGGGAGAAAGAATGTTAAAGGTGGAAATTACTATCCGTCAATACCCGAACCACTACGAGATACGTTCGTTGGCAGGTACAGATATTAGAGTGATGACCATGCCTGATATGTTCGCTCATAAGCTTTGTGCTATGGGTGAACGTCTCTCTCCACGTGATATTTATGATGTGTGGTTCTTCTTACAAAACCATACAGAAATAAATGAAGAGATTGTCAAGGAAAGAACAGGGAAGAGCATAAGCGAATATGCAGCATGGTGTGCAGAGCATGTGCGTGAGGCCAGCCCTAAACTCCTGATGCAGGGACTTGGCGAGGTGCTGAACGACACGAAGTCGAAGACCTTTGTCAAAAACAAACTCATTAATGAGACATCCTCTGCGCTGGAGTTGTTCTCTGCTTTTCCGTTGATTGTCAAATAGCATGATCTCAACAAGGATTATAAATGGAAAAGGGAATGACAATCGTATGTTTACAAATGCTTTCTATTAGTCCGGATTTCTCCCCGAACCGAAGGCAAAGATACAAATAAATATGGAAAGTAATGTCTTTTCAGAGAAAAAACAGGAGTCATAAGGGACTGGAATGAACGTTGAATGATGGATGGTGAATGGTGGATAATGGATATTATCCCACAAAAAGTTTGATTTTCTGCGTCGCGTGCGTAACACCTTCGCAAGATGCAGAATACAAGTGCAATAGGCGTGACGCAGAGTGTGACGCAAGATGTGACGCACTTTTTGCGTCACACCTGGTTTTTTCCTGTGGGAGACTTTTCTTTAAGCAAATTATCAGCCGTTTACGCTACTCATTCCGAGCAAAATTGGCTTCGCTCCCTGATATGGGGCTTTGATGTTTGTACGTTAGATGGGGATGTCTTCGTGGACCTTGCGAAGAGTGCCGACGCAAGCTAAAGTTCTTAAAACACAATTGCGTTTTATTTAGAACACAGCTGTGTTTCATTTAGAACGCAATTGCGTTTTAATTAAAACACAATTGCGTTCTAAAGAAATAATCAATATCTGATAAGGAATAAGAGGGTGAATGTCAGTTCATAGTCCTTAGTCCATAGTTTCTTCAGTAAGTACTGAAAGATAAGGGGCCAAGAAAGAAGTATAGCGCAGGAATGACTTGATTCGAAGGGAAAGGACGCGTGACGCACAGACGCACGGCGGCTTGATCATACGGTTGCACAGTCGCGCGGTTGCACAGTCGCGCGGGCTTCTTACCGGGGGGTGCTGCCCAGCGCCACCTCGAGCTTGCCGCCCTTGACGACGTCGGCAAAGGGAAGACGGGTGCCGGTGAGGGGCTGGCCACCCAGGGTGTAGCCCTGCACATAGACGTTGTCAGCAGCGTTGTCCTTCGTCTCGATGACGAACTCCGAGCCCGGATAGTAGGCTTTGTTCAGACGGATGGTCACACGGTCGAACAGGGGGCTGCCGAGACCGAACGTAGGCTGGGCGGCCGTCAGTCCGGCCACGTCGAACAGACCGATGGACGAGATGACGTACCACGCGCCCAGCTGGCCCTGATCCTCGTCCTGACCGTAGCCATAGCCGTGGATACCGTCCGTGCCGTAGAACTCATTAAGGATGGTGCGCACCCACTTCTGCGTCAGCGAGGGACGGCCGGCTTCGTTGAAGAGCCACGAGATGTGGAGGCAGGGCTGGTTGCCCTGGTTGTAGAGCGTGCGCAGGCCGGCAAAGGCGCCAATCTCGGTGCCGCCGCTGAAGATCTTGGGTTGCGAGAGGGTGAAAATGCTGTCGAGGCGGGCGACGAATGTCTCTGCGCCTACCTTCTCGACCAGCGCCTTGGCATCGTGGGGGGCATAGAAGGTATATTGCCAGGCGTTGCCCTCCTGGAAGCCGCGCCACACCTGCATGGGGTCGAAGTTCTCAATCCAGCGACCGTCCTTCAGTCGGGGACGGACAAAGCCCGTCTCGTCATCGTAGATGCGCTCCCAACCCTTCGAGAGGCTCATCAGCTGGGCGACATCGCCGGTATGGCCGAGAGCCTGCGCCAGCTGTGCCGTGGCCCATGCCTGGAAGGAATACTCGAGCGTATGGGAGGCAGAGAACATGAACGTCTCGTCGGGGCCGTCGCCTGCCTCGGCATGAGGCACATAGCCGTAGGTCACGAACTGGTCGGTGTCGCTCTTTCCGGCTCCGAGCGGACGGTTGGCACCCTCCAGCTCGTTCTTGCGGCAGGCCTCGTAAGCCAGCTCGAGGTCGAAGTCGCGGATGCCGCAGGCATAGGCAGCGGCAATCATCAGCGAGAGCTGGTTGGTGCCTACGCCGCTGACGTAGCGTGAGTTGGCCAACCCGTCGCCCAGCCAGCCGGAGTCCTTATAAACCTGCAGGTGGGACGAGATGAAGTCGCTCAGATGCTCGGGATAGGCCAGCGCCCACACCTGCGTCAGGTTCCACTGTCCACCCCACATGGCGTCGGTGTTGTACATGTTGTAGGCGGGACGTCCGTCCTTCATCGGCACGCGGCCAATGGTGCCGTCGTGCTTGGGATAGTCGCCGCTGACGTCGCTCATCACGCCGCGTCCCAGGATGGCGTGGTAGAGCCCCGAGTAGAACTTCACCTTGTCCTCGCGGTTTGCCGTCTCGACGTAGATGCGGCTGAGGTGCTCCTGCCAGATGTCGTGTGCCTCGCGGCGCACGCGGTCGAAGTTTTTCTTCTTGGCTTCGGTCTCGCGGTTCAGACGGGCGTTCTCGACCGAGGTGAAGCTGATGCCCACCTTCGCCGTCACCTTCTCGCCTTCGCGGGTGGGGAATGTGAGGTAGAGTCCAGCGCCACGGCCCTTGGCTTCGCGCACGCTGTCCGTCACCACACGTCCCTTGAAGACGCCCCATGCCGTCGGCTTCTTGTCCACCGTGGCGGAGAAGTAGATGGGCACCTCGGCGCCGGGCTGGTATTTCTTCACGTACTCGGGCAGCGTCACGACGTAGCCTTCGATGGTGCCGTCGTCGTTGAGCCTCACCTCGGCATCCTTGACGGCGCCGCTCTCGCCCATCCGGCTGCCGATGTTGAACAGCAGGTGGCTGGCGTCGGACGCGGGATAGGTGTAGCGCTGATAGGCTACGCGCGGCGTGGCGGTCACCTCGGCCTGGATGCCGTAGTCCTTCAGGAGCACAGAGTAGTAGCCTGCGGTGGCCACCTCGTCGTCGTGGCTGTAGTGGGAGCGGTAGCCGTTACGGCTGTTGTCGCCCTCGCGTCCGGGCACGGTGACGAGCTTGCCGGCGGTGGGCATCAGCGTGATGCCGCCCACCTGGAACTCATGGACGCAGGGGAAGCCTTCGATGGACGTGTCGCGATAGTCGTAGCCCGTTGCCTCCCAGCCGTCCTTGTTGCCGAGATGGCCGTTCGTCGAGGGCCCGGGCTTGGCCATACCGAACGGCAGGGCACCGGGGGCAAAATGGAAATAGCGACAATGGGCCGTGCCGATGCGCGGCTCGACATACTGTACAAGGTCGTCACCGGACGACTGAGGACTGCTGACGCAACTACCAAACGCCAACAGCACGCAACACATAAGGAACTGGGAAATCGTGAAGTTTTTCATATACTTAAAATTTACATTTCGAAACCAGCAATTTAACTAGTTAAGAGCTTTTACTAGTTAAGAATTAAGAGTTAAGAGTTAAGAAAGATTGTACTGCATGCAAAATACTTTTTTTACTACGAATTTTACGAATTATACGAATTTGAACTAGTTAGGAGTTAAGAATTAAGAATTAAGAAAAATAGTACTGCATGCGAACTGCTTTTTTCACTACGAATTATACGAATTTTTTCTTTGCGGCGATGGCTTCGCACGCCGAACGTCAGGCGACTAATTTTGTAAAATTTTGAATTAGATTATTGAAAAATTACTCTGCGAAGCAGACTCCAAAAAACCGCGAAACGGTAGTTATAGATTGATCTGCATGCAGCTGATTATGAATTATGAACTATAAACAATGAACTGAATGGACTTATTCGTTAATATGATTATCCGCAATCACCCGATGGCGCCCCGAAGGGGCAACAAGCATACAGCCCAGGGCAACGCCCTGGGTACAAACGGCGATAGTAACTCTCGCCCTGAAAGGGCAAAAGCATTATTATCAAGAGCTTTTGCCCTTTCAGGGCGTGGGATGAAGTGTGTTCAAATATACCCAGGGCGTTGCCCTGGGCTATAATCTTTTGGCCTTTCAGGCCGTCTGTCGGATGA
>JAILEU010000140.1 GCA_024697785.1 Bacteroidaceae bacterium | reverse complement strand
ACATCGAAACCGTCGAGGGAATGGACTAACCCCTCCACTCTTTCCTCAAGAAATGCGAATAAAAGTGCGCCACCTGCCCGTGACGCACTTTTTTGGGTTACCCAAATCGGTCGTTAGGATTTATGTCAGATTAGTATTTGTTTCGAGCAGATTGTTCTCATCGATGCCGAAGGCGTAGCGAGCTACGTCGAGACAGCGATGTGGACAAGATGCCGAAAGAAATGCTGATAGGACATGAATAGACTGAAAAAGAATAATAAGAACAACAGTCGACCTAATGACCGATTTGGGTTTAACGTAAAACCATTATTATGATCAAAGCGAATGAGCGAACCCGTGGAAAATGGGGAAAAATATTTGTAGGTGCGCGAAAAAGTAGTATATTTGCGGCAAATTCTCAATAATCCAAAAGAAATGAAAAAGATTGCGATTTGTTTGACTGTGATGGGGGCTGTGTTGCTGACGGCATGCGGCTCCAAGAAGAGTGAACCCGTGGCAACGCGAAGCGCAGAGGCCAAGACGCTTCTGGCTAAGATGAAGGCCATAAGCGACGCGAATACGTTTATGTTTGGCCATCAGGACGACACCGCCTACGGCCACAGCTGGAAGGGCTATGGCGAGGGAGCGGCGGCGGACGGGCGCTCGGACACACGCGATGTCTGTGGCGAATATCCTGGCGTCATCGGCTTCGACCTCGGACATCTGGAGCTGGGACACAAGCAGAACCTCGATGGCGTGCCTTTCGACAAGATGCGCCGCGAAATCATCGCCCAGTACGAGCGGGGTGGTGTGGTGACACTCTCGTGGCACCTCGACAACCCGCTGACGGGGGGCGACGCGTGGGACTACCACGACAAGGGTACCGTCGCTTCCATTCTGCCCGGCGGTGAGAAGCACGATGAGTTCATGACGCGCCTGGGGCGCGTGGCTGACTTCCTGGCTTCGCTGGTTACGAAGGACGGCGTGAAGATTCCCGTGCTGTTCCGCCCGTGGCACGAGCACACCGGAAGCTGGTTCTGGTGGGGACAGGAAATCTGCACGACGGAGCAGTATAAGGCGCTTTGGCGCATGACATACGACTTCATGCAGCAGCGCGGACTGACAAACCTGCTGTGGGCATATAGCCCGGGTGCCGAACCCCGTACACAGGAGCAGTACTTCGAGCGCTATCCCGGCGACGACATCATCGACGTTGTCGGCTTCGACACCTACCAGGGCCGTAACCGCGAGGACTACGTGCAGACCATGGCCCGTTGCCTGACGCTCGTCACCTCGTGCGCACAGGCTCACGGCAAGGTGGCGGCCGTCACCGAGACAGGCTATGAGACCACCCCCGACCCCACATGGTGGACAGGCACGCTGCTGCCCGCCCTCGGCGACGCCCAGGTGGCCTACGTGCTTGTCTGGCGCAACGCCTGGGACAGGGAGACGCATCACTACGGCATCTACCCGGGCCACGAGTCGGAAGCCGACTTTAAGGAATTCTACAAGAACCCCCGTACGGTATTTGTGAAGTAGTCCATAAGCAGACCGTAGAAAAGACCATAGACCAATCAATCAATCCAAATGAAATCATTCAACGAACGAGTCCGCGAATTGTTTGCGGCACACGAAGCCCTGATTAACCGCCCTAACGAACCTGTCGAAGGAGGCAACGGCATCATCACGCGGTACAAGAACCCTATCCTGACGGCTGAGCATACGCCCGTCTTCTGGCGCTACGACCTGGACGAGCGCACGAATCCCCTGCTGCTTGAGCGCATCGGCATGAATGCCGCGTTCAACAGCGGCGCCATCAAGTGGAACGGCAAGTACTTGCTTGTCGTCCGTGTGGAGGGCGCCGACCGAAAATCGTTCTTCGCTGTGGCCGAGAGCCCTAACGGCGTGGACAACTTCCGCTTCTGGGACTATCCCGTCACCATGCCCGAGGATACCATCCCGGCAACAAACATCTACGACATGCGTCTGACGGCACACGAGGACGGCTGGGTGTATGGCATCTTCTGTGCCGAGCGTCACGACGACGCAGCTCCCGCAGGCGACCTCTCGTCGGCTACGGCAACAGCTGCCATCTGCCGCACGAAAGACTTCAAGACATGGCAGCGCCTGCCCGACCTCAAGACGCGCACCCAGCAGCGCAACGTGGTGCTCCATCCCGAGTTCGTGGGCGGCAAGTATGCCCTCTACACCCGCCCGCAGGACGGCTTCATCGATGCCGGCGAGGGCGGAGGCATCGGCTGGGCATTGGTGGACGACATCACTCATGCCGAAATCAAGGAGGAGATCATCATCGACCCGCGCCACTACCATACCATCAAGGAGGTGAAGAACGGCGAGGGCCCGCACCCCATCAAGACACCGCAGGGCTGGCTGCATCTGGCGCATGGCGTCCGCGGCTGCGCCGCAGGGCTCCGCTATGTCCTCTATATGTATATGACGGCGCTCGACGACCCCACTCGCGTCATTGCCTCACCCGCAGGCTACTTCATGGCTCCCGTGGGCGAGGAGCGCATCGGCGACGTCTCGAACGTCCTCTTCACGAACGGATGGATTGCCGACCCCGACGGTAGGGTGTTCATCTACTATGCCTCCAGCGACACCCGCATGCACGTGGCTACATCGACCGTCGAGAAGCTCGTCGATTACTGCCTGAACACCCCCTCCGACGGCCTCGCCACAGCATCGTCCGTCGAGACGCTGAAGGCGCTGATAGATAAGAACATGATGCGCCTTCGGCGCAATTGACAATTGGTAATTGACAATTGAAAATTTTGGTTTAACGTTTAAGGTTTAGCGTTTAACGAACACGTCCTCCGATTTTGGTTTAACGTTTAACGTTTAACGAACACGTCCTCTGACCTCTTACCTCTTACCTCTTACTTCTTACTTCTTACTTCTTACCTCTTACCTCTTACCTCTTACCTCTAAAAATGGCAACACTCAGAGAAAAAATCGGCTACGGGTTCGGCGACATGGCGTCATCGGCCTTCTGGAAAGTCTTTTCGTACTATCTGCCTATCTTCTATGCGAAAGTGTTTGGCCTTCAGCTGGTCGATGCCGGTCTGCTGATGCTCGTCACCCGCATCTGGGACGCCGTCTCCGACCCCATGATGGGCATCATTGCCGACCGTACCCACACCCGCTGGGGCAAGTACCGCCCCTATCTGCTGTGGATAGCTGCGCCGTTCAGCATCTGTGGCATCCTGCTCTTCACCACCCCCGACTGGGGGTATGGCGCCAAGCTCATCTGGGCATACGTCACCTACATCCTGATGATGACCATCTACACGGCCATCAACGTCCCTTACGGCTCCATGCTTGGCGTCATGACGGACAGCCCGAAGGAGAAGACCGTCTTCTCGTCGTTCCGTATGTTCTTTGCCTACACGGGGTCGTTCATCAGCCTGCTCATCTGGGAGCCGCTCTGCAACGCCTTCGGCGGCTACGACTCGGCCCACGGCTGGCAGTCGGCCATGATCAGCGTGGCGTGCGGCGTCTTTGTCCTCTTTGTCCTGTGCTTCCTGCTGACGAGGGAACATCTGCACACGGTGTCGAAAGTATCCGTAGGCAAGGACCTTAAGATGCTTGTCCGCAACAGGCCCTGGTGGCTGATGATTGGTGCCGCCCTGTGCAGCAACCTGTTCAACACCGTCCGCGGTTCGACGGTAGCCTTCTTCTTCACCGATGTGCTGGGCACGAGGTACGAGCTCTCCATCCCCGCCCTTGGCATCAGCTTCATGCTCTTTGCCGGACTGTTCCTCACCATCGGCGAAATCTGCAACATGGTGGGCGTGGCTCTCGCCGTACCCATCACCAACCGTCTGGGCAAGAAATCGACGTTCATCATGGTCAATGCCTGCCTGATTGTGTTGAGCGTGCTGTTCTTCTTCGTGCCCATCTCCAACGGCGGCGTGTGGACGATGCTTGTGCTGCAGGTTGTCATCAGCATCTTCACCGGCATCCAGAGCCCTCTCGTCTGGAGCATGTATGCCGACGTGAGCGACTATGCCGAGCTGAAGTACAAGACGGCCTCCACGGGACTCATCTTCTCGTCGGCCTCGATGGCGCAGAAGTTCGGCGGAGCCGTCGGCGGAGCAGCTGTCATGTGGCTGCTGGCAGCCTGCGGCTACGTGGCGGATGCCGAGGCCGGTTTCGTGCAGCCCGACAGCGCCATCACCTGCCTGAAGATGCTCATGAGCTTCATCCCAGCCCTCGTATCCGTGCTTGCCATCGTCGTCACCTATTTCTATCCCCTCACTACCAAGCGTGTGGCCGAGATCAACGAACAGCTGAAAGCGCTACGCAATAACGAAAACGATTAGGGTTTAACGTTTAACGATTAGGGTTTAACGTTTAACGTTTAACGACCATGCGGCAGGGAGCGAATCATAGGACGTGTTCGTTAAACATTAAACATTAAACGTTAAACCAAAATCATAGGACGTGTTCGTTAAACGTTAAACATTAAACGTTAAACCAATTTTTAATTCTAAAGAGGTGTCAGTTGTAAAATGGATTTTGGGCGGGCTGGGCTTTGTCCTCAGCGGTCCCATCGGTGCCATCCTGGGTGCCATTTTAGGTGGAATGGTTGACAAGGGCGTTGCCATGCTGTCGGACAATACGGCAGCGGACGACAATCCCTACGACCGAACGGGACGTTCGGGCTCAGCCACTTCGTCGTATCGCCGCGCCACGGTGGGCGACATACGCATTTCCATCCTTGTCCTCATAGCCTGTGTGATGAAGGCCGACGGACGTCTGCTGAAGTCTGAGCTGGATCATGTGAAAGCGTATCTGCGTGCCAACTACGACGACGAAGGCGCCCGTCAGGCGTTGCAGTTGCTAAAGCAGCTGCTCGAAAAAGACATCGACCCCGTCAGCGTCTCCCGCCAGATTGCCGACAACGTGAACTACTCCACGCGGCTTGAGATTGTGCACATGCTGCTCGATCTGGCCAATGCCGATGGCGATTTCGACCCGCGCGAGCAGGGCGTGATTGAGCAGATTGCCCTGAACCTGTACATTACGACGGCCGACTATAACTCCCTCGCAGCGCTTTATCAGAAAGCCAAAGACCCCAACTGGGCCTACACCGTGTTGGAGATTGACCCGTCAGCGACCGACGACGAGGTGAAGAAAGCCTATCGGCGCATGGCGCTTAAATACCATCCCGACAAGGTCACGGGCGCAGGCGAGGAGGTGGTCAAAAAAGCCACTGAGAAGTTCCGCGCAGCTGGCGAAGCCTACGAAGCCATCAAGTCCGCACGCGGGATGAAGTAACATGTTTTGTCAAATTCCCATTGCCCATTGTCCATCATCCCTTATCCATTGTCCATTGAAACGTTTCGTCGGACGCGGCGAAACGTTTCATGCTTTCTTCCGAAACGTTTCGCCCAGCGCCGGAAGGCCTTAGTGACTTCGGCGCAATCGGAATTTATGAATTGGGAATTATTACTGTCCGCTAAACTTTTCAGATTGCAATAAAAATGAGGGCTGGATCCAATTGCTGGTTTCAGCCCTTTTAGCTACCTTTGTTGTCGCCAAACAAAACCAAATGTAACCATGGGCAAAAGTACACATTTTTTCGGA
>JAILEU010000124.1 GCA_024697785.1 Bacteroidaceae bacterium | reverse complement strand
ACGGATGCCATTTCAAAAAAAATTTTGCATAGTCGTATTTTTATACTACCTTCGCGGCGATTTTTAAAATTAGGAATTAGGAATTAGGAATTAGGAATTAGGAATTAGGAATTAGGAATTAGGAATTAGGAATTAGGAATTAGAAATTAGAAATTAGGAAATAAAGAAAGGCATTATGATAGAATTTTTTACTGCATTCAGCTTCAAGGAAACGGCGAGCACGTTCCTCATTCTGTTCGCCATCATCGACGTGCTGGGGGCAACGCCCATCATCATCGACCTGCGCGAGAAGGGCAAGACGGTGAGTCCCACTAAGGCAACGGCAAGCGCATTCGGGCTGCTGCTAGTGTTCTTCATCGGCGGTGACGCCGTGCTGCGGTTTTTCAGCGTGGACATCAACTCGTTTGCCGTTGCGGGCAGCATACTGCTCTTCTTCATGGCGCTGGAGATGCTGCTCGACATCGAGATTTTCAAGTACAACGGACCGACGAACGAAGCAACGTTCATCCCGCTGGTGTTCCCGCTGCTGGCGGGAGCAGGAGCGCTGACCACCATCATCGCCCTCAAGTCCGAGTATGCCGACGTGAACATCCTCGTGGGACTAATGCTAAACATGGTGTGGGTGAACGTGGTGCTGGTGCTGACGGACAAAATACAGAAGCGACTGGGCAAATCGTTCATCTACATGCTGCGCAAGTTCTTCGGCGTGATGCTGCTGGCCATCGCCGTAGGTATGTTCACGACAAATCTCACGAGCCTCATCCACGGTTTGTAGGTCGGCAACCTACAGATTACAACCTACCCGACGAAAGGGCTCTATTTTTAAAAAAGCCGATTTCATCGGTGAAAAATGATGTTCCAACGCCCATAAGCTGGGCTCCACGACCCGACACCCCGTCCTGATTTTTTTTACACAAAAAAACATAGACTATTGAACAGTTAGTAGTTCTTTACCTCTTTTGTATATTTTTAATACTCCTTTTCGTATCCTTTGACGAAAAGGCTGTATCTTTGCAGGCGATATGCGTCTGAAAGCCTTCTTACCCCTTCTGTCTGTACTGTTTTTCCTCTCCTGCAAAGGAGGCGACGGGAAGAACGGAGTTACCTATCGTACCGAGCGGAAGGACTACCGCGAGGAGGTAGTAGCAAATGGTACAGCACAGAGTGTCAGCACGCTGACCATCATGGTGGGCCCTGACATCGACGGCACCATCAAATATATCATCGACGACGGCACGCTGGTTCACGCGGGCGATACCCTCTGCATCCTTGAAGACCACGAGATGGAGAGCCGGCTGGACGAGCTGCTGAAACTGCTGGAAGCCTCTGAGGCCGAACGCACCAAGTCGTCAGCCACATACCGTATGGAGCACGCGCTGCAGATGGCCCGCATGGAGACGGGTCTGGCCGAGGCGGAGATCGCCTCGCTCGACTCGCTGCAGCTGCAGTTTGCACCTCCCCTCCAGCGCCGCATCAAGGAGCTGAACCTGCGCCGTGCGTCCATCCAGCAGGAGCGGGCACGCATGAACTTGCGGGCGATGGAGGTGACGTGGCGCGTCGACAGCCAGCGCTTAGAGACGTGGATGACTCACGTCCGCCGCCGTATCGCCGACCAGCGCGAACGCCTGGCCGGGCTGACAATCCGCGCCCCGCAGGACGGGCTGGCCATCATCAGCGAATCGTGGAGAGAAGACCGCCCCCTTCAGGTGGGCGACAACGTGTGGGAACAGATGCCCCTCGTGCTGCTGCCCGACGTGCAGAACATGGAGGTGGTGATGATGATTCCCGAAAGCGACTACAAGCGCATCAACCCGGGCGACCCCGTCGATATCACATTCGCTGCCGACCCTGACGGGCAGGCATGGGGACACATCACGAAGAAGATGCCCGTAGGCGTGGAGGCCTCGCGCGGCAGCAAGGTGAAGCTGTTCGAGGTCACAGCCTCCATCGACTCGACCCTCAGCTCCGTCAGACCCCAGAGCAGCGCCCGTTGCCGCATCTGCCTGCGGCTGATGAAGGACACGCTCGTGGTGCCCTCGGTGTGCATCATGGACGCCGACTCTACCAAAGTGGTGTTCGTCCGTAGCCATACAGGCCACGTGGAGCAGCGCGAGGTGGAGGTAGCCTATGCCTCGTCCGCCGAGGCCGTGGTGGCACGAGGCATCGAGGAAGGCGAAGACCTGCTCCTGCTCCGGCCCGCCGACGGCGCCATAAGGAAGAAGACGTTCCTCAGGAAAGACTAATGAGTCGCACTACCGGCAGCAGAGGACGAATGGGAAACGTGGAACACATCAGGGCTTGAAACAGAAAATTCACAATAAAGGCTTAACATAAGAATGGAGAAAAAAAAGACTTTTGGGAAAGCAGGTATCACGACGCTCCTCATCCCTCTTTCCATACTTCTATTTGCTGCGTGTGGCGGAAAGAAGGCCGAGACGGTCATTCCCGAAGCTATCGTCAGTCACGGCACGTTCCTCGTTGACATCTACGAGGAGGGCGAGGTAGAGGCACTCAACTCCACCCACATCATGGCGCCCGAAATCCCGTGGCGCTTCGGCGGACTGAAAATCGCACAGATCGTCCCCGACGGCAGCGACGTCAAGGCCGGCGATACTGTGGTCGTCTTCGATCCCTCGGAGGTCCAGAAGGCCATCCTCGACCACGAGGACCGTCTGGTCGTCAGCCTCGCCGAGCTCGAGAAGCTGAGAGCACAGCAGACGCAGGAGATGGAAGGTCTGAACGCCGACTACGAGATTGCCCAGATAGCCCAGGAGATCTCGCGCATCGAGCTCGAAGGAGCTGCCTACGAGTCTGAAATACGCCGCAAGGAGATAGAGCTGAACCTCGAGAAGGCCGAGATATCGCTCAAGCAGGCCAAGGAGCAGATCGAGAACCGCAAGAAGGTGCAGGCCGAGGACCTCAAGCAGAAGAAAATCTCCATCGAGCAAGACCGCGACCAGCTGCGCGAGGCCTACGAGACGCTGGGACGCCTGTATGTCGTCAGCCCCCAACCCGGACTGGCCATCATCAACCGCAACCGCTCGACCGACACCAAATATCAGGTCAGCGACCAATGCTGGGGCGGCACGCAGCTCATTGACCTTCCCGACCTCTCGAAAATGAAGGTGAAAATCAACATCAACGAAGTCGACATCTCGAAGGTCAGCAAGGGTATGGAGGCCGAAATTCGTCCCGATGCTTACAGCGACAGCGTCTTCACGGGCCACGTGCTCTCCATAGCCAACCTGGCGGTGAACAAAGAGCGCAATTCAACCATCAAGGTGTTCCCCGTCGAAGTGCTGGTTGACCGCGCCGACGAGAACCTCCTGCCGGGACTCACCATCAGCTGCCGCATCATCGTCGACCGTATTCCCGACGTGGACTACGTGCCCATCGAGGCCGTACATCTCGAGGGCGACAAGAGCTACGTCTTCCGCGCCACAGCCACAGGCTACGAACGGGTGGACGTGGAGACAGGCCCCACCAACACCGACTACGTCATCATCTCATCCGGACTGCGGAAGGGCGACCGCGTGGCACTTGTCGACCCCACCGTCAAAGCCGAAAAGTCAAAGAAAAAACAAGGAGGAACGGAAAAATGAAAAGCAGACTGACCTTATCAGCAGCACTCCTGTTCGCCTGGCTGACGCTGGCGTCGTGCAAGGGGGGACATCACGGCGGGGCTGACGCTTCAGAAACCGCTACGGGCGCACTCGTCGAGACAGGCGAGCTGGCAGCCGTCACCTCCAAGACCTTCGTCATGGAGCGGCTGGGCCAGCGATGGTACGACGCCAAAATCTCGTGGATGGCCGAACACGGACAGGCCATTCATGCCGGCGACACCATCATCAAGCTCGACCCTGTAGAGATCACCCGCTACATCACCGACCGCGAGACGCAGCTCGAGACGCAGCAGGCCACCCTTGAGAAGATGCTTGTCAGCCAAAGCAATGCCCGCAGCCAGAACGAGTCGGCCATCCGCTCCGAAGAGGCCTCGTATGCCCTCAGCAAGCTGTCGATGGAGTCCGTGCGCTTCGAGAGCGAACGCCAGCAGCGCATCCGTCAGCTACAATTCCGCCAGGCCACCATCAACCTGCAGCGTGCACGACGCAACCGCGAGCTCAACACCATCATCAACGAGAACGACCTCAAGATACAACGCATCCGCGTCAGCCTCATCGAAAAAGACATCCAGCGCACCTACGAACTGCTGCCGCAGCTCACCTACATCAGCCCCATTGACGGCATCTTCCAGATTGAGCGCAAGCGCCGCTGGCAGCCCGAGGTGCTCACCATCGGCGACGAGGTCGACAACGGACAGGCCATTGCCCGCGTGCCCGACCTCACCTGGATGAAGGTGAACACCAGCATCCACGAGAATGATTTCCTGAAGGTCCACGTCGGCCAGCCTGTCACCGTCCGCCTCGATGCCCTGCCCGGCACCGACTTCCCGGGCGAGATAGCCTCCATCGGCCGTCTCTGCCACGCTAAGGACGGCAGCAACACGAGCAAGCACGTCAAGGTGTTCGACGTCGAGGTACGCCTCCTCGTCTCTGACGAGCGCCTCAAGCCCGGCATGACCGTCAGCTGCGAATTCCACCCCGACAAATCCTAAATCCCCCCTATAGTCCCTATAAAACCTATAGTTCCTATAGTCCCTATAGCTCCTATATAAAATGCAATACACAGAGAACATTCAGATAGCCCTTGGCGGTCTAACCGACCACAAGTTCCGCTCCTTCCTCACCATGCTGGGTATCATTTTCGGTGTGGCCTCCGTCATCACCATGCTCTCCATCGGCGAGGGAGCCAAGCGCGAGGCTATAGCCAAATACAAGGATCTGGGCGTGAACAACATCATTGTCCGCGAGAAAAACCTCTCGGACGCCGAGCTCGAGGAGGTGCGCGCCCGCTTCTCGCCCGGCCTTTCGCTGGCCGATGCAGAAGGCATCCTCGCCGTAGCGCCTGACGTGGACCGCGTGGTGTCGCAGTCCGAGCAGACGATGGAGGTGAAGTTTGCCGACAAGTCGGTGCGCTCAACCGTCGTCGGCGTCACGCCCGGCTACACCGACATCCTCAACTATGCCGTCCGCGAAGGCTCGTTTCTCACCAATGCCCAGTACGACGGGCGCTTGAAGGTGTGCGTGCTGGGGGCCGGCACAGCCCATGCGCTGTTCGGCAAGGCGTCGCCCGTGGGACAGATGGTGAAGATGGGCGACCAATGGCTTGAGGTGGTGGGCGTCCTCGCCTCGAAGACCGTTTTCACCGAGACGGTGGGCGAGCTGGCAGCACGCGACCTCAACACCGACGTTTTCATCCCCCTCACCACCTTTCTCGACCGCTTCCCGCGCGAGCGGATGCTGGAGAGCGAGATTCGACAGATTACCATCCATGTTGCCGAGTCGGACAAGCTGATGGAGACCAGCCGTCTGGTCACTCAGATTCTCGACCGTCGCCACTGGGGCAACGCCGACTACAACATCGTCATCCCCTACGAGCTGCTGAAGCAAGAGGAGAAGGAACGCCAGATCTATAACTTCCTCCTGGGCGCCATCGCAGCCATCTCGCTCATCGTGGGCGGCATCGGCATCATGAACATCATGCTGGCCACCGTCATGGAGCGTACACGCGAGATTGGCATCCGCCGCGCCATCGGTGCCCGCAAACGCGACATCATGGCCCAGTTCGTCACCGAGAGCGTCGTCATCAGCATCACCGGCGGACTCATCGGCGTCGTCCTCGGTATAACCCTCTCGCTTGTCGTCACACTCTTCACCGACATCACCACCTACATCCGGCTCTACTCCGTCATCATCGCCTTCACCTTCTCTGTGCTGGTGGGCATCTGCTTCGGTTATCTGCCGGCAAAGAACGCTGCCAATCTCAAACCCGTCGATTCCATACGCTATGAATAACAGCCTCATCGAAATAACCCAGCTCAGCAAGACATACGACATGGGCGGCAACAACGTGGTGCATGCCCTGCAGGACATCAACCTCGCCATAAGTCAGGGCGAGTATGTCTCCATCATGGGCCCTTCGGGCTCTGGCAAATCCACGCTGATGAACATCCTGGGGTGTCTCGACACGCCCACCTCAGGCCACTATCTGTTTCGCGGCACCGACGTCAGCCAGCTCGACGACGACGCCCTCTCGTCGATGCGCAACCGCGAGATAGGGTTCATCTTCCAGAACTTCAACCTGCTGCCCAAGCTCACCGCCGTTCAGAACGTCGAGCTGCCTCTGATGTATGCCGGCGTGCCTCTCCGCGAACGCCGCCAGCGCGCCACCGAGGCCCTCGGGCGCGTGCAGCTGGCCGAGCGCAGCGAACACCATCCGGGCGAGCTCAGCGGCGGACAGCGACAGCGCGTCGCCATCGCACGCGCACTCGTCACCCGTCCGGGCATCCTCCTCGCCGACGAACCCACCGGAGCCCTCGACTCCAAAACCAGCGTCGAAATCATGCAGCTCTTCCACGAACTTCACGAGCAGGGCAACACCATCATCGTCATCACCCACGACCCCAACGTCGGCAGCTATGCCCATCGGCAGATTACTATCCACGACGGACGCATCTCGTCCGACAAGCCCAACGAGAACATCCGCCTGGCGAAAACCCATTCATAGCCCATCAAACATCCTTAACTGTACGCCGCACTATTGTTCCTAACTCTCCCATTAGACTGATTCCTGATTCCTAAGTTTATAATTGTGCCAAAGTTCCCTCCCCGTATGAAACAAAACCATAAGAAGAGTATCTATTCTTTATTTCTTCATTTTTCATTCCTTCTGCTCCTTCCCCTCGCCGGCCGTGCCGAAGTGCGCCACCTCACCCTCCAGCAGAGCATCGACATCGCCCGCGAACAGAGCTACTCGATGCGTAACCTGCGCGAGGACCTCAAGATAGCCGAGTACAACCTCAAGTCCACCCTTGCCGGGCTTAAGACGCACGTTGACCTCAGCCTCACCACCCCCTCGTTCAACCAGAACATCCGCACGTGGGAGGACAGCACCGGCGTCTCGTTCTACTCCGTCAAACGTCTCGACTATAGCGGCACCCTCACCGTCAACCAGCCGCTCATCACCAACGGTAACATCTACTGGGAGACCGGCGTCAACGCCTACGACGACTATAACGCCTTCCTCCGCTCGTCCACCCTCAACACGCGCCTCCGCTTCCGCCAGCCCATCGACGCCCTCTACGGCTACAACAACGTCCGCGCCAACCTCAAGCAGGCCCGCCTCGCCTACGAACGCTCGCAGAAATCCCTCCAGCGCGAAGAGCTCGGCCTCGTCTATCAGATCAGCAGCGGATACTACAACCTGCTCTCCCAACAGCGCAGCACCGAGATTGCCCGCCTCGACCTCGAACGCCAGACCGAAGCCAACGACATCGCCCAGAACAAATACGCCTCAGGCCTCATCAAGGAGGTCGATGCCCTGCAGATGGAGGTTGACCTTGCCGAAGCCCGCAACAGCTACGAAGTAGCCCTCATCAACCAGCAGTCCACAGCCGCCTCGTTTAAGGAGATGCTCGGCATCGCCCTCACCGACAGCATCATCCTGACCGACGACCTCACCTACACCCCCGTCACCGTCGATGCCGACGAGGCCGTCCACTACGCCCTCACCAGCCGCACCGAGCTGCGCGACCGTGACATCGCCATCGAGCTGCAGAACATGACCATCCAGCAGACCAAAGCCAGCGGAATGGTGCGCGGCTACCTCGAAGCCTACGTCCAAAAGACCGGCACCAACAGCATCGACCGCTCAAACCCCTACAGCGCCACCCTCGCCGAGTCGTACGACAACTTCATCGAGCGCCCCGCCAACTATGGCGTCGGCTTCACCGTCACCGTGCCCATCATCGATTTCGGCGAAAACCGCGCCCGCGTCCGCGCCGCCAAGGCCCGTCAGCAGCAGAACATCTGGAGCCGCGAGGAACTCGAGCGCAGCATCGAGACCGAGACGCGCAACGCCGTCGCCCGCCTCAACAACAACCTCAAGCGCCTCCAACTCCTTGAGCAGAACGTCAGCCTCGCCGAGAAGAGCTTTGCCATCACCCGCCAGCGCTTCTCCGACGGCGACATCGACAGCCAGACCCTCGCCCTCGAGCGTAACCGCCTCAACAGCGCCTACCGCAACCACCTCTCAGCCTACATCGACTATCAGCTCTCACTTGCCGACCTCCTTCGCAAAACCCTCCACGACTACAGACCCTGACGCCTGCGGCAAAATTAGGAATCAGGAATTATCGTTTAATGTTTAACGTTTTGGGTTTAACGTTTAACGTTTAACGACCATGCGGCAGGAGGTGAAGCCAGAAGTCAGCAGAAGTAAGAGGTCAGAAGTAAGAAGTCAGAAGTAAGAAGTAAGAAGTAAGAGGTCAGAAATCAGAGGACGTGTTCGTTAAACATTAAACGTTAATCGTTAAACGATAATCAGAGGACGTGTTCATTAAACGTTAAACCAAAATCATAGGATGAGTTTGTTTACGTTAATAGAGTGACAGAAAAAAGAATCCCTTGCAAGTGTTTGGTTTGCAAGGGATTTTCGTAATACTTTGTACTCGGAGTCGGGGTCGAACCGACACGGGTGTTACCCCATTGGTGTTTGAGACCAACGCGTCTACCGATTCCGCCATCCGAGCAACTGTAGCGCGCTGTAAGCACGCCCTTTCGGTAAATGCGGCGCGAAGGTAGTGACAAAAATGAGACCTTGCAAGAAAAACAAAGATTTTTTTAGATTTATCCGCAAAAGTACCCCCAAACTGTCTTGTACCGAAGTTCATCGGGGAAATCCAATGAAAACCAGCCGCAGAAAAAAATTTTGTCATTATTTTGAATTTTTTTTGTTTCAGGGGTATTTGATTTCCCCATTTTTGTGTCTTATAGATGTAACACGTTCAAAAATCACGCTTCATGGACTACGACCGTCACACATTCGAACAGCTCTACAAGGCCAACTATCGCCAGATGTATCGTCTGGCGTACGCCCTTTTGGAGGACGCGGATGAGGCGCGCGACGCCGTCCATCAAGTGTTCGCTTCGTTGTGGCAGACGCAGCCCGTCGTGACGGACGAGAGCATGACGTCCTATCTGCTCATTGCCACACGCAACCATTGCCTGCATCTCCTCCGTCTTGACAAGTCGCGCAAGGATGCCGAGGAGATGTTCATTCGCGACATGCAGTCCGCGACTGCCCGCGACGACCACGAGGAGCTGCTCCACCAGCTGCATCTCCTCATCGACTCTCACCTCACCCCTCGCGACCGCCAGGTGCTGTCGTTCCATTTTGGCAAGGATATGACCTACAAGGAGACCGCTGCTGCGCTGGACGTCAGCCCCTCGGCAGTAAACAAGCACGTCACCCGCTCCCTCGCCATCCTGCGGAAACACCTCACGGGAAAAGGGAAATAGTCTTTTAGTCCTCTTTAGTTCAACGTTCATAAACCGGTTTTCACGATGAAAGAAGAAGAAATAGATCGCCGCATCGGCATGCCCGACATCGATGCCGAGTGGGCAAGGTTCGAGCGTGAGGTGATGCATCAGAAGCCTCTGCCTCTCCGGCAGGGCAGACGCATCAGCCGCACGGCAGCCGTTGTCGCCCTTGTGCTGGGCATCAGCCTCACAGCGCTGGCGTCAGCCTACATCTTCCGTGTCGTCATACCTGCCCGCCACAGCTCCGGATTGGCAACTACCCTCGACGAAGATTCCTTGAAACAAAACACCCGCGAAGAGGATGCCGACACCACCGCCTACTTCCTCTTCGACAACGCCGACATGCTGACCATTGCCCGCACGCTGGGCGAGCACTACGGCGTGACGCCTGTTTTCATGGACGAGGAGGTGAAGAAGGTCCGCCTCTATGCCCGCATTGAGAAGAAGAAGAGTCTTGACGAAGTGGTGAGGCTGCTGGGCAACTTCAAGAAAGTCCGTCTATCCGTTTCCGACGGCCGTCTGCTGATAGCCAGCCGTAGAGAGCGCGCAGCAGAAGTCAGCCGATAGACGCCCCGTCCCGTTTTCATACAAACTTACAAAATAACATAGGAAATCATCATGATAAAGAAAGTTGAATTTCATTCTTCTTTTTCTCGCCATGGCAGAGCTGATGCAAGCATCGCTCTGCTCATTTGGCTTAACGAAAAAGTTGTTTTTCTGCTACTCCTGGCTCTGCTGTCACCATCCGCAGCCGTTCTGGCGCAGCAAGGGCATCGGTCGAAGGCCAGAATATCGATGACCTTTCAGGGCGAGACGTTGTCCGAGGCCCTTCGTCGGATCGACCTCGCCCAGAACGAAAAGAACATCCTGTTTCTCTTTGACGATCTGGAACTCTACACGGTCAGCGTCACCATCGACCGCCTGCCGGTGGCCGACGCCGTGCGCCGTGTCTGCGACGCTCTGCCCGTGTCGGTAACCGAAGAGGGGGACAATATCTTCGTGGAATACGTGCCGAAGATTGTCCGCCTGAACCCTGTGGTGGTTGACGGTGAACGCGTGGCCACCCCTCCCTTCCTGCTGGTCGATTCGCTCTCCGACGACATATCCCGCCTGCAGCAGTATGCCCGCCACATCGTCTATTTCAATCATGTCTGTCCGCAGGAAAAGGTCTATCTGCATCTCGACAACACCGCCTACTTCCAAGGCGAGACCATCTGGTTTGCCGCGAACGTGGTGAGTGCCATTGCGGGCGGAAAGGCAGCCAGCAAGGTGCTCTACGTCGAGCTGCTGTCGCCGACGGGCGTGGTGCTGAAACAGCAGAAGCTTCGGGTTGTGGACGGACGCTGTCACGGCTCCTTCCCGCTGGTCGATGCGGGCGTGGAAGCAGCTGTAGCCCTGCGCGGCGTCGTGCCCTATCCCAGCGGCTACTACCAGATACGTGCCTACACCCGTGCGCAGCTGAACTTCGACGAGGCGGGCATCTTCTCGCGCGTCATCCCCGTCTATCGGACGCCCGAGCAGGAGGGACATTACGACAACCCCGTCATCGCCAACTACGATGGTCTGGAGCGTGAACGTCCCGACCTGCCGCGCTCAGAGATGCCGAAGGACGTCAACGTGACGTTCTATCCCGAAGGCGGCCATCTCATCGAGGGCGTGCCCTGCCGCATAGCCTTCAAGGTGACGGACGAGAACGGCATGGGGCTGGACGTCGATGCCGTGTGCGACGCCGACGACCACGTCATCCCCACCACACCCCTCCACAAAGGGATGGGTGCCTTCGTCCGTGTGCCCGGCAAGGGGACAGAGCGCCTTTCGTTCATCAAAGACGGACGGAAGCACACCTTCGCTCTGCCCAAGGCCGAGCAGAAGGGCTGCACGGTGTGTTTCGGCGCGCCGGATAAGGATGTCCTGAGCGTGGCGGTCGAAGGGATGAACATGGACGGCGCGCGACTGCTGGGCTACACCATCACCTCGAACGGACGCGTTATGGCCGGCGACACCGTTGCCCTCACGGCCGACGCTCAGCCGCAGCACAGCCGCGCCCAGCTCAGCATCCCCAAGAAGGGACTCCCCACGGGCGTCTGTCAGTTCACGCTCTTCGATGCGAACGGAGCCATCTATGCCCAACGGCTGTTCTTCGTGGACAACGGCATACCCACGATTCCTGTTACCGTCGCCCGCGACAAAGCAGACCTGCACCCCTTCGACTCCGTTTCCCTCCGCCTCCACACCGATGTGCCAACCACCTTTTCCCTCGCCGTGCGCGATGCCGCCGACTACGGCACAGCCTATCGCGACGATATCCGCACCTACATGCTCCTTTCGTCCGAGCTCAAGGGGCTGATAGAGGAGCCGGGGTGGTACTTTGAAGAAAGCCTCCCCCTTACCCCTCCTAAAGGAGGGGAGAATAGAGGAATTCAACAAGTCACCCCTCCTTCAGGAGGGGATGGGGGGAGGCTTCAGGCTCTCGACCTCCTGATGATGGTGCAGGGGTGGACGCGCTATAACTGGCGGCAGATGGCCGGCAAGGAGCCGTTCCCCGTCCGGCATTATACCGAGGAACAGCTGGTGGTGGACGGCTGGGCGTTCAGCCGCATCCTCGAGCGGCCTTTGAAGAACACGAAAATCTCCGTTGTGCTCTATTCGCCCGACCGGAAGCTTTCGCAGAAGGCAACCGTCACCACCGACAGCCTCGGCTACTGGAGCGTCGGACTCGACGACTTCGAGGGCGAATGGGACATGTTCCTCTTCTCGAAACAAGCCTCGTGGATGGGAAAGAACGCGACAACGCGCATTCGCTTCGAGCGCTCGTCGCGACCGAAGGTCACCCCCTTCCGTCCGGAGGATATATTCCTCCCTGATTATACAAACGAATATCCAACCATCTTCGCGTGGCAGAAGGACAACAAACTGAAAATAAGTTTATCGCAGGATCCAGGCGACAATTATCCACTTGAGTATTTGTTAGATGAAGTAGTGGTGGAGGGCAAACGCCGATATATCGACTATAACCGTTTCGTTGCTTTCGATGCCGACAAAGACACGGAATTCGACCTTGATGAAGGAAACTATACCCACGATCTGTTCGGCTATCTAGAGAGCAAAGGATACCATCTCATGTTCAACTATGGAGATCTGATTGAGAGTTCTCCGGGCAGATTCACGAACCTTCATGGCAGCTACGACACAAGTACGCCGCAAAGAATAACCCACATCGATCAGTCTGGTTCTATCGTGAAAGATGTAAAAGTGATGGTCGAGGGACATAAAACCGTCTGGAGCATCCTCTTTCCCGACGCCATCAAGAGAAACGGCAAAACGTATAACGAGCTGAGAAGGCAGATTAGGTATGCTCGCGAAGGAGACCCCTGGAACCACGTCCCAACGGGCGACTTTAATAATTTTTGGAATCCTGAGGGACTTTTCAGCTCGAGGTGGAATTTAGACATGGAATATGTAAAGTCGGTTCTCGTCTTTGGCTACGAGCCTGGGCACCGATTCGTGGAGGTTGTTGTCAACATGAAGAGCATCGACGAACTCAAGCAGAAGAAAAAGAACTATCGCTACACCACCTTCGACGGCTATAGCCGCCCCGCCCAATTCTATGCCCCCAGCTATCCGCGCGGCCCCATCGAAGGCGACAAGGACTACCGCCGCACCCTCTATTGGAATCCGGAGGTTACGACCGACAGTCAGGGCAACGCCGACGTCTCGTTCTACAACAACGGCTACAGCCGCGCCCTCACCATCAGCGCCGAAGGACTAACCCCAAACGGCATACCCATCATCAACCCATAAGAACCGGTTCTTAATTAGCTTACTTTTTGAATGATGCATCAAGGTTCCCGTTGCTCGTGATGAGTGGCGGGAACAACTTTTTTTGAGGAAGAGACTTAAGTTGGAATAATCAGTTGGAATAAAAAGATTAAAAAAGCCAAAACTACTTTTCAAAATGGGTTGACATTCTTCAGAGGCTATGCCGGGCGTTTATAGTGTGCGGATGGCGTTTCATTTACGCCATCCGCACAACGAATCAGCATTTTTCCGATTTAAAAAATTAAATTCCTTTCATTTACCTTTACTCATTTATGCGTGACAATAGTATTACGCATTCAGAACCGCATCAGTTTTACTTGACAAAAATTTTACGGACAGTTCTTTTGCCATCAGATTTTTTTACAACAACGATGTTAATACCTTTCTTTCCACGCCATCTATTTGGAAGTATCGTTCGCTATCGCCATTGGTCATTATTTCATTGACTGTATTAACAATAACCACGATTGTTTTTGAAACATCTTCTGCCGCAAAGTAATTCTTGTCTCCTTCTTGCACAGCACGAATTACAGATGACCCTTCTCCAGTACAGATAAGATACCAATTATCTTCGTCTGCCGAAAGTATGGCTACATCATTGTTTTATCGAAAGTAAGACATTTGTTTACTGTTTCGCGCGTAATTTAAGCAATTTTTGTCTAAAAGTGGCCTGTTGCATAATAAAAAACACGCCATTCGCATAAAAATGATTACCTTTGTACCGCAAATAAGGATTATATGGCACAGATAGACGATTTCTTTATGGACGAGAACCGCGTGGAGGGCATCACCGATACCGACTACCAGCGGGCACAGCCTTACGTGGAGGCGGCGCAGGCATTCGCACAGACCACCTACCAGAGCATCTACATCATCGACTACTACCGCAAGAACTTCCTCTACGTCTCAGACAATCCGCTCTTCCTCTGCGGACACACTGCCGACGAGGTACGTCAGATGGGCTACGGCTTCTACCTGAGCCATGTGCCCGAGGACGAGGTGCCGATGCTCACCGAACTGAACCGCTCCGGCTTCCGCGCTTTCTACGACGAACCTGTGGAGAACCGCCGCCAGTGCATGATGTCCTACGACTTCCACATCACCCACGGCGACCGTCTGCTGCTTGTCAACCACAAGATTACGCCCCTTGCCATGACCACGGAAGGCCGCGTCTGGCTCGCACTTTGCACCGTCTCGCTCTCGCCCCACAAGGAGGCCGGACACATCGAGTTCTTCCAATTCTTCGACAAGCGAAGCGACAAAGTCGATTACCATACGGGCGAGAAGCGCGAGTACTCATTGGAGGTCCACCGCTGGAAGAGCCGCGAGACCATCACCCTGAAGCCTGAGGAGAAACAGATTCTGACACTCTCAGCCCAGGGCTATACTATGAAAGAGATAGCCGAGAAGATGCTCCGCTCGTTCGACACCGTGAAGTTCTACCGCCGCCAGATTTTCGAGAAGCTCAACGTGCAAAACATCACCGAAGCTCTCGCCCTGGCCACCAATTACGGCCTCGTCTAAGCCGTCATCCCCACGTTTTTAACATATTTTGTTACCCAAATGGGTAATTTTTCACCCCCGCGATGCAGAATTACCCATTTGGGTAGTAGATCTATTTGGCCATTTCATTTATTTTGCGGGCAAAAAATCACTAATTAAATAGTAAGGATTGATGTTATATCCCCATACTAACAGTGTAGTGTATATTAGTATAAAAAAATAAAAGCAAAATGAATAAGAAGACCATCATCACCGCATTTCTCGCCCTCATATCGTTAGGAGCGAATGCCCAACTTGCGAGCGTAAAGGAATTATCAATGCAGTCCGAATATTTCGGCTTTGAGCGACAAGTGCTCATCTACACGCCAGTAGGCTATCAGGAATTCGACCAGACTTACTATGATGTCATCTATGTGTTCGACTCGCAAGACCGCTCAAAGTTCGATCTTGTGCATTGTCTGACCGATCTCCTTCCCCTTGACGAGCATAAGCACTTTATCATCGTTGGCATCTGCTCGCCGAACTTGATAACGTCTCAGATAGGGTACCTTCGGAATGCCGATTATCTGCCCATACCCATCCACGTAAAGAATGCCGAGAGCAGCCGGGGGCTGTTCAGTGACGAACAAGCCTATGGGCACTCTGCCGACCTTAAGATGTTCTTGAAGCACGAACTGATGCCATACATAGCAACCCACTATCGCACATCAGGGCGCAAAATAGGCATAGGCCACTCGCTGAGCGCATCGTTTGTGCTTGACTGCATGATTTCCGATGACTTGTTTGACGACTATATAGCCATTTCGCCAAACTACTGCTACGACGAGTACAGATTAGCCAGTGATTTGGAGCAGTACCCTTGGATGAGTCATCAAGAGCCACGATTTATTTACACTTCTATGGGAAAAGAAGCCACAACTTGGGATAAAAGCTGGCAAAAGGGGTGGCAACGGGCTAGTAAATTCTTTAGCGACAGGTCGCATTTCCCAGCTAATACCATTGTGTCGGTACAGCAATTCCCTGAATACGAACACAATCCGAGTTATCTGCCCAGCCTCACGGAGGCCCTGAATGAATATCTTCAATTCAGTACGTCATTCCTTCAGCAGCACATGAGCAAAGAGACGTATCCTGTTCACATCGAACTTCAAAGCAAAGACATGAAAGGCGACGTATATATAACGGGCAACCAAGAGGCACTTGCCAATTGGAATCCCAAGGGAATCAAGATGGAACAAGTCAACGACAGCACCTGCAGCATTGACCTTCAACTTCATTTACCCGTCTATTTCAAGTTTACCCGTGGCGATTGGGAACATGGGGCGAACATTGTCAATGCCGAACCAGGTAACCTCATTATACACGATGCAAAGCACACTAATTGCGTGTATCGTTTATGGGACAAGATTCCCTGGACGGGAGAGGAATAAAAGTCGCATCCAGTGACCACGACGGTCAAAGAAGCTATGTCTATACACAGTATATCGGAATTTTGCTCACTTACAACTTCAATGCCACCAACTCAAAGTACAAAGGGACGGGTGCCGGAAACGACGAGAAAAACCGCTTCTGATATGGAACCTATTCATCATTACATAAATCTCTCTTGGGCCGTGGTGGGCATTTGTGAGAATCCCCACCAGCCCCTTTCGTCCTGCATCCCCAGCATCGAGGAGGATAAGGCCGCAGCCGTGGAGCATTACGTCATCGGCTACATGGCCTTCTGGCACATCGCCTTTGTGAATGAAGACCACCTCGTGCCCTGCCACGACGACACTCTCCGCACCGATGCCCGACAGAAGATAGACCGCTACATCGCCGACCATCCACCCGTCGAGACCTTTCCCCGCTTCTATCTTGTCCTGCTTCGCCAACCCATCGCCCCGATGGAGGCTGACGGAATGAGCCG
>JAILEU010000110.1 GCA_024697785.1 Bacteroidaceae bacterium | reverse complement strand
GCCCCACTATGCTTCAGACTGCGGTGCAAAGCTAAAACAATAGATAATAACAGCCAAACAAATAGTCAATAATTGCACCCTGCAATTTGAGCTATTGAGAGAATGTATGCAAAATCACCCTGCAAAATGAGCTATACGCCTCATATTAAATGTTATGATTAAAATACCGATTTTTGCGCATTTTGACTGTTTTATGAGCAAAAACGGGGTAAAAAATAGTTAAATTCTTTCTTTTGAAAGGAAACGCCCGTATCTTTGCGGCGCCAAATAGAAAGGGGATATATTCTTTTCTTATTGGCCGGGCGACCGTTTCATCGGGAAAGAGAGTATTAACCTTTTTACAATTATATAACCTTTTTATCGACAAACAGTATGTTGAAAATTGACAATTTCATTAAGTTATTCGAGAGTGCAACGCGCAGCAGTTGGGACAATCCCGCTTTGACGGACTTCCGCAAGGACACCATCACCTACCGTGAGCTGGCCGAACGGATTGAAACTCTCGACTTGATTTGGAAAAAGGCTGGTCTGCAGCGTGGCGACAAGGTGGCCATCAACACCAAGAGCTGCGCTATGGGTGCATCGGTGTTCATGGGTGCCGTCAGCAAAGGATACGTGGCCGTGCAGCTGTACAACGCCTTTACGCCAGCCGACACACAACGCCTGGTGAACCACTCGGACAGCAAGATTCTATACACGGAGAAACGTACCTTCCAGGCCATGAATTTCGACGAGATGCCGCAGGTGCTGTGCGCCATCGACTCCGCTACGGGTGAGGTTCTTGCCAGCCGGGGCGGCGTCGGCGAACTCTACGCCGAGGGCGACAGACTGCTTGCCGCCCGATACCCCGCCGGCATGCAGCCCACGGACTTCGTGGCCATCAACCCCGACATCAACGACGTCTGCGCCATCCTCTACACCTCAGGCTCGACGGGTAACCCCAAGGGCGTGATGCTCACCTATCGCAACTACACGGCCAACGTGCAGGGCATCAAGCCTGGCTTCCCCTTCCACGACGGCGAGAACTACCTGAGCCTGCTGCCCCATGCCCATAGCTTCGGCCTGACGTGCGACGTCGTCATCCCCCTTACCTCGGGCATGCACGTCACAGTGCTTGGCCTTCCGCCCATCCCCATGAACGTCCAGCAGGCCTTGATGGAGGTGAAGCCCCGCATCTTCTACGGTGTACCCCTTATCTTCGTCAAGTTTGCCGAGTATGTCCTCGGTTCCGAAATCAACTCCCCCGAAGGCAAGGAGAAGCTCGCCCACTACGAGAAGCATCCCGAATACTGCCAGATGCTTCACGACAAGCTGCTGGCTGCTATGGGTGGCAACATTGAGGTGTTCGCCACCGGCGGCTCGGCCATCCCCTCAGAGGTGGAGGCGCTGCTGGTCTATAAACTGAAGCTGCCCTTCATCACTGGCTACGGCCTCACGGAGCTCGCCCCCATTGTCTCCTACGGCAAGCTGGGCCACTACATCCCCAAGTCGTGCGGCGAATACCTGCCTGAGATTATGGAGGTCCGCATCGACTCGCCCGACGCCGAGCACATTGCCGGCGAGCTCTCCGTCAAGGGCGACGTCGTCTTCAAGGGCTACTATAAGAACCCCGAGGCCACGGCCGAGGTGCTCCAGGACGGCTGGTTCCGCACCGGCGACATCGGCACCGTCGATCGGAATAACAACGTGTTCCTGCTGGGACGCTGCAAGAACATGATCCTTACCGAGAACGGCCAGAACGTCTATCCTGAAGAGGTGGAAGTCATCCTGAACGAGCTGCCCTACGTGGCCGAGTCCATTGTCCTCCAGCGCGAGAACCACCGCATCGTTGCCCTTATTGTTCCCGATATGGACGCCCTTGACAAGGCCAACATCGGTGCCGACGCCCTCGAGGCCGTGATGAAACAGAACATTGCCTATTTGAACTCGAAGCTGCCGGCCTATTCGGCTGTCAACGACTTTGAACTCCGTTTCGAGCCCTTCTCCAAGACCCCGAAGGGCAGCATCCGCCGATTCATGTACAAGTAAAAAAATGGAAGAACGAAGAGTAGTTATCACCGGCACCGGCGTTGTTTCGCCTGTCGGTAACGATGTCGCACAGTTCTGGTCCGCCCTGCAGGCGGGCCGCTGCGGCATCACCTCCTGTCCCGAGCTGGCCGAGCAGGGTCTGCCCGTTCATGTGGCAGGTGTTGTGCGCGATTTCGACCCAGCCCTCTACGACCTCTCTGTCAAGGAGACCAAGCGCAACGACCGCTTCTGTCTCTTCGCCCAGGCCGCTGCCTGGCAGGCCATGCGCGAGAGCGGTCTTGAGGCCGGCACCAACATCGCCCCCGAGCGCCTCGGCGTCTATGTCGGCACAGGCATCGGCGGCATGATCACCTTCATCGAACAGACAAAGGTGATGTTCGACGAGGGTGCCAATCGCATATCACCCCTGTTCATCCCCAAGATGATAGCCAACATTGCGGCGGGCAACATCGCCATCCGCTATCATGCCGAGGGTGCCAACCTCACCACGGCTGCCGCCTGCGCCTCCAGCACCCAGTCGGTGGGTGAGGCCTTCCGCGCCATCAAGTACGGCCATGCCGACGCCGTCATCGCCGGCGGCACCGAGGCTGTCCTCAACCCCCTCGCCTTCGGCGGCTTCGTCAGCGCCCATGCCCTCACCCATGCCGAGGACCCCTTGCAGGCCTCGCTGCCCTTCAGCGCCCGCCGCGGCGGTTTCGTCATGGCCGAGGGAGCAGCCATGCTCATCCTCGAGGAGCGCGAGCACGCCCTTGCCCGCGGCGCCCACATCGTGGCCGAGGTCACAGGCTACGGCAACTACTGCGATGCCCACCACGCCACGGCTCCCCGCCCCGACGGCATCCCCGCCTCGCGTGCCATCCGCGATGCCCTTGTGCAGTCTGGCTATAGGGAAGGCGAAAACCTGTATATCAATGCCCACGGCACGGGCACCCTGCTCAACGACAAGACCGAGACCGTGGCCATCAAGCTTGCCCTCGGCGACGACGATGCCCGCCGTGCCTCCATCAGCTCCACCAAGTCGATGACCGGCCACATGATAGGCGCCACTGGCGCTGCCGAGATTCTCGCCAGTGCCCTCGCCCTGCGCGACGGCATCGTGCCTCCCACCATCGGCCTCACCGACCCCGACCCTGAATGCGACCTCGACTACACGCCGCTCACCGCCCGCCGCCGCGCACTCACCGTAGCTGTTTCCAATTCGCTTGGCTTCGGCGGACACGACACCTGTGTCGCCCTCCGTAAGTATGTTTAACCGATTATCACTATGAACCGAGAAGAAATCAAAGAGTTCCTGCCGCATCGCGAGCCCATGTTGCTCATCGACACCACCGAGCGCGACGGCGACAGCATCCGTTCAACCTATCACGTCCGCGGCGACGAGTTTTTCCTCCAGGGCCACTTCCCCGACTTCCCCGTCGTCCCCGGCGTCATCGTCTGCGAGATCATGGCGCAGTCATGCGCCCTCATCGTCGGCGATAAGCTCAAAGGCCATACCCCCTTCTATGCAGGGCTTGACAAAGTCCGTTTCAAGCAGATGGTGCGCCCCGGCGACACCGTCGAAGTGCTGGCCACCCCCCTCAACATCCGCGGCGCCGTCTATGTCATTGGTGCAGAAGCCCGTGTCGACGGCCGCATCGTCTGCAAAGGCGAACTCACCTTCTATCTGATGGATAATAAAGACCGATAAAAGCCCTATGGAACTGCTGAAAGGAAAGAAAGGCATCATCACCGGTGCCCTCAACGACAAATCGATTGCCTGGAAGGTGGCCGAGCGCGCTATCGCCGAAGGCGCCGAGGTGGTTCTCACCAATACCCCCCTCTCCCTCCGCATGGGAGGGCTTCAGGCTTTTGCCGATGCTCACGGCTGCCCCGTCGTCGCAGCCGATGCCACCAGTCTCGACGACCTCGGCACGCTTGTCGATCAGGCCATGGAACACTTCGGAGGCCCCTTCGACTTCGTGCTCCACTCCATCGGCATGTCGCCCAACGTACGCAAGAACCGTCCCTACGAAGCCCTTGACTACAACTACCTCGGCAAGACGCTCGACATCTCCGCCCTCTCGTTTCACAAGCTCCTCCACTCGCTCTACACGCGCGACGCCCTGCGCGAATGGGGCTCGGTGGTTGCACTCACCTACATTGCCGCCGAGCGAGCCTTTGTGGGATACAACGACATGGCCGATGCCAAGGCCCTGCTGCAGTCCATCACCCGCAGCTTCGGCGCCATCTACGGTCCTGCCCGCCACGTCCGCATCAACACCGTCTCGCAGTCGCCCACGGCGACGACCGCCGGACAGGGCATAGCCGGCATGGAGCAGATGCTGCACTATGCCGACCGCATGTCGCCTCTGGGTAATGCCACGGCCGACGACTGTGCCGACTACATCGTCACTCTCTTCTCGGACTATACCCGCAAGGTCACCATGCAGAATCTCTACCACGACGGCGGCTTCTCATCCGTCGGCCTCACCGCCGCCCAGGTCGCTACTTTTACGGAAGAGAAATAGCCTTGGGAGGGCCGCGAAGGCCTTTTCCTTATCCGAAATCCATGGGCGTGAAACTGCCATTCCACGCCCGTGGATTTCCAGTTTCACGCCCATGAAACTTTCTTTTCCTCCTAGAAAAAACTATTGCTGTTACATCCTTTCGGATTATCCTTGCATCTAAAAAAGGCATGATTTTATCTGTTGTATCAACAAATAGCTGTTTCTAATGGTTTCAATAGACGAAACGATGTCCGCATGATGTCGCTCTACTGCTTGAGTGAACATAGAGACTTCGCTGAAGTAGCCTTGGGAATAGATTTGGTTGTTAGGTAGCATAGGTATGAAGTTGTTACGGGCATAAAGGTATTCGACAGCTGAATTGTGTGTGCGAACTTTTTCGTATGGGATACCAAGGATGGCAGAAGGTTTTGGTTCGAGGCTCAGTTCGTCCATCTGCGAGAGGCGGTAGATGCCTTTTGACGTGCAGACGTTGAAGGTCTCTTTGGCTGTAGCCCAGGTGTATGCGGTGGAGAGTTCGAGGGTGCCGACAATGTGTGGATGCTGGAGCATGAGGAGATAGGACGCTGGGGCGACTTGCTGGCAAGCCATTATTTCGGGTTTGCCGAAGAGATAGGTGACAAGATCTAAGGGATGTATGTAAAGGTCGAGCAGGGCGTCACCCTCCGGGTAGCTGCCAGTGAGATAATGAAGGTCATAATAGATAAGATGCTCCTTCCTCAGCCGCTTCTGAAGAATTTGCACGGCAGGGGCATAGCGTTTCTGCAAGCCAACCATAGCGGCAGGCGAGCCATAGAGCCGATGCATGGCAATGAGGGCGTCAAGTTCCTGAAGTGTCTGACAGGGCGGCTTTTCAATGAAGAGTGACTTTCCGCTTTTCAGGATGCGCGAGGCGATGGAGTAATGGGCGGTGGGTGAGGCGGCGACGAATATACCTGCTATGGTTTCATTATGGAGAATGTCATCAAGCGAGGTCGTAGCTTTCACATGGGGAATCTTTCGTTCTATCAACCGAGCTTTTCGCTCTGATGTGACGCAAATGTGCTTCAGAGGCACGCCAAGATAGTGGAGCACGGGATATAAGTTGGTGAGCGAGTGTTGGCCCATGCCCACGAAGGCATAGGAACATTTGAAAGTCTGGGCGAGGAAACGCTCCGTACGGATACGTTTGTAACGTTCTATCATTGGCTGAGTCATAAGTTTCTGAAGTATTGATGATAAGTTGTGCGGGGGCCTTCCGCCCACTGGTAGGGGCCATAGAACTTTTCAATGAGGCGCTTGGGCAGAAACCGTTCAAGGTTTCGCAGGAGGATGATGTCGTACTTGCGGTGGAAGTTGATCCAGCAACCGTTGCAGTTCTTGGAGAAATGGCTTTGCACCTGGCAGGACGCCCAGCCATTGAAGATGTCATCGAGTGATTGGCTGTGGATGTTGCCGAGGGCGACGTCGAGATTCTGACAGAGCGGTACGTCGCCGTTGCTGTGGATGACAAGACTGCTCATGATGCTTTGGCAGGGCAACCGCAAATGCCCGTTACTCCATTGGTCGTAGAGTGCTACGAAATCGAGGTTCTCTTGCGTCTGGTGGATGCTCGTTGGTATCTGATGGATGAAGTCCGAGGCTGTCAGCAGTTCGCTCGTCGTGTCGAAGAAGGCCATCGTTCCGTAGATGCCAATGCGCACATCCACGCCGTATTGCTTGGCAATGTCGATGACAAAGGCCATATCATCGAAACTGTTCCAGGGAGAAAGGCAGAACATCAGCGACAGTGGCACCTCATCCTTTAATGCTTCTACGACCTGAATCACCCGGTCGTAACCGTCGCGGCCACGCATTCGTTGGTAAGTCTCGCGGCCTCCGTCGAGAGAGACATACAGATGCCGGGGCCGATAGAGGCGGACGGCATCTATAACAAGGTGTGACGCGAGGCAATTTGATAATAGCGTGTAGTTCGGGTGATGCTCGCGGAACCAGGCCATGATATCCCTGGCCTGCGGGTGGAGGATGAACTCGCCGCCTTCCAGCCCTACGGTGGTCCGTTGGGTGACACACTTGCTTTGCATGATTCGACGGATATCATCAAGCGACAAACGTTCCACGGGCTTCTGCCAGATGTTGCAATGTTTGCAGCGTGACTGGCAGGCTGTCGTTGAGTAAATCATCAGTTGCGAAAGCCGCTTGTGGCGTGGCCGCATGACGTTATTCAGATAGAGGATTCCATTGTAGGCATAATCGAAAATCGTGTACATAAAAAAATCGTTGCAGTTTTCTACTTGTAAAGTCTGAAACTGCAACGAATGACTGCGTCGGGAGGGCGATTATTTCCTCAGTTTGGCCTTGCTTTTGAGATATTTTGTGAACGTCTCCCACTGGTCTGCATTCTTTTCACGATTGGCTTTCACCTCGTCCGTGTCGGCGAACTGAGGGGGATAGCAATCGTAGAGGTAATAACAACCGTCCACTTCAGGAACCTCTTTTTCGACATTGCCGTAGCACAGGACGAGGTTGGTGAATACGCGGCTGTCCCAGAGACCGACGAAACTGCTGACCACAAACAGGTCGTTGTCGCCCAGATGGAACTCGATTTCGCGGAAGGGCTGCATACACTTGTAGAGCGGTTGGTCCATGTCCCTGAACTTGATTTCGCGTGTGGTCACATTGAACCATTCGATGTCATTCTCAGTGAAGAGGACATTCTGCGCATCAGCAACTGAGCGCGTTCCTGACTGGCCTATGCCACAGGCATAGAGCATGGGAGATTCTGTGGCCGGATCAGCTGTTAAGGGCTTCTCCGCCTCGCCTGTATTACCGCTGCAGGCTGTCAACGTCATGCTGGCAATGGCTATCGCCATCATCCAAGCGATTGGTTTGTAATGATCCATTTTTTTAAGTATATAATTAAACGTTCTTCACTTATATAGTCCGTCGGAATGCAAAAAGACTGCACGGCTACCATGTAAATCTGATTCCGAAGGGCAAAGAAAGGTCGAACGGGTTCTCCGTGCGATAGGTTTCGATGCTGGAGGAGGTCGGAATGAAGTAGTTCATGCTCGGCTCCAGATATAGGTTCAAGTGAGGCGCAATCTGGTACTGTACGCCGACACCTACGCCGACGGACCACTGCCACGGGGCTTGGATGGAAGCGTCGATGACGGGAGAATTGCCGATGGGTGCGTATATGCCGCCGTAGGTGTACTGCGTTGTTAGGCGAGCGCTGATGGGGATGTCGAGCTGGATGCCACCCGTGGCGTAGAGATTCCAGCGGTTGCCGCTGCCCATGCTGAAGCTGAGTTTCAACGGGATGCCGAGTTGGTGGATGCGCTGCGTGCGGTGGATGAGCGTGTTCGCGTTGCCGCTCTCGAAGGTGGACTTCATGCGGGTATAGCTCAGTCCTGTGGCGAGCGACCAATTCTGCCAGAGCGGCCGGCTGAGTGATAGTTGCAGGGTCAGCGGGCGTTCGTGGTGCTTGGTCTCGGTGAGTGGTTCAAGCGGGTGGTTGGAGTTGATAAGGGCAACATGCCTCATGTTCGATGCGCTCACGGAGTCCATCACTCCTTCGTTTGCCGTGACGTAGTCCATGTAGTCACCCCAGTTGTAGAGCTTGCCTGAACGGGTCATGATGCCGGAGAGCGGAGGCATAGTCATGTAGTTGTCGGTACGTCTCGTGTCAGATTGCGGGCTTCTTGTGTATGCTAAGGCGAGGTGCCAGTCATTGCTGTTCTTTGACTTATTGCGTCGCAGGTTTGTGATGTTGTAATGCGGAACCTCCACCTTGTGCGTGGTTCCGGTCGTGCTGGTCGCCATAGCTTCAGGAGTCATGTGCTTTGGGGCTTTTATGATAGATAAAGAGTCATATATGACGGAATCAGTAGCTTGAGCGATTGTCTGTTTCAGGGTGTCTATAGCGTGGATGGTATGCACCAGCGGATGAACCGTCGAAGTCTCTTGTGGCTGCTCCGTCGGAATATCTTTTGACATATCTTTCTGCTCTGCCCATGCTGGCTTTTCATCCATGACAGCATTATCGCCTTTCCTGATCATGAAAATCGTAATGGGAACCAGCAGCAAGAGAAGTCCGTAGGCCCAATACTGCAGCATCATCTTACGCAGCATCTTCTTTGCCCGTGCCAGTTGCGACGATGACGAGTGCGGCTCGATGCCCAGCATATCGGCAATCTCCTTGTGCGTCATGCCCTCGAACACCGACAGCCGGAACACCTGTCCGTACCCCACCGGCAGGCTGTCGATCATTTTCACTACCTCATTCAGCGGTACGCCCCTCACGTTCCTTTCACTGTCCTCGGATGCCATCCATTCCGCCTCTTTTGTTTCTTCGAGCGGAACCGCCCGAAATGCCTCCAGATATTCCTTGTATTTCGATGCGACGTTCCTTGTGATGGCCATCATCCAGGGTTCGGCTCGCCTGGCGTCGCGCAGCCTGTCAAACGAAGTGAAGATAATTACGAAAGCATCGTGAAGTACATCCTCTACAGTCTGCTCGTCGTTGATATAGCGTCGGCACACGTCCTTCATTTGCCGGGCGTATGCCTTGTATAGTTCTCCGAGGGCATCCGCATCACCCTGTCTGCATCTTTCTATCAGCCGTGTATTCACCATCGTAAACATAGCGTCTCTATCTATTAAGTCCTACGATGGTGAAAAAGACTGCACCGCCAGCTACTTTTTTTTTGATTGAAGATCGAAAGAATGGTCTGAAGTCTATAGTCAATGGTCTTTAGTCAATAGTCTATTGCTCTTTACGCCCCTTTTGTGCGTGGCGGCCTAAGGCAGCGAAAAGCGATTGACCATAGACTATCGACCATAGGCCAATGGCGTGAAGAATAAGGGTTAGAAGCCCATGCCGAAGCGTTGCCAGAAGTGGGCTTCGAGGGTGGCCCAGCGGCTGACGGCATCGTGGTAGATGCGGCTGGTGTAGGCGTTGAGGAGGGCGGCGCGGCGGTCGGCAGAGGGCTGGGATTTGTCATCAGATGTTCCGGAAATTCCGGTAGTTCCGGATTTTCCGGAGGGGGCGGAGGTGTCTGGCGCGAGCTGGGCTTCGAGGGCGGGGAGGCCGGAGAGGGCCGTCTGCTCAAGGGCGAGGACTTCGCCGAGCAGCTCGCGCTTGGTGCTCTGCCAGGCGACGGTAGCGAGCTTGTTGGCGCGGCGGAACAGCCAGAGGGCGGTGGCGGGTTCGTAGGCATGCTGGCCGCAGCGGTCGTAGGCTTCGGGCAGGCGCGTGGTGCCGCTGAAGACGGGTATGCGGGGACTCTGGCCGGGATTATCGAGCGAGAGCCAGCAGATACCGCCTACGTCGTCGGGCAGCCAGCTGCGGAGCTGGGTGATGTGTGAGTAGGAGCACCAGGCGACGGAGACGGTGCGGCGGAACTCGATGGTGCCGGGGGCTAGGAAGTTGAGCGTGCGCTGCATGTTGCCGCCCAGCCAGGGATTGGCGATGGGGCTGACGACGGTGTCGGTGCGGAGGGTGCCGTCGGGGTTGCGACGCGAGACGGGTATGCGGACGTTTTGGGTCATGTCCATGAAGGTGCCCTCGAAGGTGCTGCGGAAGAGTTCCATCACTTGACGGACATCGACAAGCGAGTCAGGCTTCACGGAGAAGGGCAGCTCGTCCATGTCGCGCGTGAGGCCGAGTGAGGGGGCGAGGGCGTTGAGGATGAAGTACTCGCGGTCGGAGTAGTTGTGACCGTCGCCGTAGTCGGAGTGGAAGGCACGCCAGAACGAGAAGTCACCCTTGCCGTCCCAGAGGCCGTACTTGATGGCGACCTTCTCGACGTTGTCGGAGGCCATGAAGTAGTCCTTGTCCTTGCGGTCGATCTTGCCGATACGGGGGATGTTGGCCGATACGCCGACGTGGTCGTCGGGGATGCGCTGTGCTGCCCAGATGCCTCCGATGCGGTCGGGGCCTTCGCCGAGGATTTCCATCTGCCATACCTCATGGGGGTCGGCGATGGTGATGCACTCGCCGCTGTCGCCGTAGCCGTAGGTTTTGATGAGGCGTCCGATGAGACGAATGGCGTCGCGGGCGTTGGTGCAGCGCTGGAGGGCGACGCGCTCAAGCTCTTCAATGGTGAACATGCCGCGCGGGTTCATGAGTGTGTCGGGCCCGCTGAAGGTTGTTTCGCCGATGGCAAGTTGGTGCTCGTTGAGGCAGGGGTAGGCGGTGTTGAGGTAGGCGTAGGTGTGAGCGGCCTCGGGAATCTGTCCGACGAGACGTACGCCGGTGGTGTCGCCGCGGAAGGCGGTATGCATGGTGCCGGTGCAGACGTCGTGGAGGGTGCCCTTAGGGTGGTCGGCGGCGGGTTCAACGTAGGCCCAGGTGCGATAGCGGCCGTCGCAGGTGTGGGAGGTGATGACGGAGCCGTCGGTGCTGGCAAGGCGGCCGACGAGGATGCTTGTGCAGCTCTGGCCCTCGAAGGGTGTGTCGAGGCTGCCTTGGGCGAAGAGGCCTGTGCACAGTAGGAGCAGGGTGGGGAAGAGGAGTAGGGACTTCTTCATTTGGGAGAATTTATAATGAAAAATGAAGAATGAAATTAGAACTAAAACTTTGAACTAAAACTAAAACTTTTGAATAGCTTTGGTGTGTGGCATACAGGACATTTCTCAAGTTTTAGTTTTAGTTTTTAGTTTTAGTTTTTGGTTTTAGTTTTTTCCTTTTTCTACTTTACGTACTTGCGGATGGCCTTGAGGGCGATGGGCTCCATGATGGCATAGCCGTCGAGGGTGGGGTGGCAGCCGTCGGAGGAGACGCCGGGCTTCATGGCGCCTTTGTCGTCGGCGAGGGCGGTCCAGTAGTCGACGTAGTCGATCTTGTTCTTACGGGCGTAGTCCTGCAGCATGGTGTTGAGGGTGCGGATGGTGCCCGCGGCGTCCTTCACCTCGGGCGCCCAGCCGAAGCCGGCGCAGGGGGGCACGGAGCAGATGAGGGGGCGGATGCCGTGTGCCTTAGCCAGCTCGCACATGGACTGGATGTTCTGCGCGACGTGCTCGAGCGTGATGACGCCGTTGTTGCCGGCGACATCGTTGGTGCCGGCCATGATGAGGACGAGTTTGGGCTTGAGGGCGATGACGTCGGCCTGGAAGCGGACGAGCATCTCGCTGGTGGTCTGTCCGCTGATGCCGCGGCCGGCGAAGTTGTTATCGTCGAAGAACTCCTTGTGCATGCGGGCCCAGTTGTCGGTGATGCTGTTGCCCATGAAGACGACCTTGGGCGTCTGGGTGAGCTCGGCGTTGGCTTTCTCGTAGCGCCAAAAGCTGGCCCAGTCGCGGTTGCGCTGTGCGGTACGCTGGCGGGCGCTGAAGTGGCGCTCGAGCTGTTTGTACTCTTCGCCCGTGATTTTGAGGGTGACTTCGTTTTCCTGTGCCATCAGCGTGAGGGGCAGGAGGAGCAGGAGGGTAAGAATGGCTTTTTTCATTGAGTGATGGGGTTAGGCGCCTTCGGCGCAATTGATAATTGAAAATTGATAATTTCGTTTAACGTTTAACGTTTAATGTTTAACGACTCTGCGGCAGGAAGTGAAGTCTGAGGTAAGAGTTATTTACGGACATTTACGGATTATTTACGGACATTCACGTAGCGTCGCAGACAAGAAGAAAGGAAAACGTTAAACCTTAATCAGAGGACGTGTTCGTTAAACATTAAACATTAAACGTTAAACGAAAATTCTCAATACTTCACCTTGAGGTATTTGACGCCGTGAGTGGGGATGAAGTAGTTGGTGTCGGAGGTGGAGAGGTCCTGCTGACGCCAGAGGTCGCGGGCGCTCTTGAGACTGGTGATGCCGAGGGCCTTGAAGTAGTGGCGGAAATCGACCTTGAGGTTGTCGGGGCCGACGTTGAAGATGCCCACGGCGTGGGAGCCGTCGGCGAGGGGACGCACCCAGATCTGCACGTCGCCGTCGATGACTTCGGGCTTGGCCTGGATGCCGAGGACGTCCTGGTTGACGGCGTTGACCTCGTTGTTGCAGAGGAGGTTGATGGTGAAGTCGTCAATCTGCGAGACGTCGCAGCCGATGAGCATGTTGGCGGCGAGGAGGGTCCAGAGGCTGATGTGGGTGTACTGCTCGTCGGGCGTGAGGCGGCTGTCGCGGAGGTTGTTGCTCCAGCCCACCTTGCCTACGATGAGCATGTCGGGGTCGTTCCAGCGTCCGGGCTTGGCATAGGGCTGCAGCTTGGCCTGGCGGATGAAGCCGATGTCGTACATCGAGCGCCACGTGTCGGTGATGTCGCCGGTGGTGCGCCAGCTGTTGGCATCGACGAACTCACCCCACTCCCAGACGTTGCCCATGCCGTACTGGCAGAGGCTGTAGAAGATGTCGCGTGGCTGGTCGCGGAGGAACTTCTGCATGAGCAGGTAGGGACGGACGTAGGAGGCTGTGCTGTGGTAGCGCTCCTTGTTGTATTCGCGGCTGTAGCCGCACCAGTCGTACTTCAGGTAGTCCACACCCCAGGCGTTGTAGGTCTCGGCGTCCTGTTTCTCGTGGTCGATGGAGCCGAGGTAGCCGCCGCAGGTGCGGTCGCCGGGCGAGGAGTAGATGCCGAACTTAAGGCCGTTGTTGTGGAGCCAGTCGCCGAGGGCCTTCATGTTGGGGAACTTGTCGTTGGTGCCAATGGTGCCGTCGGGGTTACGCTCGGCCGACTCCCAGGCGTCATCGACGTTGATGTACTGGTAGCCGTAGTCGGCGAGGCCCTTATCGACGATGGCCTGTGCGGACGACATCACCTTCTCCTGCGAGACGGAGAGTCCCCAGCAGTTCCAGCTGTTCCAGCCCATGGGGGGCGTGAGGGCTATCTGGTTGCCGACGCGGAGGGTGAACTCCTGCGTGGCTGTGCCGTGGGCATTCTCGGCCTTGACGGTGAAGCGCAGCGTGGCGGGGTGGTCAACCGAGCCGCTGAGCGAGCCGTTGTCGGGGTTGAGGGTGAGGCCCTTGGGAAGGTCGGCGGCGGTAATCTTCATGGGACGCTCGCCGCTGACGCCGAACTTGAAGATGACGGGGCTGCCCGGACGGACGCCATAGACGGCGGCGGTGTTGAAGCGCGGAGCGGCGGGTGCAGGAGGCGTGAGCAGGTACTTGGGGATGTACGAGCGGACGACGCTCTTTCCCGTGGCGGCATCGGTATAGGTGACCTTGACGGAGGATATCTCGGTGCGGTCGTAGGGGAGCGAGAGGGTGAGCTCCTTCTTCTCCTTGAGGGTGACGCTCTTCTTGATGGTCTTTAGCACTTCGCCCGTCTCGGGATTGCTGATTTCCATGACGGCCTGGCCTTTCTGGACGACGGGGTAGGTGTTGGCGAGGGTGACGCCCACGAGGTCGCCCTTCTTGTCCTTTCCCTCCTTGAAGGCGAAGGTGAGTCCGTCGGTACGGGCGGGGACGCGCACCACGATGGGGTTGTCGAACAGTCCGCCGGGCTCGTTGCCGCTATAGACGCGGAAGGCGAGGACGTTGTCGGCATCCCACTTGATGGCAGAGCTGTTAGCCTTGACGCTGAAGGTGAGGGGCCGGCTCCAGGCAGACGAGTAGCCGCCCTTGTCGGCGGGGAAGCGGCCCGACTTGCCGATGAGGGTGCCGTTGAGGAAGACTTCTACGGCGTCGTCGGCCTTGGGGACGTCGAAGATGATGACCTCCTTCGTCTCGGCCTGGTCGATGAGCGACTTGGGAATGGTGACGTGGGCGCGGTACCAGCCCCAGCCGTTCTCCTGATTGTTGATGCCCTGGTCGCTCCAGGTCTGGGTGATGTCGAGCGTCTGCCACGAGGCGTCGTTGAACCCGGGCTGTGCCCACTCGGTGTTGTCGCCGAGGTGGAATTTGGCTTTCTTGACGGCGGGCGTCTGAGCCTGCATGCCCAGCACGCAGACGGCGAGGGCAAGCGAGAATAATGCTGCTTTTTTCATAAAACGAGAATATTAAATGTTAGACATGATATATGCGACCTAAAACATGCGCAAATATACGCATTTTTTTCCACCGTCCTACTCTTTGACCTTTTTTTTTCTGAAAAAAGGTGGAGGGGAAGGTGGTGACAGCGTTTAACGTCGTCGGCATAACGTTTAACGTCGTCGGCATAACGTTTAACGTTGTCGGCGTAGCGTTAAACGTTGTCGAATTGGCGTTTAACGTTGCTACGAAGCCGCCGCGCAGGGAGCTTGTGACAATTGTGACAAATGACAGCCCGTTTTACGCGCACTCCGGAAGCTGGGAAGCAAGAAAGGGAAATGATAAATATAAGTAAATAAAGAAGTTATTTTTATTATCATATATGCTTATACCTATTTCTACCCCTTTCTACCCCCTGATTTCCCATTTTTCTTATCCCTTTTGATGCAAAAGCTGTGGCTTTTACCGATAAATCTGCTTCCAAAAACGCTCGTCTGTTCTCTCTAAATCTGCACGGTTTAGCCATCGACCCAGCCAGATGTATGCGCAAAATGGGCTGTCATTTGTCACAATTGTCACAAAGCTGATTTCGAGCTCCGTTCTGCCGGATATTGCAATCTGCCTGTACGAGTAAGCTACCGTCATGCAGAAAAAGCCATTTTGGGTCAAGGGTTAGGGTCATTTAGTTAAGAATTAAGAGTTAAGAGTTAAGAAAAATGGTTCAGAGTTATCGTTAACGTTATCGTTATCGTTAACCCAATTCCTAATTCCTAATTTCTAATTGTCATTTTCCTATTGTTTAAGTATATTTATAAACAGCGCCCCTGTTTATATAAACACGGCCCCTGTTTATATAAACGCGGCCCGTGTTTATAAACCGACTCCTACTCGCGGAAAAAAGACAAGGATTGTTTTTCCCGGGCACGGCGTTGAAGATTGAAGTCTGAGGCTGTCGAGTACCATGTGGGCGGCGTTTCATTTTTCATTGTCCGCCGAGGGCGGTGTAGAGGCTGATGAGGGCGTCGAGCTGGGCGTAGCGGTTGGCGAGCTGGGCGAGCTGAGCCGTGAGCAGCGAGCGGCGGGCGGTGAGGACGTCGAGGTAGGTGGTGGAGGTGGAGCCGTACTGCATGAGCCACTCGGTGTTGGCTGCCGCACGTTCGAGGGCGGTAACCTGTCCCGCGAGATGCTCGGCTTGGGCTTGGGCGGTGTGGAGACGGTGGAGGATGTTGTCGGTCTCAAGGGCTGCGTCGCAGAGGGTCTGGCTGAAGCGGAGCAACGCCTCCTGCTGCTGCGCCCGGGCAATGCGGTAGCGGGCGAGGTTGGTGGCGGCGTTGAAGACGGGCTGCGCGAGCGAGGCGGCGACGTGGGTGGTGATGGCCGAGAGGGAGAAGTCGGACGCGGCGTTGCCCGTCAGACGCAGGGTGGGGTAGAAGGCCGCCCGAGCCACTGCGGTGGCGTAGTAGGCCTGCTTGAGCTGCTCCTCGGCGATGCGGACATCGGGCCGCGCAGCAAGGCGCAGGAGGGGGAGGGACTGATAATTGATAATGGACAATGGATAATTGATAATTAATTTTCCATTTTCCGCTTTCCATTTTCCATTATTGAAGTCCATGAATGAAGTTTCGCTGTCCAACATCGTGTAGTCGGGGGTACCGATAAGGCTGCGGATGGCGTTCTCTGTGAGGTGGAGGTTGTAGTCGTAGTCTTCAAGGGTGCTGAGGGTGGAGAGGTAGGTGGCTTCGTATTGCGCCAGGGCGACGTCGGTGACCATGCCGGCGTCCTTCATGGCGCGGGTTTTCTCGATGGTCTGCTCCCAGAGCTGTGCCGACTCGGCTGCCACGTTGCGCTGGGCAAGAAGCAGGGCGCGTGAGTAGTAGAGGCCGACGACGTTGGCAATGAGGCGGGTGCGTACGGCCTGGCGGTTGTAGTCGCTCTCGGCCCACGCCGCGCGGGCCTTGCGGGCAGCGTTGGTCTGGCCGAAGAAGAGGTCGGGCTGCCAGGAAAGCGTGGCGCCCAGGCTGCCCCCGAAGGCGGCGAAGTCGGGCGTGGAGACGTCGGCCGAGGCGTTCAACGAGGGCAGGAGGGTCAGGCGGGCGGTACGGAGCGACTGGGCAGACTCATAGACGCGCAGCGAGGCAATCTGCAGGTCGGTGTTGTGCGTCAGCACGCTGTCAACAAGCGCCTGCAGGGCAGGGTCGGTGAACAGCTGCTGCCAGCGGAGGGTGAGCGTGTCGTCGTCGTTCATCAACGCGGCAGCGTCGGTCGGACGGCTATAGGGCTTGTAGAGCCCGCAGCCGGTGAAGAACATCAACATCAGGAGGACGGGGAGGAAGACCCTTAGGAATGAAGAATGAAAAAGGAAGAATGAAGAATAAATAGCTTTGCCAGCGAAAACGCCGTCAGAGGAAAGGGAACTTTGTATACAGGACATTTTATTTTTCATTTTTCATTCTTCATTTTTCATTAAAAACATTGTTTTTTCATTCTTCCTTATGATTTCTTTCTTCATGGATCTTGGGGAGGAAACGTTTCTGGATGTGCTGGAACACGATGAAGAGGGCGGGGGTGACGAAGAGCAGGGCGATGGTGCCGACGAGCATGCCGCCCGCGGCGCCGACGCCGACGGAGATGTTGCCGTTTGCCCCCACACCGTTGGAGAAGATGAGCGGGAGCATGCCGATAATCATAGTGAGTGAGGTCATCAGCACAGGGCGGAGACGAGCCTTGGCCGACGACATGGCGGCTGCCGTGATGCTCATGCCGGCACGGCGGCGCTGCGAGGCATACTCGGTGATGAGGATGGCCGTCTTGGCCAGCAAGCCGATGAGCATGATGAGGCCCGTCTGCAGGTAGATGTTGTTCTCCAGCCCCCAGAGCTTGGCAAAGAGGAAGCTGCCTGCAAGGCCGAACGGTACGGAGAGAATGACGGCCAGCGGAATGAGAACACTCTCATACAGAGCGCAGAGAATGAGGAAGATGAATACGATGCAGAGGGCGAAGACGATGACGGTGGTGTTGCCCGTGCTGGCCTCCTCGCGCGACATGCCGCCGAACTCGAAGCCGTAGCCTTCGGGCAGCGCCTCGCGGGCCACGCGCTGCACAGCCTTCAGCGTCTGCCCCGAGCTGTAGCCGTGGGCATTCTCGCCATAGACGGCGATGTTAGGGAAGAGGTTGAAGCGCGAAAGCGTCTCCGAGCCGTAGGTCTTGGTGAGGGTGATGTACTGCCCGATGGGGGACATCTGGCCGGACGAGGTGCGGACGAAGACGTTGTTGAACGACTCGGTGTCGGTACGGAACTCGGGTGCGGCCTGAACCATGACGCGGTAGAGCTTGGTGAAGCGGTTGAAGTTGGACGAGTAGCTGCCGCCGAAGTAGCCTGAGAGCGTGCTGAGCACGTCCCGCGGAGAGACCCCGTTGCGCTTGCAGAGCGCGGCATCGACATCGACGATGTACTGCGGGTACTTGGTGTCGAAGTTGGTGTAGGCACGGGACACTTCCGGAGCTTCATTCAGGGCATCAATGAATTGGCGGGTGACGCGGAGGAGGTCCTCTGTGGAGCCGCCCTTCTTGTCCTGCACGTAGAGCTCAAAGCCGCTGCCTACACCATAGCCGCTGATCATGGGACGTGTGGAGAGACGTATCTGGGCGGAGGTGATGTGGGCCGTGCGGCGATAGATTTCGGCCATGACGGACCGATAGTCATCGCCTTTGCCCTTTCGTTCGCTCCAGTTCTTCAGGCGGATGCTGAAGCTGCCTGCCGACGAGGTGCTCTCGAAGCGGGCGTTGGCGCCGACCACCGAGGAGAAGAGCTCGATTTGCGGAATGTCCTCGATGGCCTCCTTCACCTCGTCGGAAATCTTGGTCATCTCGGCCATGCTGGTGCCGGGCGATGCCTGCACGTTGACGCTGATGGAGCCAAGGTCCTCCTGCGGTACGAGGCCCGTCTTGGTGGTCATCATCAGCACGACCAGGCCGGCGATGGAGGCGACGACCAGCGCCCCGGCCAGCCATCTGCGTTTGAAAAGGAAGAGGACGCCGTGCTTGTAGCGGTCGAGCACGCGCTGGAATCCTATCTGGAAGGTGTCGTGGAAGCGGTCGGAGAAATTCTTCTTCTCTCCCTCGCCCTTGCGTGGCCGCATCAACAGGGCGCAGAGGGCAGGGCAGAGGGTGAGCGAGTTGAGGCACGACAAGGCCACAGCCACGGCCATAGTGATGCCGAACTGGGTGTAGAAGATGCCCGACGTGCCGCCCATGAAGCAGACGGGGATGAAGACGGCCATGAACACCAGCGTGCAGGTGAAGATGGCGCCGGTCAGACCGTGCATGGCCTCGACGGTGGCGTGATAGGGCGAGCGGTGGCCCTCCTCGAACTTGGCCTGCACAGCCTCCACCACCACGATGGAGTTATCCACCACCGTGCCGATGACCAGCACCAGGGCAAAGAGCGTCAGCAGGTTGAGGCTGAATCCCGCCGCATAGATGCAGGCAAACGTCCCCACCAGCGATATGACGATAGACATGGCAGGGATGAGCGTGGCACGGAAGTCCTGAAGGAACAGATAGACCACCAGAATGACCAGCACCAGGGCAATCAGCAAGGTGATGAGGACATTACGGATGGAGGCATCGAGGAAGTCCTTGATGTTCATGATGGTGGCCATCTTCATGCCGTCGGGGAGCTCTTTCTCGAAGTCGGCCACGACTTTCTCAATCTGGTTGATGACCGCCACAGCGTTGGAACCGGCTGTCTGCACAATCTGGCAGTTGGAGGAGGGGTGTCCGTTCACCTCGCCCCGGAACGTGTAGTTGAGTGCGCCCAGTTCAACCTTGGCCACGTCGCCCAGACGCAGCACACGGCCGTCGGGCAGCGACTTGACGACCATCTGCTCGTAGTCGGTCTCCTCCTCGTAGCGCCCGCGGTACTTCAGCGTGTACTGAAAGGCGTTTTCCGATTCGGCACCCAGCGTGCCGGTGGGGGATTCGATGTTTTGCTCGTCGAGCACGGCGGTGATGTCCGAGGGCACCAGACTGTAGGCCGCCATCTTGTTAGGGTCGAGCCAGATGCGCATGGAGTAGGCTGCGCCGAAGATGTTCACCTCGCCTACGCCGGGGATACGCGAGAGACGAGGCTCGAGGTTGATTTTAAGATAGTTCGTCAGGAAGTTCTGCGGGTACTTGTCGTTGGGGCTGTAGAGCGAGATTTGCATCAGCGTGCTGGTCTGCCGCTTGCGGACGGTGACGCCGGCGCGCGTCACCTCGCTCGGCAGCAGGCCCTGGGCCGAGGCCACGCGGTTCTGCACGTTCACCATAGCCATGTCGGGGTTGGTGCCCTGACGGAAGAAGATGGCGATGCTGGCTGAGCCGGAGTTGCTGGCCGTTGAGGTCATGTACATCATGTTCTCTACGCCGTTCAGCGACTCCTCCAAGGGCACGATGACGCTCTTCTGCACCGTCTCGGCGCTGGCGCCCGTGTAGTTGGCGTTGACGCGTACGGTGGGCGGAGCAATGTCGGGATACTGCTCAATGGGCAGCTGCAGCAGGGCAATGATACCGATGAGGAGAATGGCAATGGAGATGACTGCCGAGAGAATAGGTCGGTCGATGAAGGTCTTGACGTTCATGGCTCGGATGGTCAGTCTGCAGATTTTACTTTCGCACCATCTTTCAATAGTCCGGCGCCTTTGGCGATGAGTACGTCGCCCACTTGTATGCCGCTTTCGACCACAAAGTCCGTGCCATTGTTGAGGCGGTACACTTTGACCTCGGTGCTGCGGGCTACGCCGTCAACGACCTTGAAGACGAACTTCTTCTCCTGTATTTCGTAGGTGGCAGCCTGGGGAATGACGAGACAGTCCGTCAGCACGGTGGGAATGACGACGGTAGCGTTGGCGCCGCTGAGCAGCAGGTGGTCGGGATTGGGGAAGTCTGCGCGGAGCTGTACGGCTCCCGTTTTCGTGTCCACGATGCCGCTGACGGCTCCTAAGTGTCCCTTCTGGGCGTAGGGCTGGCCATTGCTCATGACGAGCTCCACGTCCGTGAGGCCTTTCAGGAACGCTTCGGCCGAGCCGTATTGCTGCTGCATATCGAGCACGCGGTTTTCGTTCATGGAGAAGTAGGCATAGATTTCGCTGTCGTCGCTTACGGTGACGAGAGGCTCTGCGATGCTGCTGTTGACGAGTGCTCCTACGCGATAGGGAATCATGCCCGCCAATCCATCCACGGGGCTCTTGACTTCCGTGTAGGAGAGGTTGTTGGCTGCGTTGGTGAGCTGCGCTTTGGCCTGGGCCAGCGTGGCTTCGGCCGAGGCAAGGTCGCTACTGGCCATCTGCAAGTCATACTCTGAGACGACCTGTTTCTCGTAGAGCTTGGTCTTGCTGTCGGCTGTCAGTCGCTTGGCTGCAACAGCGGTTTCGGCACTTTTCACGTTGGCGCGAGCCACTTCGACGGCAGCCTTGTAGGGCACCTGGTCGATGACAAACAACGTCTGCCCTTTCCGCACGCGGTCTCCTTCCCGTATGCGGATGGCGGTGATGATGCCGCTCACCTGTGGCCTGACCTCCACCAGCTGACGGCCTTGCAGCTTGGCGGTGTAGTCTGTCTTCAGGGTTTGTGACGACTTGCTGACGACGATGGTCCTGTACGAGGCTCCGTCGCCGCCAGCCTTTTCGGCCTTCGGGGCGTTGCACGCAGTAAATGTGCCTATTATCGCAAGAAGATAGAGCGCAGAAACAGTCTTTCTTTTCATGATATGTGAAAAAATACGCGCAAATATAAGCGTTTTTTTTCACATTACCATCATTCCGCCCTCTTTTCTAATCGTTTTTCGCGGATGCATCTTCCACGATGTCCTGCACGACGAGGCCGGCAAGGGTGAAGCCGAAGATGGCGGTAATGTGGGCCAGCGTGCCGTTGACCTGAACCTTGTGGAAGAGATTGGGTTCGGCATCGGTCGGGATGCAGGTTGCTTTGTTCTGCAGCAGCTCGTCGGAAAAGACGCACTTGAACTTGCGCTTCGGGAAGGTCTTGTCGCGTTTGAAGCGACTCCGCAAGGCACGGGCCAGGGGGTCGCCGGTGACCTTCCAAAACTCGGCCACCCGGATGCGTGTGGGGTCGAGCTTGAGCGCGGCACCCATCGACGAGAAGAATCTCACGTTCGTCTGGCACGCCATGAGGATGAGCAGCGCCTTGTCGCGGAGCGAGTCGATGGCGTCGATGATGTAGTCGTAGCTGCCGATGTCGAATTGGTCGGCAGTCTCTTCGCTGAAGATTTCCTGTACGGCTGTGATGTCGGCCTTGGGGTTGATGGTGAGCAGTCGTTCGCGCAGGGCATCCACCTTCACCTGCCCCACGGTCTTCGACGTGGCCATCAGTTGGCGGTTGATGTTGCTGGTGCACACGCGGTCGGCATCGACCATCGTGAGGTGCCGGACGCCCGACCGGATGAGGCTCTCGGCACACCACGACCCCACGCCGCCGACGCCGAAGAGGATGACACGCTTTTCAGCCAGCCGCTCCATGGCCTCGCTGCCTACGAGCAACTCCGTCCGCTGGAAAATGGGGGAAGAACTATAGTTCATGGCCTTGTGTGATGTTTTGTGCTTGCTTTCATTTTGCTGTCAGGGCATGTCGTGCTGCTCGAGGCGTGTGCGGGCGATGTCCTCCCAGCGCGTGCCGGGACGGCCATAGTTGGCGTAGGGCCAGATGGAGATGCCGCCACGGGGGGTGAAGAAGCCGGTGACCTCGATGTACTTCGGGTCCATGAGGCGGATGAGGTCCTTCATGATGATGTTGACGCAGTCCTCGTGGAAGTCGCCATGGCTGCGGAATGAGAAGAGGTAGAGCTTGAGGCTCTTGCTCTCCACCATGCGGCGGTCGGGGACATAGGCGATGCGGATTTCGGCAAAGTCGGGCTGGCCCGTGATGGGGCAGAGGGTGGTGAACTCGGGGCAGTTGAAGCGTACCCAGTAGTCGTTGTCGGGGTGTTTGTTCTCAAACGTTTCCAACACTTCGGGGGCGTAGTCCTGACGGTATTTGGTTTCCTTGCCTAAGGATTGAAGATGGTCTTGTTCGCGGTCCATAATTATTTCATTCTTCATTTTTCATTTTTAAAAATTCTTCCAGTCCGTGACGGCGGAGGTGGCAGGCGGGGCAGTGGCCGCAGCCGTCGCCGGGGATGCCGTTGTAGCAGGTGAGGGTGCGCCGGCGGACGAGGTCGAAGACGCCCAGCTGGTCGGCCAGGGCCCACGTCTCGCATTTGTCGCGCCACATCAGCGGGGTGTGGAGGACGAACTGTTCGTCCATGGCGAGGTTGAGGGTGACGTTCAGCGAGCGGATGAACGAGTCGCGGCAGTCGGGGTAGCCCGAGAAGTCGGTCTGCGAGACGCCTGTGACGATGTTCATGATGCCCAGCTCGCGGGCGTGGACGGCTGCGATGGAGAGGAAGAACAGGTTGCGGCCCGGCACGAAGGTGTTGGGCGGCGTGTCGGCAGGCTTTGTCTCGTCCATCGTGATGGAAGAGTCGGTGAGCGAACATTGGGCGCTCAGTTCGCTCACGAACGGGATGTCCATGACGGTGATGGGGACGCCGGCTTCGGCAGCAAGGCCGCGGGCGATGTCCACCTCGACGGCATGGCGCTGGCCGTAGCGGAAGGTGATGGCGCGGACGTCGGACCATCGCGTCTTGGCCCAGTAGAGACATGTCGTGCTGTCCTGACCGCCTGAGAATACCACAAGGGCTTTATCTTTGTCTAACACTTCTATATAATATTTACGATTTGACAACCCTATGTTTTTAGAGTTCCTTGATTTTGAAAATGTTGTAGGAGATATTTGTGTCGTAGGCATCTACGCCTTCGCGGCGCTTCACGTAGCGAACGACGCGGGTGGTGATGGGGAGGACGATGATTTCGTAGAGCGTCTTGGCCGTGACCTGCAGCACCATCAGCTTGGCCAGCTCGTGTGCGGGCATTAGCCCTGCGAAGGCCATGGGGAAGAAGATGATGGAGTCTGCACCCTCGCCCACCAGCGTGCTGAGAATGGCGCGCCAGGCAAAGCGCCGCTCTTTGTCGCGCAGCTTCATGCGGCTCATCACCCACGCGTTGAGGAACGAGCCGACGAGGAATGCCGTCAGGCTGGCCACGGCGATGCGCGGCGCCAGGCCGAAGACGAAGCGGAACGCCTCTTCGCCCTCCCAGAACGGGGCGGCGGGCAGAGCCACGGCGATGCCGCCCAGCGCGACAACGAAAAAGTTCATCAGGAAGCCCATCCAGATGATGAGCCTTGCCTTGCGGAAGCCCCATACCTCGGCGATGCAGTCGTTGATGATGTACGAGACGGGGAAGACGATGAAGCCGGCCGTCATGGAGTAGGGGCCTATCTGAACAATTTTCGTTTCGAGCAGATTGGCGGCGATGAGGCACACACAGAACACGATGCCCATCAACATGAAGGGCACACTAACAGTTTTCACAGACTCTTTTTGCATATTTCTTGTTTTTTACGTGGTGTTCAAGCACACGGAGGCTGCTCTTGTCAGAAGCAGCAGTCGTATTTCGCGCTGCAAAGATAGTGCAAGGCGAG
>JAILEU010000032.1 GCA_024697785.1 Bacteroidaceae bacterium | reverse complement strand
GAGGGGGCGAAGGCCGTGAAGTGGACGTGCGACGGCTCGCCCGAGTTCACGCTCAAGGAGGCCGAGCGCGCCGAGCGCGGCACGGACATCGTGCTGCACATCGACGACGACTGCAAGGAGTTTCTCGAAGAGAGCCGCCTCGAGGGGCTGCTGCGCAAGTACTGCCGCTTCCTGCCCATCCCCATCGCCTTCGGCAAGAAGAAGGACTGGAAGGACGGCAAGCAGGTGGAGACCGACGAGGACAACATCATCAACGACACCAACCCCCTGTGGACGCGCACGCCCAGCGAGCTGAAGGACGAGGACTACAAGACGTTCTACCGCGACCTCTACCCCATGTCGGACGAGCCCCTGTTCTGGATTCACCTCAACGTCGACTATCCCTTCCACCTGACGGGCATCCTCTACTTCCCCCACGTGAAGAGCAGCATCGACCTGCAGAAGAACAAGATACAGCTCTACTGCAACCAGGTGTTCGTGACGGACTCGGTCGAGGGCATCGTGCCGGACTTCCTGACCCTGCTGCACGGCGTCATCGACAGCCCCGACATCCCGCTGAACGTCAGCCGCAGCTACCTGCAGAGCGACTCGAACGTGAAGAAAATCTCGACCTACATCACCAAGAAGGTGAGCGACCGCCTGAGCGCCATCTTCAAGGACAACCGGAAGGAGTTCGAGGAGAAGTGGGACGACCTGAAGATCTTCATCAACTACGGCATGCTGACGCAGGACGACTTCTACGAGAAGGCCGAGAAATTCGCCCTGCTGAAGGATACTAACAAGAAGTTCTACACCTACGACGAGTACAAGACGCTCATCACCTCGAACCAGACGGACAAGAACGGCAACCTGGTCTATCTCTACGCCGCCAACCCCGAGGAGCAGTACACCTACATCCAGACGGCCGAGGCAAAGGGCTACAACGTGCTGCTGCTCGACGGCCAGCTGGACGTGGCGATGGTGAGCCTCTGGGAGCGCAAGTTCGACAAGACGCGCTTTGCCCGCGTGGATGCCGACGTGCTGGAGCGCCTCATCGAGAAGGACTCTGACGAGACGCGCGAGGTGGACGCCGACAAGCGCCTCACCCTCTCGACCATCTTCGAGAGCTCGATGCCCAAGAAGGACAAGACGGAGTATCACGTGGAGACGGCCTGCCTGGGCGAGACGGCTGTGCCCGTGATGATTACGCAGAGCGAGTACATGCGCCGCATGAAGGAGATGGCCGCCATCGAGAGCGGCATGGGCTTCTACGGCGAGATGCCCGACATGTACACGGTCGTGGTCAACGCCGACCACCGGCTGGTGAAGTCCATCCTCGAGGCCGAGGACGGCGCCTGCAGCGAGAAGCTGCGTCCGCTGATGGAGGAGAACACCCGCCTGCGCGCCCGTCAGGACGAGCTGGAGGCCGCCCACAAGGGCAAGAAGGACGAGGAGATCCCCGTGCCCGAGAAAGACGAACTGAACACCCTGAAGGAGCGCATCGAGGCCATCCGTCACGAGCGTGAGGACATCCTCCGCACGTTTGCTGCCGACAACACGACCGTCCACCAGCTGGTCGACCTGGCCTTGCTGCAGAACGGCATGCTGAAGGGCGAAGCCCTCGCCAACTTCGTCCGCCGCAGCTTCGAAGTACTTTGATTTAGTTAAGAATTAAGAATTAAGAGTTAAGAGTTAAGAAAAGATGAAAAAGTGAACCGTTTTTTCGACAACGAATTTTACGAATTACACGAATTATTTCCTTGCGGCGGTAGCTTCGCACGCCGAATAAGCGAGAAGGTCGCATAGGCGAAGCATCGCGAAGCGAAAAAGAATTCGTATAATTCGTAAAATTCGTAGTTGAAATAAACCGCAGTTCATTTCATTCCTCACTTTCGACCGTTTCTGCCAGCACGGCCTCTGCAGCCGCTTTGTCATGCTCCAGCACCTCCACGTCGAAGATGCTGGGGAAGGCGTAGGGAGAGGTGTAGATGGTGACACCCGTGCTGCGGTCGCGGATGGCTGACGAGATGCCCTCTGCCTTCAGACGGCCCACGACCAGCTCAGCCTCGAACAGCTCGTTGCAGGTCTTGACGACGACCATTTTCTCTTCTTCTAACATAAGGAGTAATCTTTCTGTTCAGCAGAGGCAAAGATAGGGCGTCGGGAGCAGACGGCCAAGCATCTTCGCCTTTTTTTATAAGGAATATGGTTAAAAACATAAAATTTACTTTGTAGAACGAGGGTTTTGGCGTAATTTTGCCGAAATTTCGCAGAAAATTATCTATGAGCAGACATACCATTGACATTATCACCCGTTCCGACGACGAAGACGAACAGTCGTTTGCTGTCATCGCCGACTACGAGGGCAACGAGGAGAACATGTTCAACGTCGTTGACCCCGAGGGCGAGACGATGCCCGTGCTGGCTGTGCGCAACATGGTGCTCTTCCCTGGCGTTGTCATGCCCGTTACCGTCGGGCGCACCAGCTCGCTGAAGCTCGTCAAGGACGCCTTCAAGAAAGAAATCACCATTGCCGTCCATTGCCAGAAGTCGCCCGATACCGACGACCCCGCCGCGACGGACCTCTTCGACGTGGGCACGGCCGCACGCATCGTGCGCATCTTCGAGATGCCCGACATGACCACCACAGTCATCCTGCACGGCATGCAACGTGTGCAGCTGCAGGAGGTCGTCAAGCGCCGCCCCTACATGACGGCCCGCGTCGCAGCCCTGCGCGACGACCTCCCCGCCAAGAACAACCGCGAGTTCCGAGCCATCGTCGACAGCTGCAAGGAACTGGCCATCAAGTACACCCGCCTCAACGCCGAAAGCCAGCAGGACACCACCTTCGCCCTCCGAAACATCACCAACAACATCTTCCTCGTCAACTTCATCTGCACCAACCTCCCCTTCGACGTCAAGGAGAAGGCCCAGCTGCTCATGGAGCCCTCGCTCGTCGAGCGCGCCACACACCTCCTCTCCATCCTCAACCGCGAGGTGCAGCTCTCGGAACTGAAGGAGGACATCCAGATGCGCGCCAAGGAAGAGCTCAGCCAACAGCAACGCGAGTACTTCCTCATGCAGCAGATGAAGAACATCCAGGACGAGCTGGGCGGAAGCGTCCAGGACCAGGACATCGCCGAGATGCGCGAGGCGGCCAAGAAGAAAAAGTGGACCCGCGAGGTGGCCGCCACCTTCGAGAAAGAGCTCGCCAAGCTCGAGCGCACCAACCCCCAGTCGCCCGACTACAACGTGCAGCTCAACTACCTGCAGACCCTCCTCGGCCTGCCGTGGAACGAATACACCACCGACAACCTCGACATGGCCCATGCCCAGCGCGTCCTCGACCGCGACCACTACGGCATCGAGAAGGTCAAGGAGCGCATCATCGAACACCTGGCCGTGCTGAAGCTGCGCCAGGACATGAAGTCGCCCATCATCTGCCTCTACGGCCCTCCGGGCGTGGGCAAGACGTCGCTCGGCAAGAGCATCGCCGATGCCCTCGGGCGCAAGTACGTCCGCATCTCGCTGGGCGGCGTCCACGACGAGGCCGAGATACGCGGCCACCGCAAGACCTACATCGGCGCCATGCCCGGGCGCATCATCAAGGGGCTGGCCAAGGCCGGCTCGTCGAACCCCGTCTTCATCCTCGACGAGATCGACAAGATCAGCCAGATGACCCACAACGGCGACCCCTCGAGCGCCCTGCTCGAAGTGCTTGACCCCGAGCAGAACAACGCCTTCCACGACAACTTCCTCGACGTTGACTACGACCTCTCGCACGTCATGTTCATCGCCACGGCCAACAACGTCCACACCATCCCCGCTCCCCTGCTCGACCGCATGGAGCTCATCGAGATGAGCGGCTACCTGACCGAGGAGAAGGTGGAGATTGCCCGCCGCCACCTCGTGCGCAAGCAGATGAACGAGAACGGCATCACGCGCGGACGCGTCTCCATCACCAAGGCCGCAATCGAGAAAATCGTGGAGAACTACACCCGCGAATCGGGCGTCCGCGAACTCGACAAGAAGATCGGCAAAATCTTCCGCAAGGTGGCGCTCGAGATAGCCACCGACGGCTATCCCCTCCACCACTCCATCGGGCCCAAGCAGGTGCCCGAGCTGCTGGGCGTCGAGGAATACACCCGCGACCGCTATCAGGGCAACGGCTACGCCGGCGTCGTCACAGGCCTGGCCTGGACGGCCGTAGGCGGCGAGATACTCTTCATCGAGACCAGCCTCTCGCGCGGAAAAGGACACCTCACCCTCACCGGCAACCTGGGCGACGTCATGAAGGAGAGCGCCACCATCGCCCTCGAGTACCTGAAGGCCCACGCCGCCCTGCTCGACATCGACCCCGACCTCTTCAACCACTGGAACATACACCTCCACGTCCCCGAAGGCGCCATCCCCAAGGACGGCCCCTCGGCGGGCATCACCATGGCCACAGCCCTCGCCTCGGCCTTCACCCAGCGCAAGGTGCGCCCGAACCTCGCCATGACGGGCGAGATAACGTTGCGAGGCAAGGTGCTGCCCGTGGGAGGCATCAAGGAGAAAATCCTCGCCGCCAAGAGAGCCGGCATCACAGACATCATCCTCAGCGAAGAAAACGAACGCCACATCAGGGACATCCAGCCCGTATATCTCGACGGACTCACGTTCCACTATACGGACGATGTAAGCGAGGTCCTGCAGTTTGCCCTGCTCCCCGAGAAAGTAGCCAACCCCCTCGACCTCACGGTCAAAGAGGAAAAGAAGGGGGAAGAGTGAGGAATGAAAAATAAAATGCTTCGTAATTCACCACTTCCATCTGCTGACGATTCCACTTGCAGGGCTATTTATTCTTCATTTTTCATTCTTCATTTTTCATTATTCTGATTCTTATGTTCTTTGAGCTGACTGCCACAGACCCGCTGACCAACGCCCGTGCCGGACGCATCACCACCGACCACGGCGTCATCGAGACGCCCATCTTCATGCCGGTGGGCACGGTGGGGTCTGTGAAGGCCGTACAGCTCTATGAGCTCATGGAGGACATCCAGGCGCAGATCATCCTCGGCAACACCTATCACCTCTACCTCCGCCCGGGCCTCGACGTGCTTGAGCAGGCCGGCGGCCTCCACCGCTTCAACGGGTTCAGCCGCCCCATGCTGACCGACAGCGGAGGCTTTCAGGTGTTCTCGCTCAGCGGCATCCGCAAGATGACCGAGGAGGGCGTCGAGTTCCGCAGCCACATCGACGGCTCGAAGCACATGTTCACGCCCGAGCGGGTGATGGACATCGAACGCACCATCGGCGCCGACATCATCATGGCCTTCGACGAGTGCACGCCCGGCACAGCCGACTATGCCTACGCCCGCCAGTCGATGGAGCGTACCCACCGCTGGCTCGACCGCTGCTGGAAACGCTTCAACGGGACCGAGCCTAAGTACGGCTACACGCAAAGCCTGTTCCCCATCGTGCAGGGCTGCACGTACGAGGACCTTCGCCGCGCCTCGGCCGAGAAGGCCGCCTCGCTCGGAGCCGACGGCATAGCCATCGGCGGACTGGCCGTGGGCGAGCCTACCGAGGTGATGTACCAGATGATAGAGGTGGTGAACGCCATCCTCCCCGCCGACAGACCCCGCTACCTGATGGGCGTCGGCACCCCCGCCAACCTGCTCGAAGCCATCGAACGGGGCGTCGATATGTTCGACTGCGTCATGCCCACACGCAACGGACGCAACGGCATGCTCTTCACCAAACACGGCATCATGAACATGAAGAACCAGAAGTGGGCCACCGACTTCAGCCCCATCGAAGCCGACGGCGCCAGCCGCGTCGACACCCTCTACAGCCGCGCCTACCTGCGCCACCTGTTCCATGCCCAGGAGTTCCTGGCCATGCAGATAGCCTCTGTCCACAACCTCGCCTTCTACCTCTGGCTGGTGGGCGAGGCACGACGTCACATCATCCAGGGCGACTACGCCGCGTGGAAGCGAGCAACCCTGCCCGAAGTCATGCAACGCCTATGAAACGTCCCTTCAAGCGCATCGACTGGTACATCATCGGCAAGTTCCTCGGCACCTATTTCTTTGCCCTGGCGCTCATCCTCGCCATCGCCGTGGTGTTCGACTATAACGAACACGTCGATAAGTTCGTCCAGAACGAGGCCCCCTGGCACGCCATCATCTTCGACTACTACCTCAACTTCATCCCCTATTTCGGCCACCTGTTCAGCCCGCTGTTCGTCTTCATCGCCGTCATCTTCTTCACCTCCAAGCTGGCCGAGAACTCCGAGATCATCGCCATGTTCTCAACCGGCATCAGCTTCCATCGCCTGATGCGGCCCTACATGTTCTCGGCCCTGCTCATCGCCATGCTCTCGTACGGCCTCGGCGCCTACGTCATCCCCAAGGGCAACGTCAGGCGCATAGCCTTCGAAAACAAATACAAGAAGAAGGTCATCGTCGATACCGGCCACAACCTGCAGCTGGAGGTCGAGGACGGCGTCATCGCCTATTTCGACCGCTTCGAGCGCGCCAACAGCACGGGCTACCGCTTCTCGCTCGACCGCTTCGAGGGCAACACCCTCAAGAGCCACTTCACGGCCAAGACGCTCGTCTATGGCAACGACCCCGACAACCCCGACAAGTGGACGGCCAAGAACTGGCAGCTGCGCGACATCACAGACACCCTCGAGGTCATCACCAGCGGCCTCTCGAAGGACACCATCATCGCCATCCAGCCCTACGACCTGCTGGTCTCGCAGGGACAGCAGGAGACCATGACCACCCCCGAGCTCAAGCATTACATCGACCGCCAGCGCCGGCGAGGAATCGCCAACATCAAGGCCTTCGAAATCGAGTACCACAACCGCATCGCCATCTCCTTTGCCGCCTTCATCCTCACCCTCATCGGCGTCAGCCTCTCCAGCAAGAAGGTCAAGGGCGGCATGGGCATGAACCTCGGCATCGGCATCGCCCTCTCGTTCGGCTACATCGTCTTCCAGACCATCTCGTCCACCTTTGCCGTCAACGGCAACACACCCCCCATCGTGGCCGTCTGGATCCCCAACATCGTGTTCCTCATCATCGGACTTTACCTCTATCGCCGCGCCCCGAAATGATTTTCAGGCTCGAACTTTTTTAGTTAAGAATTAAGAATTAAGAGTTAAGAAAAATAGCTTCAGCATAAAAAGCCCCTATATCAGAACCATTGTCTGAACTCCAGAACTCCTGCACTCCTGAACTCCCTCTGCCCCCTACCCGCATCAAATCGTAAATAGTAAATAGTAAAATAGTAAATCAACTCCCGTGTTTTTCGACGAACTAAACCTCAACGACGATATCCTCGACGCGCTCGACGCGATGAACTTCTCCGAGTGTACCCCCATCCAGGAACAGGCCATCCCGCCGCTTCTTGAAGGGCGCGACCTCATCGGCATCGCCCAGACGGGCACCGGCAAGACGGCCGCCTACCTGCTGCCCATCCTCAGCCGCCTCTCGGACGGCGGTTTCCCCGACGACGCCGTCAACTGCGTCATCATGTCGCCCACGCGCGAGCTCGCCCAGCAGATCGACCAGGCCATGGAGGGCTTCTCGTACTACGTACCCGTGAGTAGCGTCGCCGTCTATGGCGGCAACGACGGCATACGCTTCGCCCAGGAGTGCCGCGGCTTCGAGCGAGGAGCAGACGTCATCATCGCCACACCAGGACGACTCATCAGCCACATCTCGCTCGGCAACATCGACCTCAGCCGCGTCTCCTTCTTCGTCCTCGACGAAGCCGACCGCATGCTCGACATGGGCTTCATCGACGACATCATGCAAATCGTCAAACAACTGCCCGCCGAGCGCCAGACGATGCTCTTCTCCGCCACCATGCCCGCCGAGATACAGAAGCTTGCCGCCACCATCCTCCACGACCCCGTCGAGGTGAAGATTGCCGTCAGCCGCCCCGCCGAGGGCATCCACCAGAGCGCCTACGTCTGCCACGAGACGCAGAAGCTCGGCATCATCCAGCACCTCTTCGCCGAGATGAAGGAGAGCGAGGAGACGTCGCGCGGCCTTCGCGTCCTCGTCTTCGCCTCGTCGAAGCTGAAGGTGAAGGAGATTGCCCGCGCCCTCCAGCGCATCGGCCACGACAAGGGCTTCACGGTGGGCGAGATGCACAGCGACCTCACGCAGGCCGAGCGCGACGACGTCATGCTACGCTTCAAGAACGGACGCGTCGATGTGCTCGTCGCCACCGACATCGTGTCGCGCGGCATCGATATCGACGACATCCGCATGGTCGTCAACTTCGACGTCCCCCACGACTGCGAGGACTACGTCCACCGCATCGGCCGTACCGCACGTGCCGGCAGCGAAGGCGCAGCCATCACCTTCGTCAGCCGCGACGACCAGTCGCGCTTCCGCCAGATCGAGAAGTTCATCGGGCGCGAGGTGGAGAAGGCGCCCGTCCCCGCCGACCTCGGCGAAGCCCCCGACTACGCCCCACACGCGTTCGACAAGAGCCGCCGCGGACGCCATCGCGGAGGCAAGGGCCACGGCGGCAAGGGCCGTGGAGGCAAAGAGCGCAGCAGCAAGCCCCAGGACAGCCAGCCTAAGAACGACCAGCCCAAGAATAATCCCCAGGGCAACAACGCCCCAAAGGCCAACCCCTCATCCCCATCCGCCACCCATTCAGGAGAAGCGTCCGCAGCCGCCCCTGCTCCCGCCAAGAAGAAACGCCGCCACAGCCGCAAGAAAAAGCCTTCCACCCCCCAGAATCCTCCGCAAGGTGCCTAACCGCAAGGGATCGGATGCGTTTTTCGAGGGACGATTATCACTACTCACGATTTCCCCTGCCACTCTCCAGATATTCCATACCACATGAAAAAGATTCTTCTGCTGACGGCAGTTGCCGCAACGGTCGCCCTGAGCGCCCACGCACAGCGCATCAGCTGCACACCCGACATCGGACAGACCCGTAGCGACTTCACCCATGTCCTGCCCGCACCTTTTAAGTTCGACCCCGAGGTGACCTATCGTCTGCCGGTGGTGCTCATCAATTTCAGCGACATGGAATTCTCGATAGAACATCCCGAGGCCTATTACGACCGCCTCTTCAACGAGCCGGGCTACAACGAGAGACAGGGACCCGGTTGCGTGGCTGACTATTTCCGCGACCAGTCGGGAGGCCTTGTCAACCTGAAGTTCGACATCTACGGCCCCGTGAAGGTGGACGAAAAGGCGGGCGAGCACAGGGGCATTTACTATGGCAGCTCAGCCATCTCGAAAGGCATCAGGAAGCTGGGCGAGGATAAAACCATCGACTTCTCCATCTACGACTTCGACGGCGACGGCGAGGTCCGGCAAGTGCTTTTCGTGTTTGCCGGCTATACGGGCAACAAAGTGTCGGGCTATACGTGGCCCAACACCGGCTTCCTTTTCGCAGGGCTGCCTGGTGGCGTCAGCCCCTTCCTCTCTTCCATCACCTGCGAGAAGTGGGACGACAACAAGCTGTGCGGCATCGGCACCATCATCCATGAGCTCTTCCATTGCCTCGGGCTGCCCGACATCTATCCCCAGGCTCCCGCAACCCCCTACTCGACGGTTGACGAATGGGACCTCATGGATGGCGGCAACTTCACGAACAAGGGCTGGTGCCCGCCCAGCCTCACGGCCATGGAGAGGATGTACCTGGGATGGTCGTCGCCCGTTGAGCTCTCCGAGCCCACCTCCGTCGAGGGCATGAAGCCCCTGAGCGACGGCGGCCTGACCTACATCGTCCGAAGCGACGGCAACAGCCAGGAGTACTACCTCCTCGAGAACCG
>JAILEU010000025.1 GCA_024697785.1 Bacteroidaceae bacterium | reverse complement strand
AACATTTCATCAAATGTTCCGTTTTCTTTTGGAGGATTGAAAGGGAATGTGTAACTTTGCGCCTTCAAACGAAAAACGACATTGTCAACAAGTCAACAAGATATGAACGAGAAATTTACGGAATATGGGGCGCTGAACCTGGCCGACGTGGCCAGCGAGGTGCTCGAGAAATGGGATGGGCAGGACGTGTTCGGAAAAAGTGTGACCGAGCGCGAGGGATGCCCGTCGTTCGTCTTCTACGAGGGTCCCCCCTCGGCCAACGGCATGCCCGGCATACACCACGTCATGGCACGCAGCATCAAGGACACCTTCTGCCGCTACAAGACGATGAAGGGCTACCGCGTGGCACGCAAGGCCGGATGGGACACCCACGGGCTGCCCGTCGAGCTCGGCGTCGAGAAAAAACTCGGCATCACCAAGGAGGACATCGGACGGACCATCAGCGTCGAGGACTATAACCGCCACTGCCGCGAGGAGGTGATGAAATACACCAAGGAGTGGACCGACCTGACCCACAGGATGGGCTACTGGGTGGACCTCGACAACCCCTACATCACCTACGACAACCGCTACATCGAGACCCTCTGGTGGCTGCTGAAGCAGCTCTATCAGCAGGACCTGCTCTATAAGGGCTACACCATCCAGCCCTACAGCCCCGCGGCGGGCACCGGCCTGAGCAGCCACGAGCTCAACCAGCCCGGCTGCTACCGCGACGTCAAGGACACCACCGTCACGGCGCAGTTCCGCCTTCTGCCCTCATCCCTCAACCCTCATTCCTCATCCCTCATCCCTCAGCCCTCATCCCTCATCCCTCAGCCCTCATCCCTGCCCGTCTTCATCCTGGCTTGGACAACCACGCCCTGGACGCTGCCCTCGAACACCGCGCTCTGCGTGGGGCCGAATATCGACTACGTCGCCGTAAAGGCACAGAACCCCTATACGAAGCAGGAGGCCATCTACATCCTGGCTGAGGCACGCCTCTCGGCCTACTTCAAGAGCGAGGATGAGTACGAGGTGGTCGGCCGCTGCAAGGGCTCCGACCTCGTGGGGCTGCGCTACGAGCAGCTCTTCCCCTGGGTCAAGCCCTGCGAACTGGTGGACGGACGCGTCATCGACAGGGAGGCCGACGCCTTCCGCGTCATCCCGGGCGACTACGTCACCACCGAGGACGGCACGGGCATCGTACACATCGCCCCCACCTTCGGCGCCGACGACGCCAAGGTCGCCAAGGACGCCGGAGTGCCCGCCCTGTTTGTCATCGACAAGGCCGGCGACACACGCCCGATGGTCGATTTCACCGGCAAGTATTTCCTGCGCGAGGATATGGACGAGACCTTCGTCAGCCTCTGCGTGCACGACGGCTACTGGGCCCACAGCGGCGACTTCGTGAAAAACGCCTACGACCCCAAGTACGCCGGTATGGACGAGAAGGAGCTGGCAAAGACCGAGGACCTCAACGTCGTCCTCTGCATGGAGATGAAGCAGGCCGGCACCGCCTTCAAAATCGAGAAGCACATCCACAACTACCCCCATTGCTGGCGCACCGACAAGCCCGTGCTCTACTACCCCCTCGACAGCTGGTTCATCCGCAGCACCGCCCGCAAGGACGAGATGATGGAGCTGAACAAGACCATCCTCTGGAAGCCCGAGAGCACCGGCACCGGCCGCTTCGGCAAATGGCTCGAGAACCTGAACGACTGGAACCTGAGCCGCAGCCGCTACTGGGGCACGCCGCTGCCCATCTGGCGCAACGCCGAGACGCGCGAAGAGCGCTGCATCGGCAGCGTCGAAGAACTCTACACCGAGGTTGAGCGCAGCGTCGCCGCCGGCTTCATGACCGAGAACCCCTACAAGAAGGCGGGCTTCGTGCCGGGCGTCTATACGGCCGAGAACTACGACAAAATCGACCTCCACCGCCCCTACGTCGATGACATCATCCTCTGCTCGCCCACCGGCAAACCCATGAAGCGCGAGACGGACCTCATCGACGTGTGGTTCGACAGCGGCGCTATGCCCTTCGCACAGATGCACTACCCCTTCGAGAACAAGGAGCTCGTTGACAGCGGCGCCGTCTATCCCGCCGACTTCATCGCCGAAGGTGTCGACCAGACGCGAGGATGGTTCTTCACCCTACACGCCATCAGCACGATGGTGAAACACTCCGTCGCCTACAAGGCCGTCATCAGCAACGGCCTCGTGCTCGACAAGAACGGCGCCAAGATGTCCAAACGACTGGGCAACGCCGTCGACCCCTTCGGCGCCATCGGCAAGTACGGCGCCGACGCCGTCAGGTGGTACATGATCACCAACTCAAGCCCCTGGGACAACCTGAAGTTCGACGAGAAGGGCGTCACCGACGTCATCTCGAAGTTCTTCGGCACCCTCCACAACACCTACCGCTTCTTCGCCCCCTACGCCAACCTCGACGGCTTCCGCTATGCCGAGGCCGAGGTGCCCGTCAGCCAGCGACCCGAGATCGACCGCTGGATACTGAGCGAACTCAACACGCTCATCCGCAGCGTCGATGCCTGCTACGCCGACTACGAGCCGACGAAGGCGGGACGACTCATCAGCGACTTCGTCACCGACAACCTCTCGAACTGGTACGTACGCCTCTGCCGCAAACGCTTCTGGGGCGCCGGATACACCGCCGATAAGCTGGCCGCCTACCAGACGCTCTACGTCTGCCTCGAGACCGTCGCCCGACTGATGGCACCCATCGCCCCGTTCTATGCCGACAAGCTCTACACCGACCTCGTCCGCGTCACGGGACGCGACGACGTCTGCAGCGTACACCTCGCCCGCTTCCCCGAAGCCGACGAGAGCGTCATCGACCGCGAACTCGAGCTCCGCATGGAGCTGGCACAGAAGGTGTCGTCGATGGGCCTCGCCCTGCGCAAGAAGGTGAACATCATCGTCAAGCAGCCGCTGCAGAAGATGATGATTCCCGCTACGGGCGAGATGAAGGCCCGCCTCGAAGCCGTCGCCCCGCTCATCATGAACGAGGTGAACATCAAGGAAATAGACTTCGTCGAGGGCGCCGAGGGCATCCTGGTGAAGAAGGTGAAGTGCAACTTCAAGGTGCTGGGCAAGAAGTTCGGCCCCCTGATGAAGCAGGTGGCCGTCGCCGTCGCGTCGATGACGCAGACGCAGATAGCCCAGCTCGAGGCCGACGGGCACATCGCCCTGCCGCTCCCCGGCACCACGCAGCTGGCAGAGATTGAGGCCGACGAGGTGGAAATCTACAGCGAGGACATCCCCGGCTGGGTGGTGGCCAACGAGGGCGTGCTGACCGTCGCCCTCGACATCGTCGTCACCGACGAGCTGCGACTCGAAGGACTGGCACGCGAACTGGTGAGCAAAATCCAGAACATCCGCAAGGCCAGCGGCTTCGAGATCAGCGACCGCGTCAGCATCCGCCTGACGTCCGACGCACGCCTCGATGCCTCCGTCCAAGCCCATCACGACTACATCTGCGGACAGGTCCTGGCCGACACCCTCGACATTTGCAACACCCTGCCCGACACCGCCGACGAACTCGCCTTCGACGACTTCACCGTCAAAGCAGAAGTATGTAAAAATTGAAGAAATAGTTTAGTTTTTGCTCTGCAAAAAGTTTATTTTTTTATGTTTCACAAAAAAAGTTTAATGATTATGCGTGACAGAATCGGTTTATAAACCTCCGGCATATCCGGAACTAAACCTCGGCCAAAGGCCGAACTAAACCTCCGGCGCAGCCGGAACTAAACCTATAAACCAATAAAATAAACCAAAAATCAACAAATAAAGCTATGGCAGAGAAGACACGCTATTCCGACGCCGAACTCGAGGAGTTCCGCGCCATCATTCTCGAAAAGTTAGAGCTGGCCAAAAGAGACTACGACAACCTGAAAGACAGCCTGATGAATAAGGACAACGACGACCAGGACACCGCCCCTACCTACAAAGTGCTGGAGGAGGGTGCCAACACGCTGGCCAAAGAGGAAACCATGCGTCTGGCACAGCGCCAGATGAAGTTCATCAACGACCTGCAGGCAGCCCTGGTGCGCATTGAGAACAAAACCTACGGCATCTGCAGGGTGACGGGCAAGCTCATCCCCGCCGAGCGCCTCCGCGCCGTGCCCCACGCCACCATGAGCATCGAAGCCAAACAAGCCTCCAAGAAACGCCGCTGATGAAAACGGGAAAACGTAGCGACGCCCTGCTGGTCACCCTTCTGGCCTCCCTCCTGCTCGTCTGCGACCAAGTCATCAAGATCCTGGTCAAGACGAACATGCGCCTTTACGAGAGCATACGCGTCACCGACTGGTTCTACATCTATTTCACCGAGAACAACGGTATGGCGTTCGGTATGGAGCTGTTTGGCAAACTGTTCCTTACGTCGTTCCGCATCATCGCCGTAGCGTTCATCATCTGGTACGTCGTCAAGATTGTCGGCAAGGGCTTCCCGAAGGGCTATCTCGTCGCCGTCAGCCTCATCATTGCCGGCGCAGCGGGCAACATCATCGACTGCCTCTTCTACGGACAGATTTTCTGCGCCAGCACCCCCTACAGCGTCGCCACCACCGTCCCCTGGGGCAGCGGCTACTCAGGCCTCTTCTACGGCAAGGTCGTCGATATGCTCTACTTCCCCCTCGTCGAGTGGGATTGGCCCTCGTGGATGCCCCTCCTCGCCGGAAAGCATTTCATCTTCTTCAGCCCCATCTTCAACTTCGCCGACTCGTGCATCACCGTGGGCCTCTTCATGGTCATCCTCTTCTTCAGCCGCTGCCTGAGCCTCACGCCCCCCGTCCGTGGTCAAAGGCGAAAGAAAGAAAAATGAAGAATGAAAAATTCAAGTTTCGCAAGTAAGAATTCCTACCAGAGAGGAGCGCCCCGAAGGGGCAATGAGCACCTAGCCCAGGGCAACGCCCTGGGTACAAACGGCCAAAGTAACTTTCGCCCTGAAGGGGCAAAAGCGTTACAATACATGGCTGCTGCTTGTATGTTCCCTTCTGAATGGAATGCTTTTGCCCTTTCAGGGCGCGGAATGATGTGTGCCCGAATAAACCCAGGGCGTTGCCCTGGGCTGGTGGCTTTCTGCCCTTTCAGGGCGCTCATCGCTGTCTGGAACCGTTTTTAACTTTCGAAACTTGAATGAAAAATAAAATGTATCGTAAATCGCATACCTTTTCCTCTGCTTGCTCTGCTGCTGGCAAGGCTATGTATTTTTCATTTTTCATACTTCATTTTTCATTATTCCTGCTCGTCTCCTGCAAGGTCGAGCGCCCGAAGGAGGTGCTGCCTCCTGCCAAAATGGAGGAGGTGCTCTACGACTACCATCTGGCACAGGTGATGGGCGGTGACCTGACGGGCGAGAACATGTACAAGCGACGGCTCTACATCGACTACGTCTATGCGAAACACCACATCACCGAGGCGCAGCTCGACTCGTCGCTCGTCTGGTATGCCCGCAACCCCAAGGACCTCTCTGCCATCTACGAACGTATGGCGGCAAGGACCGAGCGCGACATGGAGCTCATCAAGCAACGTCAGGCCAAAGTCTCGTCGCGCGGCCCACAGCCGGTCGAGGGCGACTCGGCCGACCTCTGGTACGACAGCCGTCACTTCATCCTCACCCCTACACCCCTCGACAACTACCGCTCGGTCTCCATCCCCTACGACAACAACTTCCACCCCTGCGACACCATCCGCTGGACGTTCGATGTGATGTTCATCGGCAGCCAGCCCACCGACCGGCGGCTCGCCGTCGCCACCCTGCTCATCCGCTACGCCAACGATTCCGTCCTCGGACGCGATGTGGTGCTGAGGGAGAATGCGGCGGTGACCATCACGCTGCAGAATGCCGACTCCGTCAATGTGAAGAACATCACGGCGGGCGTCTATTTCCAGGGCGACAGCATCCACGACCACCTCGTCGCCAGCCACCATCGCCTCATGCGCTTCCATACCCTTGCACCCAAGGACACCGCCGAGGCCGTCAAGGCAGACACCCTTTCCGTCACCTCAGACAGAAAACGCGCCACCCCCGGACAAAAAGCAGCAAAACAAAAAGCAGCAAAAAAGAAATCGTCCAAACAAAAACCAGCAAAACAAAAACCGACCAAACAAAAACCGGACAAAGAGCAACCGTCAAAACAACCCCCGCGTCGTGACCGCGTCCGCATGGATGCAGAGGAATAGCGCGCCTTTGGTAGCCTCACCCCAACCCGAAGCCTCACCCCAGCCCTCCCCTAAAGGGAAGGGAGCCGTGTGCGGAAGTAATCAGTCCCCCCTCCTTTAGGAGGGGACGGGGGAGGCTGTCAATTATTAATATACGTTCTGCTTCGGAATTCTGCCAGCGTGACGGCCGTAGCGATAGCGACGTTGAGCGATTCGCTGGTGGCGCAGCCAGTGGGGTAGGGGGGGATAAACAGCTTATCCGTAATGTAGCGGCCAACGGCGGGCGAAATGCCGTTGCCCTCGTTGCCCATCACGATGAGGCCTCCAGCCGAGAGCGGGTGGCGGTAGATGTTTTCCCCCTCAAGGAAGGTGCCGTAGATGGGTGTCCCCGCAGGGACAGCGGACAGGAATGTGGGTAAGTCGGCATAACGGACGTGCACACGGGCAATAGCACCCATCGTGGCCTGCACCACCTTAGGGCTGAAGGCATCTGCCGTACCGTGCGAACAGACAATCTGGCGCACACCAAACCAGTCGGCCGTGCGGATAATGGTACCGAGATTACCGGGGTCTTGCACATCATCAAGCACCAGCGTCAGGCTGTTGTCTGAAGGCTGAAGTCTGAGGTCTGAAGTCTTATCTGAAGTCTTATCTGAAGTCTTCTCTGTCCGTCTGTCCGTTGCCTCAAACACGGCCAGCACCTCTTGGGGCGTCTTCAGGAAACTGGCTTTGGCCAGTTCGTCCTCGGTGACCTCGATAATCTCGGCATCGGACGGACAGACATTGCTCTCTATCCACGTCCGCGTCGCTATCACGAAGCGAGGACGGAAATAGGGCAGCAGGTCGCCCACCACCTTCGGCCCCTCGGCCACGAAGAGGCCCTCGGCCTGTCGGTTCTTCTTCTGTTCCAGTGAACGGATGAGTTTAATCTTGGCTTTGCTCAGCATAACATCGGGTTTTCAGGCTGCGAATTTAATAAAAAAGGAGCAATCTGAGATGGAAAATGAAAAATAAGCGCTATATTTGCGAGAATTTTGTAGAAGTGGCATGAGAAGGACGCAGAAGGGACTCGTTTTTGTGTATGTGCTGGCGGTGGCGCTGATGGCGCTGTCGTCGTGCAGCGTCACGAAGTACCTGCCCGCCGACGGCTATCTGCTGGACGATGTGGAGGTGGTCTCAACGGACAAGAAAATGCCCTCGTCACAGTTCAAGAGTCAGGTGCTGCAGCGTCCCAACACGCGGCTGCTGGGGCTCGTGCGCTGGCCCATGCGCGTCTATTGCCTGTCAGGGAAAGCAGACAACTACTTCAACCGCACGCTGCGCAAGTTCGGCGAGGAGCCGCGCGTCTATAGTCCTGCGCTCACCGACCAGAGCGCGCACGTCATCCGCCAGCGTCTCGTGGGCAGGGGATATCTGAAAGCCTCCGTCGATTCCGAAACTGCCACACAGGGGCGGAAGGCCAAGGTGACGTACACCGTCAATCCCGGCGAGGTCTATACGGTGCGTTCCATCCGTTGGCCGGGCACGATGCGTACAACGTCACGCGAGCCTCTCCGCAGCGAACTCATCGACTGCGTGCTGGCCGACACCCTCAACACTCTGCTGTCGCGGGGCATGCCCTTCAACACCACCGTGCTTGCTGACGAGCGCACACGCATCACGGAGCATCTGCACAACCAGGGCTTCTACAATTTCCAGAAAAACAATATCACTTTCCTGGCCGATACCGCCAAAGGCAGCACGGAGATTGACCTCTCGGTGCGCATCCGGACGTCCTTCCGCCGCTTCACCGTTGACAGCGTCTATTACGAGATGGGCGGCGGCGAACCCTTCATCCGTCCCACCCTGCTGATGAACCATTCGCGCATCCGTCCCGGACAGATGTACAACGCTCAGGTGGTGAAGGACACCTACCGCTCGTTCGCCCGCTTCGGCGCGGTGAAGTACACCAACATCAGCTTCACCGAGACGTCCGACAGCACGCTGGCGTGCCACATCTCCGTCTCGCCTGCCAAGCGGATGTCCGTCAGCCTCGAGCTCGACGGCACCAACACGGCTGGCGACCTGGGCGTCTCGACGGCGCTCTCGTTCACCAACCGCAACCTCTTCCACGGCTCGGAGCAGCTCTCCGTCAAGCTTCGCGGTGCCTACGAGGCCATCACCCAGCTGCAGGACTATGCCGGCGACCACTATATCGAGTATGGCGCCGACGTGGGGCTCAACTTCCCGAAGCTCATCATGCCCTTCGTCAGCGAACGCTTCCAGGCTCGCAGCCGCGCCACCACCCAGCTCGACTTCGGCTGGAACTCGCAGGACCGTCCCGAGTTCACCCGTCGCGTCCTCTCGGCCGGATGGGGATTCCTCTGGAACGGCTCCAGCTACCTACAGCACCGCTATGACCTGCTCGGCGTCAACTTCGTCTCCGTACCCGTCAAGGACCAGTACTTCATCGACAACTACCTCAGCCAGTACAACAGCCGCAACTCCATCCTGAAGTTCAACTACGAAGACCTCTTCATCATGCGCACGGGCTATTCGTTCTACTACAACTCTATGCCTACGCTGGTCGATCGCAGCTCCTTCTACACCTACTATACCGTTCGTGCCGGCATCGAGACGGCGGGCAACCTGCTTTACGGCCTCTCGAAGCTCACCCACGCCGCCACCGATTCGCTGGGGCAGTACCGTGTGGGCGGCATCGCCTTTGCACAGTACGTCAAGGGCGACCTCTCGTGGACGACGAACATCAACATCAATCGCCGCAACGCCCTTGTCGCCCACCTGTCGGCGGGCATCGCCTTCCCCTACGGCAACGCCCGCATGCTGCCCTTCGAAAAGCGCTACTATGCCGGCGGCGCCAACAGCGTGCGCGGATGGTCGCTGCGCAGCCTCGGACCCGGCAGCTACGTCACACGCGACGGCACCATCGACTACATCAACCAGTCGGGCGACATGAAGCTCTATGCCAGCATCGAGTACCGGCCCCACCTCTTCTGGAAGGTCGATGGCGCACTCTTCGTCGATGCCGGCAACATCTGGACCATCTACGACTACGACGACCAGCCCGGCGGACAGTTCAGCCCCGACACCTTCTGGCGGCAGATTGCCGTTGCCTACGGCGCTGGCCTGCGGCTCGACCTCAACTTCATCGTCGTGCGCTTCGATGCCGGCATGAAAGCCATCAACCCCGCCTACGTCAGCGGCCCACAGCGCTATCCCATTGTGAACCCCAGCCTCAAGCGCGACTTCGCCTGGCACTTCGCTGTCGGCTATCCATTCTAGCCAATGAGTAATATGAAAATACAATTTATCTGTCTTGCCTCCGGCAGTTCGGGCAACTGCTACTACATAGGCGTTACTCCGTCCGACCCTCCTCTGATAGAAAAGGAAGGTGAGTCGTACGGCATCCTCATCGATGCGGGCATCGCCGTGCGCACCATCCGTAAGAGCCTGCGCGATGTCGGCATTCCGTTCGAACGCGTGTCCGCCGTCTTCGTCACCCATGACCACGCCGACCACATCAAGTCGCTCGGCACCCTCGGCGAGCGTTGCAACCTGCCCATCTATGCCACACGCGAAACGCACGTCGGCATCAACCACAACTACGTCACCACCCATAAGCTCACCTCGTGCATGCGCTATGTGGAGAAGGACAAGCCGCTCACCTTCCGCGACTTCACCATCACCCCCTTCGAGGTACCGCACGACGCCAACGACACCGTGGGCTACTGCGTTGAACTGCTGGGACGTACCTTTGTCTTTGCCACCGATGTCGGGCAGATCACCGACACCGCTTCCGCTTACATCGACCGTGCCAACTACCTCATCCTCGAAGCCAACTACGACCCCGAAATGTTGCAGCGAGGCCCTTATCCTCCCCACCTCAAGAAACGTATCTCCGGCCCCAATGGCCATCTTAGTAACGAGGAGACGGCCGACTACCTCGCCGACCACCTCGCCCCCCACACCTCACACGTCTGGCTCTGCCACCTCAGCGCCGAAAACAATCACCCCGACCTTGCCTACAAGACCGTCGAGTGGCGTCTGCGCGAACGCGGCATCATCGCCGGCAAGGACTTCTACCTCGCTGCCCTCAAACGCACCACCCCCTCCGCCCTCTTCGAGTTCGACGTGGACGACGCCAGCATCGACGCCCAACCGCAGGACGACAATAACGCCTGACGCCGCACGAGCTCATCAGCGTTGCTGACGCCACACGGGCTCATCAGCGCTGCTGACGCCATACCCCGAGCCGCGTAAATAAGCGTTTGGCGTAACGCGAAAATTGTTTGAGTAAAACCAAATTCCACGGGCTTGAAACTTTAAATCCAAGCACGTGAAACTTGAGATCCAAGCGCGTGGAATTGGAGTATGCTGGTCCGTTTGTCCTTGTTGGGCTTTAATCCTTGTAGCGGACTTTTCATTAGAATTGTTTTTGATCTATTTCGGGCAAAATATAGAAAAGGCAGAAGTAAAAAATCGGAAAAAGTGGAAAAATGCGCGGATGTCTTAAAAAAAAGCGGAAAACGTTTGGTTAGTTCCGAAAAAGGCAGTACCTTTGCCGCGCTTTTCGAGAGAAGCACGTTGCACCCTTAGCTCAGTTGGTAGAGCACCTGACTCTTAATCAGGGTGTCCAGGGTTCGAGCCCCTGAGGGTGTACGAGGAGAGGAAAATGCATTGGGACTTTGTTCCAGTGCGTTTTTCTTTATTTTTATTTGTTTTTTCGCTCGGCTTGTGTTACTTTTGCACCTGATATCATTTAAAACGATAATACCATCTTTAATCTTCACTGGATATGAAACGTATTCTCAGCTTTGCTTCGTTGGTGTTGTTCACTGTGTGCATATTTGCCGTTCCGGCTCAGCGCAGGCCGTTCCAGGCTAAGCTTGCCGACGGCAGCCCGGTCACCGTCTGTCTGACAGGCGACGAGTTCTACCACGCCTATGTCGATGAGGAGGGCCACGAGCTGGTGCGTCTGGCCGACGGCCGTTTCTCGCGTGTACAGTCGCCGTGGTTGTCGGCAGCACGCCGCATCGGGGCACAGCAGCGCCGTATGATGGCCTACGAACGCCGTATGCGTCGCGCCGAGGTCGCCCGCAAGGCTGGAACGTTCAAGGGCACGAAGAGGGGCTTGGTGATTCTGGTCAGCTTCGCCGACGTGAAGATGCAGGAGAAGCACACACGCGAGGTGTTCGACGCTATGTTCAACGAGGAAGGCTATAGCGATAACGGTCACGTCGGCAGCGTGCGCGACTACTTCAAGGCGCAGAGCTACGGTCAGTTCGAGATTGACTTCGACGTCGTCGGCCCCTATACGCTCGAATACGGGATGAAATACTATGGCGAGAACGACCCCAGGCAGGACAACGCCGACATGCGCGTCGGCACGATGGCTGCCGAGGCGGTGAGGCTCGCCGACAATGACGTGAACTATAAGAACTACGACTGGGACGGCGACGGCGAGGTCGATCAGGTGTTCGTGGTCTATGCCGGCTACGGCGAAGCATCCGGCGAAGGACTGGCCGACTGCATCTGGCCCGTCGAGTGGTGGCTGAGCAGCTCGGACTACGGACGCTCGCTGCGCATGGACGGCGTGTTGGTCGACCAGTTTGCCTGCAGCGGCGAGCTGCACGGCAACAAGGGCACGGAGCTGGGAGGCATCGGCACAGCCTGCCACGAGTTCAGCCATTGCCTCGGCCTGCCCGACTTCTACGACACGTCGGGCGGGACGAACTTCGGCCTGAACCTGTGGAGCGTTATGGACTACGGCTGCTACAACGGCACCATCGACGCACAGGGCTACACCCACGCCAACATTCCCTGTGGCTACACGTCCTACGAGCGCATGGCGTGCGGCTGGCTTGAGCCCACGGAGCTGGCTGAAGGCCGTACCGTCAGGGGCATGAAAGCTCTGGTGGAGGCGCCCGAGGCATACATCGTCTATAACGATGCCAACCGAAACGAATACTACTTGCTCGAGAACCGCCAGCTGACGTCGTGGGACAGCGGGCTTGGCGCACACGGCATGCTGGTGATCCACGTGGACTACTCGGCCAGCGTGTGGGAAGACAATACCGTCAATGCAGACAGAAAACACCAGCGCTGCACCATCATCGCTGCCGACAACAGCTACTATCCTACGGCCAAGGACATTGCCGGCGACCCCTATCCCGGCACATCCAAGAACACGTCGCTCACCGACACCTCCAATCCTGCCGCAACCCTTTATAACAATGCTCCCGACGGCCGCCAGCTGATGGGCAAGCCTATCGAGGAAATCAAGGAGGCGGACGGCCTCATCTCGTTCATCGCCATGGGTGGTGACGCCGGTACCCTGCGCACCCCGAATGCCGAGGCGGCTACGGACGTGAAGGAACACTCGTTCACGGCACATTGGTCGAGGGTGCCCAAGGCCACCAGCTATACGCTTGCCGTCACCTCGGGCGACGCCGACCCCGTCTATTACGAGAGCATCCCGGACACCTTCCTCGTGGTGGCGGGGCTCGACTCGACCGTTGTCCATACGTACAGCGTGAAGGCCTTTGCCTTCGGACGTGAGTCCGGCTGGAGCAACGTCGTCACCGTCAAGCTGAAAGGTTTCGGCGAATGGACCGACTGGGAGCCTTACGGCGACGGCACGGCCGTCTATCGCTACTCCTCGACGGGTGCCTACGCCGACTATGGCAGCAAGAGCTATCCCATCTTCGTCCGCACATCCAACCAGAACCCCGCCCTGCACCAGTTCCGTCTTTACGGCTGGGGCAGCAACATGACGCTCGACATCGACTACGACTCCAGCACCGGCCACTGCAGCGTTGCCCAGCAGTATATCGGCTATACCGACAGCGAGCGCGGCAAGGTCTATGTGGCCGACCAGGTGTACTGGTACAACAATGTTCTGGGTTACACGGCTGCCTGGAGCTCCTTCCCCAGCAAGTTCGACACCTCGACGGGCGTCATCACCCTCTACGTCGCCTATTACGACCTGTACGACAACCGCGAGTACTGGGGCGAAGGCGTCGAGACCGTCACCGTGAGCGGCAGCACCTTCAAGGACTACTCCATCGAGGTCACCCTAGGCGCCCTGCAGGAGAACGAAGACGGGACCGGCATGCAGAACGTGACCGTCACCCCGGGCTCGAGTGTGGCATACTGGCGCTATGCGGTCATCGAAAAGGAGCTGACGGACGACTCGGCCGTAATCAGTGACTTGATTAACGACGTCACCCAGGGCAACATCAGCTCCACGTATGCCGAGGGCCCGCAGCAGTTCTCGGTGACGGTTTCGGGCGGCAAGTATTCGCTACTGGCTGTCTCGTACGACGAGTCGGGCAACTCTAAGCGTTATGCCTTTAAGAACTTCCGCTTCTCGTCCAGCCGTGAGTGGACGGTGCTGGGCACGGCCCGCTACACCGACGATGTCCTCAGCCCGCTGTTCAGCGGCTATGACATGGTCACCTACGACGTGGAGGTGCAGGAGCGCACGGACCGTCCCGGCTTCTTCCGCATGAAGAATCCCTATGGCCTGGGTCATCCCTACAATTCACCTGAAGAGGTGCTCGAAGGCGATTACTACATAGAGATTGATGCCACTGACCCGCAGGCAGTCTCCATCCCCTTGCAGGAGATGGGTGTCGATTGGGGCTATGGCCCATGCAAGATGCTATCTATGCCCGATGCAGCGTATCGCGGCAAGTTCGAGAACTCGGTCATCACCTTCCCGACGCCGCATTCCATTTCCATCATGATGGGTAGCGACCTTTATAAGACCAACAGCAGCGGCGGATTCCGCCTCGACCTCACCACCTGTGGCATAAGCAGTCCGCAGGACGAAGGCACGGGCAGCCTGTCGTCCGGCAGCCGTCTGTTCGACCTCCAGGGCCGTCCCGTCGCCACCCCGCAAGCCGGAGGCCTCTACATCCGCGACGGCCGGAAAGTGTGGGTGCGATAGCCCGCCTTGTGGTTCGACTGCATGAAAAGTTCCGACGGGGCGTAACAACGACTGTTATGCCCCGACGGCGCTTTTAGCGGACAGTAATAGTAGGGAATCAACCCGAAAGAAGCGGCCGCTACTGCTCTACGTAGAGATAGTCAACGCTGTATTGGGTATCGAAGTCGACGCTGACATTCAGTCCTTCGGACTTTTCGACTACCTTAGCTTTGGTCTTCAGCTTATGACTGAGGCTGGCGGCGTGAACATAGGAGATGGTGACACTTCGTCCGTCGTCGAACTTCAGGGTCAGCTCCCTTTGGTCCGGTTCACCGAAAAGCGCCTCCGTCAGCTCAATATCCCCGCTGCCGCTATGCTCGCTGAATTCCCCGATAAAGAGGACAGGCTCTTTTTTGTCGGGGCTCTTCGTCAGCACGGCTCCTGCCCAAGGGCCTATGTAAGCGCGGGTGCCTGTTTTTTGACGATACGCTTCAAGGGTTTGAATGGGTTCCTCGTGACGGACGTATGGGTCGTCTTTATCATTCGTTTTGTAGGACGTTTCCAGCATCCCCATGCCTTTCTGAAAGAGGTGGCCTGTCTGAGTGGTGTCGAGCAGGTTGGTGCCGGAGTCATCCGTGATGCGGACTATCATCGAGGCCGAGGCGTAGTCCCAAATCATTTCGTTGTCACACGAGGCGAACAGTAGCGCAGCTACCATAAGCCCAAAAGCAGATTTCTTTCTCATTTTGTTTGTTTTAAGGGTTCATAGAAAATTGTCTCACTCTATAAACGCAACGAAAATAGAAATACTGCACGCGTGAATGTTAAAAAAACGCTGTCCGCGCGATTGTCTGCACTCCTGCACTCCTGCACTCCCGAACTCCTGCACTCCTACACTCCTACTAATCTTACTTAAACAGCACTTTCTTGCCGTTTCGGATGTAGATGGTGCCGGGCTGCGGGTTTTGGACACGGCGGCCCATCAAGTCGTAGAGGGCATCGTCGCGGCGGAGAAGGTCGCTGTCCCCCTCGATGGCTCGGACGGCCGTGGGACGGAGCTGGGTGTGGGCAAGGTCGGCGGTGGTGATGACGTTGGTCTTGCCGATGGTGGGACGCTGCATGACGTAGGTCTCGCTGCCGCCGTCGGGGTAGAGGCCGACCGTCTGGTAGCTGGCGCAGGCAGGGTAGTGGAAATAGTCCGTAACGGCCTCACCCGTCCCCTCATGGCCGTCACCAGAGGTGAGCAGGACGAAACCGCCCTCGGAGGCCAGTTTGAAGTTGGCGTGGACCTGGTTGTAGGGTTCCACCTTGTCGCACCAGATGACCTTGTAGCCATAGGCAGGGATGACGTTGCTGACGCCCTCGACGGCGGGAATCTGGAACTTCTGGCGGTTCAGCGTGTCGTCGCTCAGGTACCAGCCCGTAAGGTCGATGTCCTCGTCGGTGCCGTTGTAGAGCTCAATCCAGTCCTGTCTTTTCCAGAGGTCGTTGACGAAGATGTCGTTGGCGGGGCTCACCTCGTTGATGCGCAGGGCTCCTGTCCTGGCTGTGGAGGAGTGGGGGGTGGCTGCTTCGAAGATGGCCGTGAGGCTGACGGTGCCTGACGAGGGCAGGGTGTAGGTCTCATCGGTAGAGACAATGTTGGTGCCGCCCGTGGTGGTCACCTCAGCTGTGAGGGCTGCGTCCCAGTAGAGGTCGGTGCTGTTTGCGGCGTTGTTGTGGAGCTCGACTGCGATGATGTTGCGCCCTTTCTTGAAGAGCGATGCCTTAAGGGTCATGGTGCCGCTGTCGGGGTTGTCGGGGGCATAGCTGCTGGCGAAGGTGCTGAACGTCGGTGTGCCGGAAGGCATCAGGTAGCGTCCGGCCTCGGCGCCGTTAACGTAGATGACGAAGCCGTCGTCGCACGAAAAGTCGAGGGTGAAGACGTCGCCCGAGGCGGGGGCATCGCTGAGGTCAACGGGGATGCGGAAGTAGCTGGTGGGGTACTTGTCGTTGGTGTTGCCGCCGTAGCTGATGAAGGTGTTGTAGCCCCGGCTGTTGCTGGCGTCGGTGACGAAGTAGCCCAGCGGTGCGTTGCCGACGGCCCACTGACTGTCGTTGTAGCCAGAGGTTTTCCACGAGGTGCCGTCGAGGCTACCCTGGTCGTAGTAGTGCCAGGCGCTGCCGCGGGCAAGGATCTCCTTGGTGGTGGTGCTCGATGCGCTGCTCCATCCCTTGAAGACGTAGCCGGCGGGAGCGTGGGCGCGGACGGTGGCAGGGGCAAACAGCTTGCCCGAGAAGCGGCCCGTGGGCACGGGGAGGCCGTTGACGGTGAGCTGTGCCTCGGGGGTATTGGCACGGAGAGTGGCGTTGACGGCGGGGGTGCTGCCGAGCTTCATCCGCGAGTAGGTCTTCAGGTAGCCGATGTTCCTCGTCTGGTAGCTGGCGTTGAGGCGGTTGATAAGGTCGTTGGCCGTGCCCCAAGGGTTGCGCCATTCGTATGAGAGGGGTTCCTCGATGCGGGTAGCCAGCTCGGTGATGATTTCGCGGCATCGCGTGGGCTCGAAGACGCTGCCCGCCACGAGGCAGAAGGCGTCGATGAACTGACGGCGGAACTGGGCGTTCTGAAGCATGTTAAGGAAGATGGTGACCACCTCAATCTCGGCCGTCAGTTGTCCTTTGAATTCGCCGCGCAGGGCATCAAAGGTGAAGATGCGCTTGTCCTCGAAGGTGGTGAAGGGGTTGCCGACGCTGAACGAGCCGTCGAGGTCGAACACCACGAAGCGGAAACGCCCGTCCTCGGTGCGGGGACGGAAGGCCTTGAGGTTGTTCTTTGGCCAGTCCCAGTTGCCGAGGTAGAACTCCAGAGCGATGTAGTTGATGAAGTTGTCGATGTCCACCAGCTTCTTAATCTGCTCATAGACGTCGTCGTTGGCGGCGTTCTCCGCCAGCCGGTACCAGCGGTCGAAGGCCTCCTTCGTGCCTGCCATCTGGATGTAGCCGCTGTCGGGCGACATCTCGAACTGGTCCTGCTCGTCGGCGCTGAGGCCGTAGTTGGCAAAGGCGAAGTGCTTGTTGTTGGGCTCGCGCATGTTGATGAGGCCGATGTAGGTGCCGTTGATGAAGTGCATGACGGGGACGTAGGCCTGGCAGTCGGCATCGATGCCCGAACGTGCGATGATGGCCTGCAGGGCGGCGTCCTTGATGCGGCAGTCGCTGTCGTTGCCGCCGTTGCGGATCTGCACCGTCTTGTTGCGGTTGAAGGGTTTCTCGTCGAAGATGGCGTATTCGTAGAAGTTCCGGTGGCCGTCGTACTGGCGGTCGGCCTTGAGCTTGAACGAGTGGTGTCCCCAGGCTCGGCTCCAGCCGCCGCAGGTCGAGAGGTTCACCTCCTGGTTGATGGCCATCCGGCCGTCCTCGGTGATGAGTTCGAAGTTGACGGGGCGGTCCCAGTCCATGTTCCAGTTGCACTTGGCGTCCTGTCCATTGCCGGCACGTCCGTTGGGGCCTTTCTCGAAGAGGCCGTAGGCCGAGCTGTAGAGGTTGTCGTGGGCGGTGGTGACGGCGAGGATGGGCAGCGAGTACTCCTTATCCTTATAGATATACGTACGGGTGGTGACGGGGCTGGGCAGCATGCCGTCCTTGAACAGGCGGAAGCGGAACGAGGTGGTGCGCTTGATGTTGATGATGCCCGTGCGGCTGGTGGTGCCGTTCGCGAGGGTGGGCACGGAGCCGTCGGTGGTGTAGCGCAACAGGGTGCCCTCGGGGATGGTGGCGCGCACGGTGAGGGCGTCGGTGAAGATTTGCGAGTCCTGCTGCACCACGGGGGCGGGCAGCTGTTCGTCGGCAAAGGTTGAGCCGTCGTTCGTGGCCTCGGGGCTGGGGGTGGAGGTGTAGCGCCATTCGTCGGCACCGTCGGTGGTGCGGGCGTAGGAGGCTCGGCTGACCGAGGGCGGATAGGCCTGCGAGGCGATGAGTGTGCCTTCGTCGTCGGCAATGTAGAGCGTACCCCCCTCGGGGTTCAGCTCGATGTCCACCTGGTAGTGGCCGTAGCGCCAGTCGTAGTGGTCGAACCACAGGTTCTTATAGCCGTGTGCGGGGATGGCGCCGATGTCCACAGGCAGGCGGAACCTGGTGAGGTCGTGGGGGTCGTCGCTGACGTAGTAGCGCGAGAGGTTGGCGCTCACGTCGGTGGGGTTGTAGAGTTCTACGTAGCCGCCGTAGTTCAGCGAGGGGTCGAGATAGGTGTCGAGGTTGGCCACCATGATTTCGTTGATGATGAGCGACTCGGGGGTGGCACCGCCCGCCGTGACGGTGACGGAGCATGCCGCGCTGGCGCCGCTGCCGTCGGTGGCGGTGGCGATGACGGTGGCTGTGCCCCTGCCGATGCCTTTGACGATGCCGTCCGCGCTGACGCTGACGACCGACTCATCCGTGCTGCTCCATGCGAGCTTGCGGTAGGTGGCATCCTCGGGATAGACAGCGGCGCTGATGGAGACCGGTTCGCCAAGACCGATGCGTAGCGACGAGGGCTCGAGCACGATACGCTCAACCGGGCGGATGGTGCCCCACAGCTCCAGTTTCCAGCTGTCGAATAGGCACCAGTTGTACTGCTGATAGTCGTTGCAGCAGATGCCGAGGATGAGCTCGCCGTCGGTGACATCCACCTCAAGCTCGTTTCGGTACATGCCGAGCGAGAAGTAGTATTCGCCGCTCTCCATGCTGTTGGGGTAATAGACGCTTGCGCCGATTTCGGCGTTGTAGAGCAGGTGAGCGCCGTTTGCATCGACGGTGGCATATTCGCCGTAGCATGCCTTCACGGTCTTCTTCTCCGTGCCTGCATAGACGTAGGCGTTGATGATTTCGTCTGCGGCGAAGTGCCGGTCGAGGAGGCTCTGGCTGCTGTTGCCCGGGCGGTAGAGGGCGCTGACGGAGACGCGGTAGTGGCCGTTGGGCAGGTCGCGGACGTGCTGGTAGGTGTCGAAGGTGGTATTCCAGAATTCGCCTGCCCACACCCATCCCTGAGCGTGGCCGATGTCCGAGCCTTCCCACCCTTCGTTCGAGGCTTCGTCGAAGTTAGGGTTGACGATATATTCCGATGTGAGGTCTATCCATCCCTCCTGTGCATGAGCTGAGCCGAATGCCATCACCAGGATGCTAAGCAGGCTCAGGTTTCTAAGTGTTCTTTCCATGCTGCAAAGATAGGGTGAGCCGAGCGATAATGCAAATTTATTTGCAATTATCCGAGGCGACCCCTATCTAAAATCCTCCGAAGGGGGATTAAAGATAGTGCAAGGCGAGAGAATTGCCAAATTTATTTGAGCACCGACGAGGTCGTCGCCTACGGCACGCTGCCCGCCTCCATCGAGTGGAAGAGGGCCTATATCGCCATCCGCAACGACTACGGCTGGGGCACATCGGCCGACCACTGGATGCGCTGGGACCTCGCTGCGAGCGGCACCTTCGACATCTACGTCCGTCGCATGCTCATCATCACCAAGGCCCAGATGGAAGCCGAAGGTGGCGAGACCATCAACGACGCCGTCACGCCCCCCATGCTCACCGGCTCCGAAGCCTCAGACGGCCGCATCTACAACATCATGGGCCAGCGTCTGACCGCACCCGCCAAGGGCATCAACATCATTGGCGGCAAGAAGGTCATGATTAAGTGAGAGAAGTGAAAGCTCGCTGGCACTTCCGAACGTGAACGAGCTCGAGCTTAGCTCGAGGTGCTGGTGAAGTAATAGGCATCTGCCTTTCCTCTCGAATAATCCGTTCAGGCTACATCCGCCTGAACGGATTATAAATTTTTGTTATTCCACGCGGCTGTTTTGCCAACGTAAGAAACGTTTTATAAACACGGGCCGTGTTTATAAATATGCTCAAACAATAGGAAAATGACGTCTTCGCTGGCGATTCCTTCTTTTGTTCGGGTGCTGAACGGGTATTTTGTTAATCAATCTTAAAAAAACAGATAAATCGCTTGCGATATAAAATAATGTCCTTACATTTGCATCGCAAACGACAAAAATCAATATTTATAATAATAGTTATGCAAAAGATTTATGATTTCAAAGCCCTTTCAAGCAAAGGCAAGGAGATTGACTTCTCGGAGTTTCAGGGCAAGGTGTTGCTGATTGTCAATACCGCCAGCAAGTGTGGATTCACCCCTCAGTTCGCAGGACTGGAGGAGCTGAACAAAAAGTACAAGGACCAGGGGCTCGTCGTCATCGGATTCCCCTGCAACCAGTTCAAGGAGCAGGACCCGGCGGGCGATGCACAGATTGAAGAGTTCTGCCAGTTGAACTACGGCGTGACTTTTCAGATTATGAAAAAGACAGACGTGAACGGCCCTGCTGCCGAGCCCATTTTCGAGTACCTGAAAGCGCAGGCTCCCACCGAAGAGTACAAGGGGCTGAAGGCAAAGACCACCCACGCGCTGCTGAAGAAATTGAGCACAAGCGTCGAGAAGGACAGCGACATCCTGTGGAACTTCACCAAGTTCCTTATCTCAAAGGACGGCGAGACCATCAAGCGCTTCGCACCCACTACGGCGCCGAAAGATTTCGAAAAGGACATCCAGGAGATGCTGTAACGAAGTGAGATAGTAACACGATTATTCAATTTATAAAAATGATAGATATGATGGACAAGCAGAAATCAATTGAGGCATTACAGTTTTTTGTGACAAACCTGAACGCACAGTCGTTCCAGCACAAGTTGCAGGCTAAGATTTTCGGTTCTCTCGGCTATAAGAAGCTTGAGGAGAAGTACATGGGACATGCTGCAGAAGAGCAGGGCTTCGTGGAACGGTTCATCGACCGTCTGCTCGACTTGGGCGGCGAACTGAAGCAGGAGGCCGTACCCGCTCAGACCCTCTATCAGGATCCCTTTGAGTTTTTGAAGGCAGACTACAAAGTGTCTGTTGACGGCATCGAGCTGCTGCGCAAGTGCATCGATGGCATCAAGGATGACCTGACAACCTTTGACATGATGAAGGAGTACCTGAAGGACGAGGAGGAAGACATGTACTGGAGCGAGGAGCAGCTGGGCCTCATCGAAGCCATCGGTTCGCAGCTCTGGCTGGTTAAGGTTGCCATTTAATTACACGAGATAGTATTCTAATCAGACAGCCTGGAATGCGGCAATAAGGAGGGCATCAGCTCTCCTTATTGCTAATATGAATGGCTGGACAGTTATCGTTAACGTTATCGTTAAAATGGCATACAAAGAATTGCAACTTGACAACCAGGTCTGTTTCCGTCTCTATACGGCAGCACGATTGATAACGCAGGCCTACACGCCGATGCTGACGGAACTGGGTATCACCTATCCGCAGTATCTGGTGCTGATGGTGCTTTGGGAGAGGGACAACCAGCCCGTGAACAACATAGCCCACCGACTGCTTTTAGAGACAAATACCATTACCCCTCTGCTCCAGCGCATGGAAAAACTGGGCCTTGTCACCCGCAAGAAAGGTGAGCAGGACAAGCGTCAACAGATTGTAAGCTTGACGGAAAAGGGCCGTGCCATGGAGGAGCAGGCTTACGGCCTGATTCCAGAAGGGATGAGAGAGAAACTCGCTGTCTGTCCGTTAGCCGAGGAGGACTACGCCAGCCTCTCCCTGCAGCTCGACAAGTTAATTGAGTCGCTTAAGAACAAATAATATCACGAAATAACCTTCAATTCGGGGAGGAACCTTCATTTCTTCCCCCTTCTCTCTCCTCAAAAAATGCCCATCAGCGGGTCGAGGCTAAAAGGTGGCGGGCTGGTAGGGCGGACGAAGGTGTCGGTGTAGCAGGCTTCGGCAATTTCCATGCCAGGGACGGGGGGATGGAGTTTGCAGAGGCGGACCTCGACGCTGTTTAGGGTAGGGAAGGCGTCAAGCAGGCTGTGGCCGATGCGGGCGGCGACATGCTCGATGAGGTTGGCGGGCTGTTCCATCTCGGACTTGACGATAGCGCAGACGGCAGCGTAGTCGATGGTGTCCGTAAGGTCATCGGTGCGGCAAGCTTCCCTGATGTCTGCAGACAGACGCAGACTGACTGTATAATGCCCGCCCACGGTGCGCTCCTCAGGAAGCACCCCGTGGTAGGCATAAAAGGCCATGTTGTTCAGTTCTATCATTTTAATCGTTTAGCGCCGACTTCGGCGGCAGTTTATTTTGCCTTCGGCAAGGTTTAGATTGGCTTCGTCGGCGGTTTAACTAAACCTTTTTTGTTCCAACAAAAACACTAAACCGATTTTGCCATGCAAAATCATTAAACTTTTTTTGCGAGCAAAAAAACTAAACCTTTTTGCGCAGCAAAAACGACTATCCGCAGCGTGAGTAGCCGCAGTTGGTGCAATGGAGGCAGCCTTCCTCATAGACGAGTGTCTGCTCGCCGCACGAGGGGCAAGCCTGGTCCTTGACGGCGGTGCCATCGACGATGTACTTCTTCAGCGCTCGTTCCACGCCAACCTTCCAGGTGTTGATGGTTTCGTTGTCCATCTCAAGGCTGCCGACCATCTTGATTACCTGGTCAATGGGCATGCGGTAGCGGAGCACGCCGCTGATGAGCTTGGCGTAGTTCCAGAACTCCTTGTTGAACTTCTCGGAGAGTCCCTCGATGGTGGTCTTGTAGCCGCGCTTGTTGGTGAACTGGAAGTCGTAGTGCTTTACGCCGTTGTCGTCGATGTTCTTGATGATAACGCCCTCGGTGACACTCTTGGGCAGAAGGATGCCCTCGTCGTCGTCCTGCAGGCCGGTGAAGATTTCGTAGGGCCGTCCGTCGAGGAGGCCGACGAAGGCCACCCACTTCTCGCGGTTGTTCTGGAAGCGGACGACGTCGCACTTGAGGACGCGCGGGCGGACTTCGACGACGGGTTGACGGCAGTCGCAGGGCTCGCAGCGCTTGGCTTTGTCGTCCTTCTTCACGTCGGTGGCGACGAGGACACCGCTGCGGCAGCCGTCGCGATAGACGGTGCAGCCTTTGCAGCCCTGACGCCAGGCTTCGATGTAGAGCTCGTTGACGAGCTCCTCAGTGGTGTCGGCGGGGAGGTTGATGGTGACGCTGATGCTGTGGTCAACCCATTTCTGGATGCGGCCCTGCATCTGCACTTTCTTCACCCAGTCGATGTCGTTGGCAGAGGCATGGTGGTAGGGCGAACGGGCGAGGAGGTCGTTGATTTCGTCCTGCGTGTAGCGGCGGGTGGTGTCGTAGCCGTTGACGCGCATCCATGTGAGGAACTTATGGTGATAGACGATGAACTCCTCGAAGCAGTCGCCCGTCTCGTCGATATAGTCCACGTGTGCTCCGGGGTCGTCCTTGTTGACTTTGCGGCGGCGCTTATAGACGGGCATGAAGACGGGTTCAATGCCGCTGGTGGTCTGGGTGAGGATGCTGACGGTGCCGGTGGGGGCGATGGTGAGGCAGGCGATGTTGCGTCGGCCGTAGCGGACCATGTCGGCATAGAGCTTCGGGTCGGCCTCGGCGATGCGGCGGATGAAGGGGTTGTCCTTTTCGCGGCCGGCGTCGTAGATGGCGAAGGCACCGCGCTCGCGGGCCATGACGACGGAGCTGCCGTAGGCGCTGAGAGCTACGGTCTGCTGTACGCTGACGGCGAAGTCGGTGGCCTCGTCGGTGCCGTAGCACAGCCCCATGGCGGCTATCATGTCGCCTTCGGCGGTGATGCCCACGCCCGTACGGCGCCCCTTGGTGCTCTTGTCCATGATTTTCTTCCACAGGTTGCGCTCGGCGAACTTGATCTCCTCGCTCTCGGGGTCGCTTTCGATCTTATCCTGTATCTTCTGGATTTTCTCAATCTCGAGGTCGATGATGTCGTCCATGATGCGCTGAGCCTTGGCGACGTGCGTGCGCAGAAGGTCGTAGTCGAAGGTGGCCTCGGGGGTGAAGGGGTTGCGTACGTAGGAATAGAGGTTGATGGCCAGCAGGCGGCAGCTGTCGTAAGGGCAGAGGGGAATCTCGCCGCAGGGGTTAGTGCTGACGGTGCGGAAGCCGAGGTCGGCGTAGCAGTCGGGGATGCTCTCGCGCAGGATGGTGTCCCAGAAAAGGACGCCAGGTTCGGCGGACTGCCAGGCGTTATGGATAATCTTATGCCAAAGCTCGCCGGCATTGATTTCCTTGGAGTAGAGGGGGGTATCGCTGTCGATGGGGTACTGCTGTACGTAAGGCTTGCCCTCGACGGCAGCCTGCATGAAGGCATCGTCCATCTTGACGGAGACGTTGGCGCCGGTGACCTTGCCCTCGGTCATCTTTGCGTCGATGAAGGCCTCGCTGTCGGGGTGCTTGATGGAGACGGTAAGCATCAGCGCGCCGCGACGGCCATCCTGTGCCACCTCGCGCGTGCTATTCGAATAGCGCTCCATGAAGGGCACGAGACCGGTGGAGGTGAGGGCGGAGTTCTTGACGGGTGAGCCCTTCGGACGGATATGCGAAAGGTCGTGGCCGACGCCGCCGCGACGTTTCATCAGTTGCACTTGTTCCTCGTCGATGCGGATGATGGCACCATAGCTGTCGGCGTCGCCATCCATGCCGATGACAAAGCAGTTGGAAAGCGAGGCAATCTGGAAGTCGTTGCCGATGCCGGTCATAGGGCTGCCTTGAGGCACAATGTAGCGGAAGTGGTCGAGCAGGCTGAAGATCTCGTTAGCGCTCATAGGGTTGGGGTAGCGCTGTTCGATGCGGGCTATCTCGCTGGCGATGCGGCGGTGCATGTCGGCGGGTGTTTGCTCGTAGATGTTGCCGAAAGAGTCTTTCATGGCATACTTGTTGACCCATACCTTGGCGGCCAGTTCGTCGCCGTCGAAGTATGCAAGGGTGGCCTGATAGGCCTCGTCGTAGGTGTACGTTTTCTTTTCCACGTGAGGTATCTGATTGTTGCTGTTAAACCTGAGTTATTCTGTTTTTTGTAGAAAGCATAATGCCTTTTCGGTGAAACAGTGTGCAAAACTACGAATGTTTTTTCAGTTGACAAAATAAAAACGTGAGAATTTGCATCGGCGGTGGATGTTTTCTGTTTTTATTTTTCTTCTGACAGGAAATCAGGCGGTTGCTTTTTTGAGGAAGGGAAAAAGTTATCTAAAAAGAAAATTCTGAGGGAGATGGGGCGGCTGAAGGTAGTCAGAAAAGGAACATCCCGGCCATGACCGGGATGTCTGAGGTTTCCTAAAACGGGGAACCTGGATGTCAGCGGGTGAGGATGGCCTTCTCGATATCGGCCAGGTTATCCTGCAGTTGTTTGTCGTACTCGAGTTGTCCGCTGATAAGACGGCACGAGTGGAGTACGGTGGTGTGGTCCTTGCCGCCGATACACTCGCCAATGCGGGCGAGGGTGACTTCCTTCACGTGCTTCTGGGCAAGATACATAGCAATCTGACGTGCCTGGACGATGGAGCGCTTGCGGCTGGAGGAGGCAATCTCTTGCTGTGTGATGTTGCATTTGGAGCAGACAGTCTGGAGGATAGCGTCGAGGGTTACTTCGCGCGGGGCGCGGCGGATGGCCTTGTTGATGATGCGCTCAGCCAGCGTGACATCCGGCTCGCGGTTCAGGATGGTGGCGTGGGCAATGATAGAGTTCAGGATGCCCTCGAGTTCGCGTACGCTGTCGGTGACGTTGTCGGCAATATACTCTAGCACCTCGTCGTTGATGGAAAGGCCGTCGCGGTGTACCTTGCTGACGAGGATGGCTTTGCGCAGCTCGAAATTGGGACGATCGATTTCGGCCACTAGCCCCCACTTGAAACGGGTGATGAGGCGGTCTTCCATGCCTTGCAGGGCGGACGGCTCGCGGTCGCACGACATGATGATCTGGCGGCCGTTCTGGTGCAGGTGGTTGAAGATGTGGAAGAAGGTGTTCTGCGTCTTGTCGGCGCCAACGAATTCCTGCACGTCATCAAGGATGAGGACATCGATGGTCTGGTAGAAGTTGATGAAGTCAGTGAGGGCGTTCTTTCGCACGGCATCCATATACTGCACCTTGAAAAGGTTGGCTGAGACATAGAGGACGCGCTTGTCCGGATAGTGCTCCTTGACGCGCAGACCGATAGCGTTGATGAGGTGGGTTTTGCCGACACCGCTGGCGCCATAGACGAACAGGGGGTTGAAGATGGTGTGGCCAGGGTTGTCGGCTATGCTCTCGCCGGCTGCGCGGGGCAGTTTGTTGCTGGTCCCTTCGATGAAGTTCTCGAAGTTGTAGTTGGGGCGGAGCATGGGGTCAAGGTCCTGCGTGGCCACGTTAACGGGGCCAGGAGCCTTGTTGGTACTCTTGTGGGGCGTCGCGCTTGCCGGCTGACTGGTGATGACACGGCGCGTGGTCGATTCCTGGTCGATGGTGAGCTGGTTTGCCTTGTCGGCCAGCACGCGGTACATCAGGTCGGTGTTGTTGCCAAACACACGGCAAATGGTGGCGTAAAGCAGATCGACATAGTGCTCTTCAATGTACTCATACACGAACTGGCTGGGTATAGCCAACCAGAGAACATGGTCTGTGAACTCCAAGGGACGGATGTTCGCAAACCAGATGTTATATGCAGAGGCAGGAATGTTGTCGTTGATGATTGACAGACATTCGTTCCATCGTTGTTCCAGTTCTTCTTGTTTCATTTTTCACTCTTTTGCGGGCAAAAAATTGGGAGTAGTGGGTTACACTGCTCTCTATTTTATCACCTGCACGAATCAACCTTATGTTTTCTACGCTGCAAAGTTCCGATTTTTTTGCGACCTGTGCAAGCCTTCGTTGTCTGCCTATTTTTGTATGGTTTTTAATTGACTAAAATCCAACTTCTTTTGCTTTGCTAATTCTTGCTTTGCAAAAAAAAGTTGTAGGTTTGAACCCGTTTGGCGCTCAGTAACTTATTAGATTTTTTATGGGAAAAGTTGGGGCGCTGAAGCAACGAATCATAGGGCGGAAAATGCAGCCGATTCGGGGCTTTTGAAGGCTTTTGCCCTTTTCGTGTCCTAAAGGGCTTTTATTTAGAAAAATTTTATATAATGCTCTTTTAGCGGCTCAGAATTCATCGTTCACGGGCATAGTTCACCGTGCTAAATGCATATTTTCTGCACTGTTTGCCGGTTTACTCTTTACTGCGGCCGAAAAGGCGGATATAGCGGGAAGGATTTTTACGGATGTCGTCGATGAGGGCCGTGGCCTCGGTGCAGACGGTGTTGACGCGGTCGTAGAGGATGGGGTCGGAAAGCAGTTTGCCTGCGGTGCCTTCGCCGGAGGAGAGGCCGTCGGTGAGGTTATTAAGATTGTGAACGGTGGCGTCGAGGTTCGTGAGGAGTGCGTTGAGCCTCTCGTCGGCAGTCAGGGTGTTGATTTTCCCAGCTAAGGTGTCGAGCTTCTCCCCGACGCCTTGATACGTGTCGGCGAGCGTGGAAAGGCGGCGCATGGTGGTGGATAGTTCGGCCAGCGTCGTCTGTGCATCGGCTGTCAGCGCCTCGGTGTGGTGGAGCGTCTGGACTACGGCAGGGTCGTGGACAACACGGTTGAGGGCAACGAGTATAGAATCGACTCGGGGCATCAGCCGCGTGACCTGGGGCATGAGCCGGCTTATCTCGCTGCGAATGCCGGAGTGTGTGTAGCCCATGAGGGTGTCGCCGGGGGCGAAGTAGTTTCCGTTGTCGGATGCCAGTTCAAGCTTGACGCTGACGGAGCCGAGCAGCTCGCTCACTAAGAGGGCACGGCTGCCGCGGGGAATGGGCAGCTGCTTGTTAATGCCGATGCGGACGACGATGTCGCCGGGGTGGCGGTAGTTGTAGCAGATGTCGTTGACGATGCCGACACGAACGCCGTTGACGTAGATGGGGCTGGAGTTGGAGAGCCCCGTCACATCGGTGTAGCGGACATAATAGGTGTGGTTAGTGGAGAAGATGTTGTGCCCTTTTAAGAAGCTGATACCACCGTAGAGCAGTCCCAATGCCACGATGAAGATTGCTCCTAAGAGTATCTTATTGCGCTTGTTCATGATGGTGGATGGTTAGTGGCGGGACTTGTAGGTGTTGATGGCATCGGTGGTGTTGATGCGTTTGCCACCGCGGAAGGCAACCAGAAAGGCATCTTTGTAGGTGGCGGATACTTTCTTGCGCAACTGCTGCATGGCGTTGAGGTCTGAGGAGTTGCCGCAGGTGTATTTGTAGGTGCCTCCTTCCTCGTAGTAGCTGACGTCGGGGAGTCCCTTCAGCTTGGGACTGTTGTCAGGGAGCTTGGTGGAGGAGGTAAGGAACTGCACCTTGAAGATGATATCGTCGGATGACGACGAGGCGGCTTTTTCCTCTTTTGCCTGCTCTTGTCTGTTTGTTTGTTTTTCGTTAGAAGATACTTCTGTTTTCTTAGAAGCTCCTTCTTCTGTTTTAGAAGGCCCTTCTTCTATTTTAGAAGGCCTTTCCTGGGTTTTAGAAGGCCCTTCTTTGGCGGCCGCTGTCTGAGCTTTGTTAGGGGTGCCGGAGGTGGTGGGCTGGGTGTCTTTCTGCTTGCCCTTTTCGGCGTTCTGTTTGTCCTTTTCGGCGTTCTGCTTGTCCTTCTTCAGGTTTTTGTAGTAGGTGCTGAAACCGTTGGCAATGCTTTTGCTCAGCTTTTCCTTGCCGTCGGCTGAGTTGAGGAATTTTTCCTCCTCGGCATGGCTGATGTATCCCAGCTCGACCAAGATGCTAGGCATAGAGGTGGCGTGAAGAACAAGGAAGCCAGCCTGATGGACGCCGCGGTTGTAGCGCTTGGCGGTGGTGCTGAGCTGAGTCTGGATGCACTGGGCTAGTTCAATGCTCTCTTTCAAGTACTCGCTCTGCATATATTCGAAGATGATGTAGCTTTCGGGCGACGAGGGGTCGAAACCTTGATAGCTTTCCTTGTAGTCTTTCTCGAGGAGGATGACGCTGTTCTCGCGTTTGGCGGCGTTGAGGTTAGCCTGCGTGCGCCCTTCTTCGGATCCGAGCACATAGACTTCGGCACCGTGGGCCTTGCGGCTTTCGGCAGCGTTACAATGGATGGATATAAAGAGGTCGGCCTTGGCCTTGTTGGCTATGTTGGCGCGTTCCTTCAACTCGACAAAGACATCGGTACGGCGGGTGTATTTCACGGTGACCTCGGGGTGGGCGGTTCGGATGAGCTCTCCGGCGCGGAGGGCTACCTTAAGGGCGATGTCTTTTTCGTTGACTTTACGGTTGGCACTCTGCGCTCCGGGGTCCTTGCCGCCGTGGCCGGCATCAATAACAACAACAAACTCCTCCGCTGCCGTCAGGCTGATTGCCATACAGAGGGCAGCCAGCAAACCGAAGAGACGGCGGGGGAGGAGTCTGTTGCGAATCAACACGACGGGTGATTACTTGTCGATGTTGATGGTGATGTCGGTAAAGTGGTTGATGTCGTACCTACGTGACACCGTAGTTGTCGTTGTGTCATCCACTTGAATTGTTTCATCTCTGAGGTACGTGCCTTTGTCTTTGCGCAAGGTCTTGAGGGTAACGGCGTTGCCGCTCTTAGCGATGCTGAATGTGTCAATCTGTACCTTCTGATAGGTGGCATAAGTCTTCAGCTCCAGCTTATCGCCAAGATCATTCCACTTATAGGCGCCGGTGTTGATGGCGTCTCCATCGCGAATGATGCTCAGGGCAGTCCAGTCGTCCTTAAACTCGATGGTAGCGTTGGTGTAGGCTTCGTTGTTCTGCTTCCAAGGGTCGATGGTCTCAATGACCTTGCCCAGCGAGTCAAGCAGTTCCAACTTTTCGTTGGTAACCATACTTTTCAGCTTCCAAGTACCGACGAACGGGCTGTCGTTGACAATGGTGTTATCCTCGTTTTCATTTTGGTTGCAAGCGAACAAAGCTGATACAGCCAAAAGTGCGAACAAATATCCAAATCTTATTGTCTTTTTCATAACGATGTGGTTTTAGCAAATGGGATGAATGAATGGATTACTTGGTGGGCAGGTACCAGTTGGCTTTGTTGAGCAGTTTCTGGTAGAGTGCCTCGTCGCGGTTCTCGGTACCCTTGCGGCAGGCGACCTTGCTGGCCAGATAGTCTGCGCCGCGGCGCTGGGCAAAGCGGACGAGGTCGGTGAAGCGGTTGCCTTCGAGTGTGGTCTCCAGAGCGAGTTCGTTGCAGATGCGATCCTCCACGTAGTGGATGGTGTCGGTGAAGTTGACATCTTCAACCTCCTTGCCGTAGAACTCGGCAATGACGGCATCCTTGACGACATACTTGGCCGTGTCGAGATAGACGTCGCCACAGCCACGGGCGTGTACGCCGAGGGTGTAGGGCTGCAGCTCGGCCTTATAGATGCTGCCGTTGGGGAAGAGAATGTCGAACCCGTCGCGCAAAATGCCGAAGGCCTGGACGGCCTTTGCACCGTCGTGCTGCTGCTCGGCAAGGCAGTTGAGGGCCTCGGCAGCACGCAGATAGACGAGGGCGCGGCGATAGAGCGTCAGGTAACCGATGGTGTATGTCTCGCTTGTTCCGGTAGTACGTGTACGTCCGACAAACTTATCTATCACTTCGAACTCATCTTCTTCGTTCTGCATTTCGCGGACGTAGTAGTTGATACGCTGGTCACCCTTGTTGCTGAGGTAGCTGTAGCCTCTGACACCACCGGTGGCTGGGCCTTGGGCACCCAGGACATAGTCCTGAGCAAGGCTGAGTTCCTGCCACAGGGCAGAGCCGTTCAGCTGGTGGGTATTCTGCCTTGACATGAAGAGTCCTGGAACCTCGGAGACGGTGCCGTCCTCAGTGGACTCCTGCATGGGAACGACGGTGATGGCCTCACCCTTGCCGCCCAGAATGCCGTTCAGACCATTCACGTAGGAGGGGAAGTTGATTGCTCGGGTGTCGCGTCCTGTCATACGGTTGTCGGTTACCACCTGACCATTGCCCAGAGGCATGTAGCCGGTAAAGGTGGTTGTCTCGGATCCTGTCTGGGCACGCATGAGGCTGTTGGGGTTGTCGGTGATGAAGTCGCGATAGGTAAGCCATGCGTTCTGATAGTCGCCTAACCAGAGGTAGAGGTCGCCGAGGATGAGCTGGATGGGGGGGAAGAGCTCGGAGGTGACAGATGTGCCGTTAGCCTGAAGGTCACTCCACGCGGGGAGCTTATACTCCATGTAGGGGAGGAGCTGGGGAATGAGGACAAGTGCCAGCTCCTTGACATCGTAGCTGGGATATTTGCTCACATCGGCCTGAGCTTCCTTCGTGATGGGGTTGGTGTAGTAGGTCACCTTGCCGTAGTTGAGTGCCATCTGCATGTAGGTCCACGCACGGATGCTGAGGGCGGCTACATACTCGTCTGTCATGACGCGCTCGTTGTTGTGGCGGATGGTGGTGTCCATGTGGGCAATGAGGTAGTTGCAGTTGTTGATGACTTTGTAGTAATCGCGAATCTGCAGGTACTCGTTGTCTTCGTCGAAGTTGAACTCGGCGATGTTACGGAGGGATGCCTTGGTGTTCTTGTTGATATCGACCATGTCGCCGCGGACTTCACCGAGGATGACATAGCGGTCGGCAATCTGCTGGAAGGCGTGGAGAATGCCAACGGTGGTATAAACGGAGTCGGCCGAGGAGCCCAGCGTATGGTCGTAATCGTAAACAACACGGCTGGAGCTGATGTCGAACATGTCGGCACAGGAGGTCATGAACGTCAGCGCTCCAACAAAGAGAAGGCCTATAATTGATTTCTTATTCATGGTGATATGGCTTATAGGGTTGTTCATTAAATTAGAGGTTAATCTTTACACCGACGTGGAAGCTGCGGCTCTGTCCGAGCAGACCGGTATCGATGCCCTGATAGAGGACATTGTTGCTGCATGAGAACTCGGGGTCGCTGCCCAGATAGTTGGTGAGGGTGAACACATTGTTGGCGGCACACCACACCTTGAGACCCTGCAGCCACGGGAAGTTGACGGGGACGTTGTAGGTGAGGGTGAGGTTACGCAGACGCAGGAAGGAGCCATCCTCAATCCAGCGGTCGCTGAAGCGGTTGTTGCCGAGGGGGTCGCCATAGGATGCCTTAGGCATGGTGGTGACGTCGCCTTCGGTGCGCCAGCGGTTGGTGACGGCAACCGTCTGGTTGTAGAAGCGGTCGGCGCTCTCCAGAATGCTACGCTGGTAGTTGTAGATGTCGTTGCCATAGACATAGCTGAACGTAGCGCTGAGGGTGACATGCTTGAAGGTGAGGTCGGACTGGATGTTGCCGAAGACGGCGGGGTTGGGATCGCCGATGACGAAGCGGTCGTTGTCGTCGATGACGTTGTTGCCGTCCTTGTCCACGAACTTCACGTCGCCGGCACCGAAGTAGGCGGTCTCACCCGTCTTGGTGTTGGCGGTGTGGAGGAGTGTGCTGCCCTGACTGGGGACGTCGGCTGCCGTGGCATAGACGCCTTCGGTCTTGTAGCCGTAGAAAAGTCCTACGGGAGAGCCGACAGCCGTCAGGATTTTACCTCCATAGACGCTGGTCTCAAAATCGCCGTCAGGCAGAGCCGTGACCTTGTTCTGATAGTGGGCAACGCTGGCACCCAGTTCCCACTGCCAGTTCTTCGTGTTGATGACCTTACCGGTCAGCTTCACGTCGAAGCCGTTGTTCTCCAGCGAACCGTCGTTGCACCAGTACTGCTCCAGACCCGTCAGGTAGTTGAGGTCTTTCAGTGTGAGCAGGTTGTTGGTGACGTTGTGGTAGAGGTTGGCAGCCAGCTTCAGGCGATTGTTGAGGGTGACACCCTCGATGCCGAAGTTGAAGCGTGAGGTGGTCTCCCACTGGATGGCCTGATTCTCGATGTTGGTGAGTTGGAGGCCCATGGCGCGGTTCTGATACTTCACGGTGCTGAAGTAGGCGAAGGCGGCATTGTTGTTGATGTTGTCGTTACCCGACATGTCGAAACCGGCGTTCAGCTTGAGGAAGTTGAAGACGTTGGTGTTGAACCAGGGCTCGGCACTCATCAGCCAGCCTGCCTGCAGGGAGGGGAAGATGCCCCAGCTGACGCCGGCCAGACGGAGACCGCTGGTGATTTCGCGGCCGAAGCGTGACGAGGTTTCAGCAGATACGCTGCCCTGCACGAAGTATTTGTTGCGGAAGTTGTAATCGACATTGGCATACCAGGCCATGTTGCGCCAGACATTGTCTTCGCCGTTCTGGTCGAGGTAGTCGTAGCTGGAGCTGATGTCAGGCAGCTTGTCGTTACCGGTGTTGTGGCAGGACTGGTAGCTGCTGTCGTATGCGAAGTTGGAGTAGCGGACGCCAGCGAAGGCGCTGACGAAGTGGCTTCCCATGCGCTTCTTCCAGTTGAGGTGTGCATCGGCATAGATGCTGCTCTCCTTCGAGAAGAACGAACGGACCTCGTTCTGTGAGTAACCCAGACCTGCAATGTAGAAGTTAGGCATGCCCGTCATGGGACGGAAGGACTTCTCGTTGGTGCGGTGCAGGGTGTAGTTGAACAAGCCGTTCACCACAAAGCCCTTGCCCAGCTGCCATTCGGGAGCGAAGGTGACGTCGAACACCGTGTATTCCTGGACGTTCTTGTTGTTACCCTCGGCATATTCGAAGATGGAGAGGGGGTTACCCAACGTGTTGTTGCGGGTGTTGACATCGATGTTGGCATAGGTGTCGGCACCCTCAAGCATGGGTGAAAGCGAGCCGTCGTTATTGAACTTGTAGGGGTTCAGGAACGGGGACTTAATCAGCGAGAGGAAGCCCGGGGCCGACACGGGTGCTGTGTCGAGGTCCGGCTGGATGCCGTCGTTGCGGAGGTTGCGGTTGATGCGCGAGTAGGCAATGTCGAAACGGGTCTTCAACGTGTTGGAGAGGATGACGTCCGTGTTGAAGCGGATGTTCAGGCGGTTGAAGGCGTTGTTGTTGATAGTGCTTTCGGCATCGGCGTAGCCCAGGGAGAAGTTGTACATAGCGGCATCGTCACCACCCTGCACGTTGACTTTGTAGTTCTGCGACCAGGCCTCACGATAGACGTAGTCCGACCACTTCGTATCGTTGTGATACATGTTGTAGTAGTAGTTGGGGTTGTCCCACAGGAAGGGGAAACGGTTCTGACGTGTCTCCACGCCGCCCATGAGCTCGTTGGCCAGGATGCGGTATTGCTGGGCGTTCATCATCGAGGGGAGGTTGGGCTCCATGGTGTAGCCGCCGTATGCCACGGCGTCGATGCGGGTTGCCATGCTGTGGCCGCGACGGGTGTCGATGAGGATGACACCGTTGGCGCCCTTGGCACCGTAGATGGATGTTCCGTTCTTCAGGACGGTGACCTTCTCGATGTCATCGACGTCGATTGCAGCGAGGATGTTATTGAAGAAACCGTCGTGTACGGCTGCATAGCCGTCCTGCAGGTCCTGCACCACACCGTCGAGGACGATAAGGGGTTGTGTGGATGAGTTCAGGGTGTTGATGCCTTGCAACATCATCAGGGAGCCCATGCCGGGCGTGCCGGAACGGTTGATGATGCGGAGGTCGCTGCCCAGCTGGCGCTGCATCTCGCTCTCGACGGTCAGGGCCGTGTTGGTGTTGATGTCGGCGATGGCCTTGGCGGTGACGTCAAACTCGTTCTTCACATATTCGTTGAACTTGTCGGTGAACAGCTGGATGACCATGTCGCCCTTGGGCTGCTTGGCCGGGATAATCACGCTGGTGTAGCCGGGGGTAGAGACGTAGAGTGAGGTGACGGTCTCGGGCACCCTGACGGTGAACTTACCGTCAGCGCCGGTCATGGCCGTGGTGCGGTTGTTTCCGTAACCTTCTACGCGGACACCGGGGATAGGCTCCTTGGTGGCAGCATCAATCACCTGGCCCGAGATGGGGGTCGTCGGGATGTTGCTCACGGCAGGGGCTTTGGTCGCTGTTTCCTGTACTTCTTGTGCAAATAGGGAGCTGCTTCCAGCTATGCACGCCATGCAGAATACTGCAGTTGCCAATCTGAAATGTTTCATCATATTAGTCTTCATTGTCTTTCTTATTAATAGATTACAGGAACACCGTTTTATTCGCCTTGCTGGTTAAGGGGGTCAACGAAAGTCTCTTCGTCGATGGGTTCGAGGATAATGCAGTCGATGCGGATGGTACGGTCGTGGTCGCTATCCTTGGAGGTCATAGCGCTGGTGATTGTCAGCTGCGTCTGACCGATTTCGGAATTGCTGAGGTCATATTCGTTGGTCGGGAAGCGGAAGAAGGAGTGTGCCTCGTCCATCTGCGGGATAAAGGTGACCGTGTCCAACTGGTTGTAGCAGCTGTCCGTCCAGTTCTCAATCTTCGTACCCATGTTCATGGTCTTCGTCTTGCCGTCCAGATCGACGTATTTCAGCTGTACGGTGAAGAGGTTCGGCATGGTGGTAGCCGTCTTGTCGATGATATTGGCCGGAACGAACACGCACTTGACGAGATAGGGAGCGGAAAGCACCTTGTTGATGGCAACCGTCACTTTGGGGTTACCCTTGTTGGCCGTCGGAGCAAACACGCCATAGACGCCACGTGAGAATTTCTTGTAGAGGGTAACACTGTCGCGGGGAATGGCAACCATGTCGGCTGTGCCGGACGAGACCTCGACGTTCACCATGTCTTCACCCTCAATGCGGATGGTGTCGTGCCAGCACTTGATGGGGTCGAAGTTGTAGGTGTCCGTTACGTAGAGTGTGCCGTTGCTGAGCTCGTCAACCTGGACGAGGTTGTTGAAGAGGTTGTGATACTCTTCGCCGCGGAATGTCTTCTTGTAGGGGAAGGACGAGTTGCGTGTCTGCCACCAGTTGGACGAGAGAGAGTCTTTCGTCTTGGGGTCGTCGGTCACCTTCAGTCGGTTAGCCATGCGGCTGAAGACGAGGTGACGGCACATGGCGCTGGCGGCGTTGAGACGCTGCAGGCTGTCGCCGCCTTCCTTGGTGTTGGGATAGGTGAAGTAGGTGAGAGCCTTGTCGTACATGGTGCGCCAAGCCTTGTTGGTCGGAGCAATCATGTAGTAGGAGCTGTCCTCACGGGCGAGGTAGCCGATGTAGCTGAACCATTCGTTCTGAAGGGTGACCACGGAGTCGAGATAGGTAATCTGTCCGTTGACGATGGGGCCCTGAACACTCTGAGCTTCGTCGAAGTAGTCGATGTTGAACGACTTGAGGAAGCTGTTGATTTCGGAAAGGCTATCAACCTTGGCCAGCTGTTCCCAGATGTTAGCGGTGAAATTGGCATAGCCGTCGATGATGTGAAGCACTCCGTTCTTGGCGGGGATGTTACGGCTGATGAGCTTCTTTCCTTTGAAGATGTAGTTGTCGCCGGCACCGTCGAAGTAGTTGTACTTGCCGTTGATCATCTTCACCTGGTTCTCTTCGAGCCGTCCGCTGGCGTTATAGCTGTAGTCAGCGATGTGGTTCTCGACGAACTCGACACGCAGCAGGCTGTCGTTAGCCTCGGAGTAGCCGAACCCGTTCTTCGGCGCCCAAATGGTGTAGTAACGGTTCTGCGTTAGCAGCTTGTCGTAGCCCGTTTTCTTCAACATGGCCGCAAACTCGGACAGCTCACCACGTGAGGTGATGATGTCCCAAAGTGTCTCAGTGGAGTTTAGCTCAGCTTTCTCCTGATAGTGTTCGTTCCACTGGTCGTTGCAGGCGGTGAGAGCCAGAGCGAAGATGAAGCCGAACGCTAATGTTTTTATGATACTTCTCTTCATCATAATGATATAAAATTTATTGGTTTATTCTGATGATTAATGGTTTTATAGGGTTTATTTTCGCTTTTCTTCCAATGAGATATCTTCGCGGCGCAGGTACCCGACGGGGACGATTTCCAGATAGTCGTGCATGAATTGCGCCTTGCCGTTATCGTCTTCCTTGACGTTCTTGAAGCGCACCCAGTGTTCGCCGGGGCCAAGGTACTTGGTGGTGATGACCTTGCGGACGACTGAGTTGTCGTCGCGGGCCAGTACGCTTCCATTATAATAATAGGTGGTAGGACCTTTGACGTAGCCGCGGTTCTTCATGTTCTTGTCGTTGGCGATGCCGTTGTCGTCGGTCTGTGCGTCGGCAATGTAGCCGATGTTCGGTGTGTTAAGCAGGATGCGGAGGTCAACGGGGATACCGGTGACTTCGTCATCGACATAGAACTGGATGACGTGGCGGTTGTTGTTGGCCGAGTAGCCCATGCGGATTTCGTAGGTTCCTTCGGGCACGGGAGGCATCTTGTACTTGAAGTCGAATGCTCCGAGCCCCATCATCTCGTCGCCTTGGTAGTTATGCCATGTCTGGTTGGGGCAGAGGTAGTAGAGTCGGGTCTCCTCTGTGTTAAAGACAAGGTTGCTGCCGTAGCCCTTGGGGATGTAGAATTCGTTGGTTTTGAGGATGCCGGCCTTGCCGCGTGAGCACCAGCGGACGTCGTTGTTGGTAAACTCTGGCACCAGCGACGAGAAGTCGAAGCGCATGATTTCGTTCAGTACGTATCCGCTCATGACGTCTTCGTCGTAGATAAGGATGTTGTCGATAAGGTGAATGGAGCCGTTGAGCGCTTCCTGGTTGAAGCCCGGATAGCGGACGCTGTCTTGCGAGACAACGGCCGGGTCATAGATCTTGATGTTGACGGGGATGTGGCGCGCGCCGCAGGTGCTGCGATAGGGGTCGCTGGCGTTGGTGAGGCTGCGCGAATAGTTGATGAGGACATCACCTTGATAGGTGGCATGACTGAGCGGACGCGTCACCTTCAGCAGGGTGCCCTGCATGGTCTCGTAGTATTCCATTCGGTCGGAACGCTTCACGAGGTTCACTTCAGAATTGTAGGTCTCAAGCACCAGGTTATAGCATACCAGGCGGGTGTAGAGCAGTTTTTTGTTCACCAGATGATAGGCAACGAACTTGTAGAGGGCGTTGTTCGGACTGGTGAATTCCGGGTCGGTGGCTTGCGGATACCACTGCTTGCAACGCTCGTAGAGGTCGTCGATGGTATAGATGTCCACGGAGTGGAACAGCTCGTCGGGCTCGCAGAAGGCGGTGAAGCCATAATAGCGGGTGGGGGGGAAGGAGCTGTTGCCGTTGGCATCGTAGTTGCCGGCATAGCTCTCGCCATCCACATAGCTGAAGTCCTTGAAGTCGTGCAGACGGTCTTCAAGACCTGTCTTGGTGAGTGCTTCGGAGAAGATGGTGAGGAACGGCATGCCTTCAATCACGGCAGGGACGGTGTTGGACGATGGGTTGAGGACGCTCGAGATGGCGTGTACCACTCCGTTCTCTACCTGTTCGTCGGGGTCTATCACGCGGGCACCGTTGATGAAGATGATGCTTTGCAGCGTTTCGGCATCGTTGCCGAAGCTCATGGTGAGGTACCGGTCGTTGAGATTCTTCGTGGGGACGACGTCGCCTTCCATCTCTGTGGTGAGGTAGCTTTCACCCAGAATATGCGTCTTGGCAATTACCTCACACATCGAGTCGCTAAGCTCTTCCAGCTTGGGAGAGGTAATGCCAGTCCAGATGACTTTTTTGGAGCCTGGCAGCAGCGAGGCGCGGTAGATACTGTCCTGCTCGAAGAGGTAATGTTCGATGGCCTCGTTGGTGGGGGCAAAGCAGGTGTAGGTGCCGTAGGCCTTCATCAGGTTGAATTTCTCGCCGCGTTTGAGGATGTAGATGAAGTCACTGAACATGTCTTCATGATCCTCGAGGAACTGGGCAACGGTCTTCCCCATGAAGGTATAGCGGTTGCTCATGTCGATGGTGTCGACACAACCGTTAACCGTCACGGCGAGCAGGGTCGTCACGATGACGGCCGTCAGCTTCGTTCGTAAGGAAGTCCGTTTGTTCATTCTATTGTATATAATGGTTTACTTTCGTTTATCTTCCAGGGATATATTCTCATTGCGCAGCCAGCCGATGGGCACGATTTCCAGGTAGTCGTGCATGAACTGGTCGAGGTCGTCATCCTTGTCGTTGACGTTCTTGAACCGGATCCAGTGGTCGCCCGGGCCGAGATACTTGGTGGTGATGACACGACGGCAGTCGCCGTTGTAGTTGCGGGCCAGTGTGCTGCCGCCATAGTAGAAGGTGGTTGGGCCCTTCAGCCAGCCGCGGTTCTTCATCTGCTTGTCGTTCGCCACGCCGTTGTCGTCCGTCTGGTTGTCGGCAACCCATCCTACCTCGGGCACGTTGAGCAGTTTGCGGAGGTCGGTGGGGATGCCCGTGACCTCATCGTCCAGGTAGAACTGGATGACGCCTCGGTTGCTGTTGGCGGAATAGCCCATGCGGAGCTCGTACGTTCCCGCAGGCACATGCGGCAGACGGTAGCCGAAGTCGAAGGCGCCCAGGCACATGCACTCATCACCCTGGTAGTTGGCCCAGCTGGTGTGCGGGCTGAGGTAATAGAGGCGCGTCTCAGGGGTGTTTTGCTTGATGTGGTCGCTATAGCCGTCGGGGATGTAGAACTCATAGTCGCCACGGCTCGCGAAGGTGATGTTGTTGCCGTCCGACCAACGGATGTTGTTGTTGGTGTATTCGGGAACGAGTGACGAGAAGTCGAGGCGAATGATTTCGTTCAGCACATGGCCCACCATCAGGTCCTCGTCATACACCAGCAGCTTGTCGAGCAGGTGAATGGAGCCGTTGAGAGCCTCCTGCTGGAAATCGGGGTAGTGCTCCTTGTCGTTGACGACCGACGTGGGTTCCATAATACGCACGTTGGCCCGTCCCGCCGGCGTGGAGGCAGTGACATCCGTGCTGGCCAGGCTGTTGAGGTCCTTCGTGTAGTTGATGAGGATGGTGCCAGGGTAGTCGGGATTGCTGAGCGGCAGGGTGACCTTCATGAGCGTACCCTGCATGGTCTCGAAGTAGTCGTAGCGGTCCCCGCGTTTCAGCAGGTTGCTCTCCGACTTGAAGTAGTTTCCGCAGGTGATGTTGTAGCACACCAGACGGGTGTAGAGCAACTTGCGGTCGAGCAGGTGGTAGGCAATGAATTTGTTGAGCGCGTTGTTCGGGCTCTTGAAGTCAGGGTCCGTAGCCGAGGGATACCACTCGCGGCATTTGGCGTAGAGGTCCTCCAGGGTGTATATGTTGGCCGCATGGAACACCGAGTCGGGCTCGCAGAAGGCCGTGTAGCCGTAATACCGCGTGGGGGGATAAGGACACATCTGGTCTTTGTAGATGTTCGGCGCCCGTTTGTTACCGTCGGTGTAGTTGAAGTCCTTATACGCCTGCATCTTGCTGTCCAGCCCTGTACGTTCTAGCGCCTCGTAGAAGATGCTGAGGAACTTCATTTTCTCAATCTGGGCAGGCACGGTGTTGGACGACGGGTTCATCACAGCGTTGATGGTATGGACGACACCATTCTCCACCTCTTCGTCGGCTCCGAT
>JAILEU010000181.1 GCA_024697785.1 Bacteroidaceae bacterium | reverse complement strand
CCGTGTCAGCTCCGTTCTTGTGCCCGTCATGGCCATCGGCTACTTCGTGCTGGCGCTGGTCATCATCGGCATGAACATCGACCAGATTCCCCACCTCGTGCGCATCATCTTCGCCGATGCCTTCGGCCTGCGTCAGGCTGTAGGCGGAGGGCTGGGCACCACGATGATGATTGGCATCAAACGCGGACTCTTCAGCAACGAGGCAGGCGAGGGCAGCGCCCCCAACGTCGCGGCCACGGCGGCTGTCTCCCATCCCGTCAGGCAGGGGCTCATCCAGTCGCTCGGCGTCTTCACAGACACGCTGCTCGTCTGCTCATGCACGGCCTTCATCGTTCTCCTCAGCGGGCTCTACACCGACCCTTCGCTGAACGGCATTGCCCTCACGCAAGCGTCCCTGCAGGCCGAGGTGGGTGCCGCAGGCCCTGTCTTTGTGGCAGTCGCCATCCTTCTGTTTGCCTTTTCAAGCATCATTGGCAACTACTACTATGGCGAAGCCAACATCCGCTTCCTCACCGCCAACCGTCGTGTCCTTACCGTCTATCGCCTGTTGTCGGGCGGCGCGATGGTCATGTTCGGCGCCCTTGCCACGCTCGACGTTGTCTGGAACCTCGGCGACCTGTTCATGGCCCTCCTCACCATTTGCAACCTCGTTGCCATCGCCCGCCTGGGCAAGTATGCCTTCCGTCTGCTCGACGACTATAGAGAGCAAAAGCGCCGCGGCGTCAAGAATCCCCGCTTCCACCGCACCCAGCTGCCCGAGATAGCTGCCGACATCGACTGCTGGGAGTAATTTTCGTTCATAGTTATATTTACTATTTGACGATTCTATTTTATTTACGATTTGACTATTGACGATGTACTATTTAGGAGTTCAGAAGTTCAGGAGTTTCAGTAGTTCAGACTTTTGCTCAAGGCCGAGTTCTGGGAGCATCATCACGATGTCACCTTGAACGAAAGGCAGAAAAAACTCCTGAACATGCAGTTTGACGGCTTCTTTGGTAAGCTGACCAGCAGCAAATGGGCAAAAATAGCCAAGTGTTCATCAGACACAGCGCTAAATGATATTAACGACCTCATCGCTAAGGGAATCTTAAGAAAGACAAACGAAGGCGGCCGCAGCACGAACTATGTAGTCGTGGATTTTTGAAAAAGTAATGTTTTCTGGGTGTTTGACACAATTTTTTAACGGCGGCGCCGTTAATATAAACAGCGGCGCCGTTAATATTGACAGCGGCCCTGTTAAAATAAACAGCGGCGCCGTTAAAAAACGGTGTTTGATAATGGAATTTTAATATCAACGATTATGGCCATAGAATATGATTTCAAGAAACTCCCGCGCACATCGGGGAGTGGGGAAGAGGTGGTGCGGCTCTATCCGCAGGTTGTCAAGTCGAGAACGCTCAGCTTTGCCGAACTGGCGGACGAGATTGAGGAGGCTACGTCCTATACCGCCAGCGACCTGGTGGGTATGATGAAGGCTGTAGCGCAGTTTGCCGCCATGCACCTCAATGCCAGCGAGCATGTGGAGCTGGAGGGGCTGGGGACGCTGAGCCTCGGCATCGCCTGCGACAAGGACGACGAGGGGCATGCGCCCGTCATCACTTCGCCTCGTCAGGTCAAGCCGCATCACCTGCACGTCAGCCGCGTGATTTTCGATGCCAAGCCTGTCTTCATGAAGAAACTGACGGGGCCGTTTGTGCGCGCCAAAATGCAGTTCCCCGCCAATGTCGAGAAGGACGTCCCCGCGCCTGCCGAGCGCCGCGCCCTCCTGATGGAACATCTGGCCGAGCGCGGTCACATCAGCATCAGCGCCTACATGCGGCTCACCCGCCTCACCCGTCACCACGCCGCCGACGAGCTGAAAGCCCTTGCTGCGGAGGGACTCATCAAACGTTGCGGAACGTCAACCCATTCAGTATATATAAAAGCATACGAAACTCGAAGATGAAAAAGATTATGATTATCGACGGAGGTCCGCGGAAGAATTTCAACACGGCCTCGATGCTGCAGAAGTTCGCCGAAGGCGCAAGGGCTGTAAGCGATCAGATTGAATTGAAGACTGTACGCCTGTATGACCTTAACTATAAGGGCTGCATGTCGTGCATGGCGTGCAAGATTAAGGGCAAGGCCGCGAACGTATGCAAGTTCAAGGATGCCTTGACGCCCGTGCTGGAAGAGATAGCTGATGCCGACGGGCTGGTGCTGGGCTCGCCGATATACTTTGGCGACGTGACGGGTCAGATCCGCACCTTCATGGAGCGTCTGGCCTTCCCGTGGCTTTCGTACAACGACTATAGCCTGACCGCCCCCAAACGTATGCCCGTCGTGCTGATGGAGACGATGAACGGAACGCCCCAGCGTAATAACAGTCAGGGCTACGGCTCGATGGAACCCTGCATAGCTATTGCTCTCGGCAAACCGGAGCATGTCGTTGCCTACAACACCTATCAGGTAAAGAACTACGACCGATACGAACTCGCTAGCTTCTCCGAAGAAGCCAAGCGCCACTATCGCGACGAGCATTGGGAGCAGGATCTTCAGAAAGCTTACGACGCAGGCAAACGTATGGCTGAAAGCTTGTTGCAGAATTGAGGAGGGTTGTCGAATCGTTATGCGTTAAACCATAATAAGAAATAGGATATGAACAAAAGGCAAAAATTCCAGGTGGGCTTAGCCGTTTTATTCCTGATTCTCTTCGTCGTTTGGTTGATTATTCAGGTCCCCGCATATTCAAGGATTCTTGGATTACTCTCAAATGGCCTGGGCTTTTTGAGCATGGTTCTCTCCTATAAGGCAGAAGAGAAGAACAAAAAGGACAGAGATTGACTAATATTGAAATTTGACGGCTCTGGGTGAATATAGAAGATTATCGCGAGTATTGCCTGTCCATAGGTGCTGACGTAGAAGAGAAGCTACCCTTCACGGCATTCAAGTATGCCAGCGGCGTGCTTGTTTTCTATGTTCATGGCCACATGTTCTCCTTCTTTAACTGCGATCATTTCACGGTCATTACGTTGAAATGCCAGCCCGAGCGCATCGAAGAGCTGCGGGCAAATAACGGCAGCATCACGAAGCCGTTTAATATGTCGCCTAAGTATTGGATTGGCATCAACCCTGACACAGCTCCAGATGATCTGCTGAAGGAGCTGACACGGAACTCATACGAGATTGTAAAAGCGAAGTATAAGAAAAACAAGTTATAACATGAAAAAAAGTCTATTTGCTTTTTTAGCGTTGCTGGCCATCGTTGCCTGCACGGGCAAACCGAAAGAGACTGCTCAGAACTGTGCGGAAGGCGGCGAGGTCGCCTTCGAGGTGGGGAGGAACTACTTCTTCAAGAACGGTTCGGCCGTATTGCCCATCAATCCGAAGATTACCTCTGAAGCCGAGTTCAACAAACTTTTCGGTATGGCTACGACGATGGGGCCGGAGGGCGAACCGACTCCCATTGACTTCACGGAGCAGTTTGTTCTGGCCATAGTGCTGCCCGTGACGGACGTGGAGACTGAAATCCATCCTCTGAAGATCGAGGCAAGGGGCGATTCGCTCTTGTATTCCTATGAGGTCAAGACGGGCGAAAAGCAATCGTTCAGCATACAGCCTGTTTCCATCATCATTCTTGACAAGCAATATGAGAATAAGGAGATTGTGCTTATTAACGCGCAGGAGGAGGCTTGCCTACTTGCCATTGACCGCTATCTGATACGGGAAATCGGAGGCCGCTATGCCAAAGGCGAACATTGTGTTCCCATCCACAGCATCGTAGGCGTTGACAATCGGAATGCTGAGGACATCCTCGTGTGGGGCGATTTCTGGGTGTTCAACTACAATCAAGTGGGCGACACGCTGAAGTGTGTCTCAGGGGGCAGCCACCCTGGACGGATGCACGTCAGGCAGACCGAGAAGGGCATTGAGGTGACGAGCTTCGACCAAGTGGAAGACGGCTCCAGCTACTTGCCGACGGCCCAGAAAATCTTTGGCGAAAGGTATGAGGCTTTCCAAGCCATCAACAGCGACGAACAAAGACGAGAGGCGCTTAGGGCCAAGGTGCTTGCTGACTATGTCAAGGCGCATAGTCTTGCCGTC
>JAILEU010000117.1 GCA_024697785.1 Bacteroidaceae bacterium | reverse complement strand
TGGCTTTGCCTTCGTCCGTCGCGACTCGGCCAATCAAACAAGCTTGTTGGCTCTCGCTGCTCCGTCCGTTCAGACGAATGTCCTGTTTGCTGGCTTTCGTTTGCAGAACTATTGTCTGAACTCCTGAACTCCTGAACTCCTAAACTCCTGAACTCCTAAATAGTAAATCGTTAAATAGTAAATTTCTTCAATCTTTTATGAAGCGAATTGTCCTTTCCCTTTTTGTCCTTCTGCTTGCTGCCGGAGCCTCGGCTCAGGTGGTCGAAGGGCTTAATGTAGTCACCCTGCGCATGGGCGACAACGGGGTGTCGAGTCCCGATGCCGGAACCCCCACCATGAGCCTCGCCTACGAATACGAACTGTTCGACGATTTCCTCGACGTGGAGAGCCTCTGCCTCGGCGTCGGCGGGCAGTTCGGCTTCCGCCACTATCGCCGCACAGCCAACTTCCCCGCTTTCTACTACACCTACAGCGATATCATGTATGCCCTTCGCGGCACGCTCCACTACGACATCCTCGGCGAGTTCTTCGGCATGCATTCCGACCACATCGACACCTATGCCACCCTCTCACTGGGCATGGAGCACACCCATGTCCGATACATCGACAAGCTCACCGGCAAGCGCGCTGTCACGAAGGACGGCGTCATCCGCACCCCCGACTCATGGCGCCGCCGCATGATGCCCGGCCTGCAGCTGGGCTGCCGCTACTGGTTCACGCCCAACCTCGGCGCCGTGGCCGAAGTGGGCTTCGACGGCTTCTCGTTCATAAACGTCGGCATCTCCACCTGTTTCTGAGTGCTGAATAGAAGATTCAAGATTCAAGTTTCAGCCTTCAATCTTCAAAAACGCACTAGTATAATTCAAATCCAAGCGCTTGGAATTGAAGTTTCAAGCGCTTGTATTTGCAGTTCTAAGCGCTTGGAATTTTGCTTTGCTCGTCCTTCCCGATTCGGAAAGGGGCTATGTTTATTCGGCTATGGTGATTTTGCAGCTCCTGTCGCCCGACGTCACGATATAGAATCCTGCTGCAGGGGCGAACCACGTCTGCCGCGGGCTATGGCTGACGGCGAGCGTCACCCCCTGGGCGCCTAAGAGTCGTGCCTCTCTGCCGGCAGGCTGGGTGAGGATTATCTGACGGCCCTGGATGTCAATCTGGAAGTCGTCGCCGGCTTCTTCAGCTTCGGCTGTGGTGACGTCGTGCGGAGGAAGCGTGCTGCCGAGATACTCGGCATGGAATGTCTCGTGGAACACGTCAACCGTCAGGCGATAGCGTCCGTCGCGTTCTATCTGCCATTTGTTATCCGCCCCGCCTGTGCAGAGCTGGGTTGACGTGAGGGGCGCTTCGTCCTGCGTGAAGGGGTGGAGGTGCTTGGGCTCCCAGGCATTCTGCCCCATGATCTTGAAGCGGCGCGGCTCGACGTTTTCTGAACGGCTCTTCAGCTCGCCCGTCCATGTCCACCGGCAGAGGCCGTCGTCAAGACGTTCAAAAGGCAGCATGATGTACGACTCCCATCCGCATGACACGCAGCCGCCCACCAGGAACAGCTCGTCCCAGGGCTGGAAAAGTTCGCCGGTGAGGGTGTGCGACGTGGTGTTGACCGTGAAGCGGTAGCGCGTTTCGGCAAAGGTGACAATCCAGCCGGGCTCGTCGGCGTTCTTCGTCTGCTTGTAGGTCAGGCCGTGGTTGACGATGTACGACTGGTAGTAGCGCGGCGCAAGGTAATGCGTCTCGGCCACAGGCTCGGGGGTGGTCATCACCTTGAGTTCGCCAGGGAGCAGCTCGCCGGCGAACTTGAACTGGCCCGACGGAAAACGTACGAGCTGCTGGGTGCCTCCGGGCACGGCTGTGCCGGTGATCCAGAGGTTCTGTATGGTTTGGGCGATGGTTGCTGTCGAAGTAATCAAAAGCAAGGCAAGGAAGGTCAGCGCATGTTTCATGGTCTCTCGATTTGTTTAGTTCCGTTTGTAATGTAGATGCCTTCAGGTGAGGGATGTGCGTCGGGCTGTCCCAGCAGGTTGTAGCGGGCAGCGCTGCGGGGGGCTGCGTAGGGGACGACGATGCTTGTGGGGGTGTAGGTGAACGCCACCGTGGTCGGCATGTCGCAGGGGGCTTTTTCGATGTTGACGGTCAGGCATTGGGCGGCTTCGTCGTACTGCCATTGCCCTTCAGCCTCGGCATCGTTGACCGTGACGCTCAGTGGGGCTGCAGCACCGATGAACGTCACCTGCCACGTGCGCTGGTCGGGCATCGCCGGATAGGCTCCGACACGGGGGAGGATGGTAAACTCGACCCGGCCAGGCGTACGCTGCTGCGTGAACAGGGTAGTGGCGGATTCTCCCTTGAGGTAGCCCTGGCTGTCGCCGTCGTCTTCGTAGAGCTCACCCAGTCCGTCCGTCCCGGGATAGACGTTCAGGACGATGCTCGCGGGGCTTTCTTTCAGGTTGTCCATGGCGGGGTAGCACGGCACGATGCTTCCGGCGCGGACGAAATAGGGAATCTCGTCGAGCCCGTAGCGGTCGGTGTACTCCACGTCGCCCTCGACTAGCTCGCCGCGGCAGACATCGTACCACACGCCCTCGGGCAACCAGATGTCACGTGTGGCATAGCCGTCGCCCGCGACAGCAGAGCAGACGGGGGCTACCAGCATGTCCGGGCCGAAGAAGTACTCGCTCTCGTTGGAATAGGAGCGGTTGTCCTCGGGATACTCGTAGTAGAGCGGGCGGCAGATGCTGACGCCGGTCTCGAATGCTTCGTGGGCGCTGGTGTATATATAAGGAGTGAGCCGGTAGCGGAGCTTCACGGCTTCGAGCATAAGGGGGAACTCACGGTACTTCCAGATGCGCCGTTCGTTGTTGGCCTGGCTGGCGCCATGGGTGCGGAAGATGGGTGAGAAGACACCGTACTGCAGCCAGCGTAGATAGAGCTCGCCGTTGGGGTCGCTGACCTGCAGGTGTCCCCCGAGGTCGTGTCCCCAGTAGCCGAAGCAGACGTTGGAGGCTGTGGCCGTGAAGTAAGGCTCGAAGGCCAGGGTGCCGAACGTGGCAAACGTGTCGCCCGAGAATCCGATGGGGTAGCGGTGGCTGCCCAGCCCGCCCCAGCGGTGGAAGATGACAGGGCGAAGGTCGGGGCGCTGGGTGCGCATGTCGTTGTAGAAGACGTGGTTCAGCCAGAATGTCTCGCTCAGACCCTTGACGGATTTGTTGATGAGGTCCTGCTGCCAGTCAATCCACCAGAAGTCGACGCCCTCTTTCTCTCGTTCGCGGATGATGTGGCTGAAGAACGACTTGTAGAATTCCGGCCGTTCGAGCTGCCAGGGCACGCTGGTGGCGGTGGCGGGCATCCCAAGGTCGTCGCGGATTTCGGCGAAATGGTCTTCGTGGCTGCCCACGCCGTCCGCGGGATGAAGGTTCAGCGCCACTTTCAGCCCTTGGCGGTGCATCCACGCCAACAACCATTGGGGGTTGGGGATGAGCTGCTTGTTCCACGTCCATCCCGTCCATCCGTCGAGGTGCCAGTCCATGTCCATGATCATCACGTCCAAGGGGATGTTGTTCCTTTTCATCTCGGTGACCAGCGAGGTGAAGTCGCTTTGCGAATAGCGCTGGTACTTGCTGTACCAGTAGCCCAGCATGTAGAGCGGGGGCAGGGGTTGGCGTCCGGCGATTTTCACATAGTCCTGCAGAGCCCCCTTGTAGTCATGGCCATAGCCCATGAAGTACCAGTCGGTGGCTGCTTTGTCCACGGGCTCTGCCCACCAGGGGATTCCGTCCACCTCTTCGTCGAAGGCGAAGGTTGTCGAGCCGTCGCCGCGGGTGGCGCGGGGTGACTCGTCGATGATGGCCCATCCGTCGCGCGACAACAGCCCGTTCTCCATCTTCGGGCGATGGGTGTCGCCGATGTCGCCATCGAGGGTCCGGGCGGTGCCCTTCAGGTTGAACGCGTCGTCGCGGCCCGGATACCACGTTACGTTTCGTCCGTTCAGGTCGAAGTCAATGCGCAGGTTCTCATGAGCGTTCGTCGATGCGGCCAGCGTGCTGCCGATACGATAGCGCAGGGTGAGCGCTTCGGTGGTGATGTAGAGGTAGCCGTCGCGTTCCTCGCTCGTGAAGGCGGGGACGGGCAGTCTGCGGTTGATGACGGCGAACGTGGCCCTGTCCTCGAAGCGGTCGCGCGAGCTGTACTGGATGCGAATCATGCGCGGCGTGAGGATGGTAAAGCGCACGTGCCCTGACCTGACGAAGGCTGCCGTGTCGGCCATAGGGTCGGGGATGCCGTCGTAGGTCTCCTGGCCCGTCAGGGGCAGAGAGGGGACGAACAGCATCATCAGCAGTAACATGGTGCAGGCATGTCTTTTTCTCGTTGTGCGTGAGGCTAGTTTCTTCAAGGGTCTTTCTGCTTTTCGGATGTTGGGGGTGATTGGGGGAGGGGATGATGAGGACGTCAGCTCAGTTCGCTGAGCTCGAGCCAGCGCATGGACTTCTCGTCGAGCTCGTCGGCGAGGAGGGGCAGGCGCTTGGAGGCGGCGGTAAGGGCCTCGACGG
>JAILEU010000111.1 GCA_024697785.1 Bacteroidaceae bacterium | reverse complement strand
GGGATGAGGGGACCGTTGTTGCTGACGACGATGCGGACGCCGTCCACCGAGTCGGAGACCGTCAGGCTGATGCGGCCGTCGTCTTGTCCGTCGGTGGCGTGGATGGCGTTGCGCACAATGTTCAGCAGCGCCAGACGGATGAGCTTCTCGTCGGCGTGGATGATGGGGTCGCCGTTCACGCTGAAGTGCATGCGCGCGGCGGCAGGCTCACCGCTGAGCGTCGTGCGCAGACCGTCGAACAGCTCGTGCGCACGGAAGTCCTTCCATTGCGGCTCTGGCACGTGAGTCAGCTCCTGGTAGTGGCCGAGGAAGCTGCGGATGCCCTCGGCCTGCTGGTGGATGATGTCCACAGACTCCTTGAGGTCCTCGGCAGAGATGGCGTCCTGTTTTTGCATCCAGTCCGTCAGCGAGATGATGGGGGTGATGGAGTTGCGCAGCTCGTGCGTCATCACGCGCAGGATGCGGTCGTAGTATTGCCGTTGCGACTCCATGGCGAAGCGGTCGGCGCAGTAAGCGCGCAGCACGCGGTTCATGTCGTCGAGCACGGGGCCGAGCGAGGGGTCGTCGGTATCGGGAAAGCGCATGGTGGTGTCGCGGCTCTCCATCGCACCCACGAAGTAGCCCATCTGGCGCAAGGGCACTTGCACAAGCTTCCATAGCCGTCGGGCCATCGCCGCCCACACAATGACGAACGCCATTCCGATGGCCACGCTGTTGCCGTGGTTGCCCAGCCATCGGAACGTCCCGCTGAAGCAGAGCGCAGCCCCGGCGGCAGCGAGCGTCATGCCCGCCACGCTGACGACGATGTGGCGCGTGAAGTGCCGGCTAAGGGATGAGGCCATAGCGTTTCATTTTGCTGTATAAGGTCGTACGGCTGATGCCCAGTTTCTTCGATGCTGCCGTCAGGTTGCCGCCACATTCGTCCAGCACCTTACGGATGTGCTCGCGCTCGAGGTCGGAAAGGTGGGCTGTGTTCCCCTTTCCCGTTTCCCCCTCCTTCAGGATGGGGTGGGGGAGGCGGTCCTCTTCTTTGGGATGGGCTGGGGCCTTGGGCTGCGAAAAGGCTACGCGGCGCTTTTCCGCGGCCTCCGTAATCTTCTGGATGAGTTCCGTGTTGTCCCAGGGCTTCTGGATGAAGTCGTCGCCTCCCTGCTTGAGGCTATCGACGGCCAGCCCGATGTCGCCGAAGGCGGTGATGAGCACCACGGCGGGCGGACAGTCAAGGCCGCTGCGATGCTTGATGCGGTCCAGCCAGAAGAGGCCGTCCTTGCCGTCCATCTTCCCGCGGCCGAAGTTCATGTCAAGCAGCACCACGTCCACGTTCTCCTCTTTAATAAGAGCGGGTATGAGCTGCGGGTCGCTCACGGCCACCACGGTGCTGAACGCTCCCTTCAGCACGAGGTGCAGCGACTTCAGCACGGCCACGTTGTCGTCGATAATCAAGATGCGCGCTTGAATCATGGGAAATTCATGGACTTTTTTCTAACGCTGCAAAGTAACGACGAAAACACGTCTTTTGCAAGCAAAAATCTCATTTTTCAGGCAACGCCCCAAAAAAAGTGTTCAATTTCTGAACAATTTTTGCGAAAAATAAAAAAAAGTCCGTTTTTCTTGCATATGTCCCAAAAACTTACATATACCTTTGTGGAGCTTAAAACGAAAAGGTATGAAAAAACGACTATTTCAAAGCTCCATCCGCACAGTCCTGCTTGTGCTCGTTTCGGCTCTCAGCTTAGAAGCCCATAGCCTCCCCCCTGCCCATCCTGAAGGAGGGGAGATCATAAAGTCCTTCCCTTTAGGGGAGGATTTAGGAGAGGCTTTTTCTCTCGCCGATGTCATCCGTCTGGCGCAGGAGCAGTCGCCCTCGGCGCAGGCTGCCCGCCACAGCTTCCAGTCGTCCTACTGGACGTGGCGCAACTATCGCGCCAGCCTGCTGCCCTCGCTCAGCGTCTCCACCTCGCCCTATTTGAACCGCAACACCGACTACGTCTCCCTGGGCGACGGCTCTGAGGTCTATGTCCGCCACAACAACCTGAAGACCGACCTCACGCTCGACCTCTCGCAGAACGTCTGGCTCACGGGCGGCACGCTCTCCGTCAAGAGCGCGGCCCGCCGTCTCGACCTCCTCGGCGGAGGCGGCACCACCTACAACCTCCAGCCTCTCACTGTGGTCTATTCGCACAGCCTCCTGGGCTATAACGGCGTGCGCTGGGACCGCCGCATCGAGCCGCTCCGCTATCGCGAGGCGCGCAAGCAGTATGCCGAGTCGATGGAGCTCGTCGCCTCGCAGGCGTGCAGCTATTTCTTCAACCTCGCCCAAGCGCAGACCAACCTCGAAATCGCCATCAGCAACCGCGCCGCCGCCGACACGCTCTACAGCATCGCGCGCGGGCGATATAATATAGGTACGATTACGGAGAACGAACTGCTGCAGCTTGAGCTGAACAAGCTCAGCGAGGAGGCCAACGTGCTCTCCGCCCAGGCGTCGCGCGACGAAGCCGAGGACCTCCTGCGTACCTATTTAAATAGGAAGGACACGGAGCCGCTCAGCGTCGTCACCGACACGGTCGTCCCCTCGTTCGTCGTCCCCCTCGAAGAGGCCATGACGCTTGCCCGCCAGAACAGCCCCGAGCCCGACAGCTGGGAGCGCCAGCGCCTGCAGAGCGAGGAGAACCTCGCCTACGCCCGTGCCAACGCGGGCCTGAAGGCGAGCGTCTATATGCAGCTCGGCCTCGCCCAGACGGGCGACGACCTCCGTGCCGCCACGCGCAACTTCATGGACGAGCAGTACGTCAGCGTGGGCGTCAGCCTGCCCATCCTCGACTGGGGCCGCGGACGCGGACAGGTGCAGCAGGCACGCTCGAACCTCGACCTCACCAACACCCGCATTGAGCAATCGGCCATGAGCTTCGAGCAGAACGTCGTTAAGGTGGTCAAGCAGTTCAACCTGCAGAACCGCCGCGTCACCATCGCCCACAAGACCCTGCAGACGGCCGTGCAGCGCTACGACGTCGCCCGCCGCCTCTACATGCTCGGCAAGAGCACCATCCTCGACCTCAACAGCGCCATCAGCGAGAAGGACAGCGCCTACCGCGGCTACGTCGGCGCCCTCAGCACCTACTGGAGTCTCTTCTACGCCCTCCGCAGCCTCACCGCCTACGACTTCCAATGGAACCTCCCCATAGAATACGAGTACTAACCGGAGATTCCGGAGATTCCGGATAATCCGGAAAAACCGGACCACCCCCCTCAAAAAAACCTTAACCCCCAATAAACAATGGACATTCCCCTTCCCAAACGCCCCTGGTACATCCGCCATCGCGGAAAGCTCCTTGCCGGAGCCGGTGCCGTCATCATCCTTGTAGCCCTTGTGCTGGTTACCCTTCGCCCCAAGACGCTGCGGCTCGCCGCCGACGCCGTCACCATCAGCGAGGTCACTCAGGCCGAGTTCACCGAGTACGTCAACGCCGACGGCGTCCTCCAGCCCATCCGCACCGTGCGCGTGGGTGCTGTCGAGGGCGGCACCGTCAGCGAAATCATTGCCGAGGAGGGCGCTATGGTGCGCCAGGGCGACACCCTCCTCGTCCTCACCAATCCCGAGCTGGAGCAGCAGATTGCCGACCAGCGCGCCGCCTACGCACGCCTGCTCCGCTCGCAGCAGGAGAAGCAGCTCGAGATGAAGCAGAAGCGCATCACCATCCGCCAGCAGACGCTACAGACCACCTACGAGCTCTCGCGGCTGGAGAAGCAGTACCGCCTCGACCAGGAGGAGTTCCGCATGGGCATCAAGAGCCGCGCCGAGCTGGACCTGGCCGAAGCCGAGTACAACTACCGCCACCGCAGCGCCGAGCTGCAGCTGGAGAGCCTGCGCAGCGACTCCGCCCTGGCCTCGCTGCACGCCGAGAGCACCCAGAGCGAGCTGGCCGACGAGCAGCAGCGCCTGCGCCGCACCGAAGCCCGTCTGCGCGACCTCATCGTCCGCGCCCCCTGCGACGGACAGCTCAGTTCCATCAACGGCGTCCCCGGCCAGAAGATCGGCAGCGGCTCGGAGGTGGGCGAAATCAAGATTATGGACCGCTTCCGCCTCGCCTCGTCGCTCAACGAATACTACATCGACAAGCTCTCCGTGGGCCAGACGGCCACCGTCACCTACGCCGACGCCCTCTTCCCCCTGCGCATCAGCCGCATCGTGCCCGAGGTGAAGGACCACTCGTTCTCCGTCGATCTCGTCTTCACCGACTCTATGCCCGCCAACGCCCGCATCGGCAAGGGCTATCAGGCGAAGATTGAGTTCTCGGCCGCCGAGCCTGCCGTCGTCATTCCCAAGGGCAACTTCTACTCGTTCACGGGTGGTAAATGGATTTTCCGCCTCTCCTCCGACGGCCACACCGCCCAGCGCGTGCCCATCACCGTCGGCCGCCAGAACCCTCTCTCCTACGAAGTCCTCGAAGGCCTCCAGCCCGGCGACCGCGTCATCACCTCAGGCTACGACTCCTTCGGCGATGCCCGCGAGATAAAGATAAAGTGATGCCTGACGGAAAAAACGTAGGACTAAATGTGTAAAAACCCACTAGTAAAAAAAAGTTTCAAGCGCTTGGAACTGCAAATCCAAGCGCCTGAAACTCCAAATCCAAGCGCTTGGAATTGACTTCGTCTTATCTTTGTCGCGACTCGGCAAAATGAGCAAGCTCTTTTGCGCTCGCTGCTCCAAGATTTCCGCCTTTCCCTTCCATCCCATACATTTTTTCTTAATTCTTAACTCTTAATTCTTAACTAAATAAACTCTTAATTCTTAACTACGAAAATGAAAATGTTTCGCCATTACATCACCGTCGCCGTGCGCGGCATGGAGCGCTACAAGCTCCAGACCATCGTCTCCGTCGTCGGGCTGGCCGTGGGCTTCGTCTGCCTCTCGCTCTCGGCGCTCTGGCTGCGCTACGACAACACCTATAACACCGACCTCCCCATCGACGCCCCCGAGCGCACCTACGCCCTGGGCGGCGAGTGGCGCAGCGGCGAGTTCACCCTCACCGTCCCCGGCGGACTCCGTCAGGCCATGAACGAATGGCCCGAGGTGGAGGCCTGGTGCCTCAACGAGCAGTCAACTGTCGATTTGGAAATGGACGGAGTGGAGGAAGAGGTGGCGTTCATCGACATCGACAAGACCTTCGCCGCGTTCTTCCACTTCGACGTCATCTATGGCCCCGCCGACTTCTGGACGGCCAATAAGGGGGGCGACGCCTACCATCTTGCTTTGAGCGAGTCGTTCGCCCGCCGCAAGTTCGGCGATGAGAACCCCGTCGGCCGAAAGGTCAAGATTGAAGGGGGTGCCGAGGCCGTCATCGAAGCCGTCGTGAAGGACTTCAGCCGCCACAGTTCGTTCACCTTCGACATCGCCTACATCATGCCCGAGGACGCTATTCTCGACTCGCGCGGCAGCTGGCAGCCCACGCTCGTCCGCCTCGCGCCGGGCGACGACGTCCGCGCCTCGTTCGAGAAGAAGATTCACGAGCACGTGGAGTGGGAGGGCACCGAGCCTATCCACGGCAAGATAGAGCCGATAACCAAGATGGGCCGCTGGAAGGGTAACGCCAAGCTCTCCTACGCCCACATGCGCGCGTTCCTTCTCATCTCTGTCCTGCTTACCGCCTGTGCCCTCATCAACTTCCTCACCCTCTACCTGAACCGCCTGCGCGGCCGCAAGCGTGAGATGGCCTTGCGCCTCGTCCACGGCTCATCGCATCGTGGGCTGGTCAGCATGTTTGCCACGGAGCTGGGGGTGACGCTGGGCTCGGCCACGGCGTTGGGGGTGCTGCTGGTGTTCAGCCTGCGCGACGTCTTCGCCGCCTTCGCCGGAATCGAGATGGGCGGCGGCTACGTCACCCTCGGCGCCTTCGTCATCATGGTGGGTGTGCTGGCCGTCTGCCTCGTGCTGAGCCTCGGCGCCGTCGAGGTGGTGCGCCGCCGCACCCTCTCGTCGTCCATCAGTCCTGCGGCGGCACGACGCCACGTCTTCTCGTCCGTCAGCATCGGCGTGCAGCTCGCCGTCAGCCTCGCGTTCGTCTTCTGCGCCGTGGTGATGCTGCGGCAGCTCTGGTTCATGCACAACACCGACAACGGCGTCGCCATCAAGGACCGCGCCTACCTCACCATCAGCCCCGCCGACCAACTGAACTTCGACATGAAGCACCACATCGACGACAACGGCATCCCCGAGCGTCTCGCCGCCCTGCCCGCCATCGAACGCGTCAGCCGCGACTGGAACTTCTGGATGTTCAGCATGTCGAGCCGCGGCTACGAGGTCAGCCTCAGCGAAGACCCCGAGAG
>JAILEU010000103.1 GCA_024697785.1 Bacteroidaceae bacterium | reverse complement strand
TGCAGGTCGTTGACAATCTGGCGAAGCACGTCGTCAGGGTCGGCAGCGGCCTGCTGATAGGAGGTGTTGTCGTCGATGGTGGGGGTGACGACGAGGGGCACGTCGCGGAAGGTACGGACGAGGTAGAAGTAACAGAGGGCTCGGATGGCGAGGACCTCCGAGCGCAGGGCCAGCCACTCGGTTTCGCCGAAGTCGGGGTCACGGCCGAGGACGTCGGGGGCGTAGTGGAGAGTGGTGTTGCAGAGGTTGATGACGTCGTAGTAGGCGCCCCAGTGGGTGACGCTGTGCGAGGGCTGGAGGTTGCCCTCGAGGATCTCTATCTCCTCGTTGCTGGTGCCCAGGCCGCGCACGATGTTGTCCGAGCGGAACTCGCCCCACACGAAGGCGTGCTTGACGAAGTCGTTGGTGGCCATGCGGCTGTAGCAGGCGCTCACCATGGCGCGGACGTCGTCCTCGCTCGTCCAGTAGTTCTCAAGCACAATCTCATTCAGCGGCAGGATACCCAGGAAATCCGAACAGCTGGAGAAGAACAGCATGATAATTAAAAAATGAGGAATTAGGAATGAGGAATACCATTTCTTCCTACGACCTTTTTCCTTTTTATAATCAGCACCTTTCATAATTACTAATTCATTATTTATTCAAGTTTCGGAAGTTAAAAAACGAGTTCAGACAGCGGTGAGCGCCCTGAAAGGGCAGAAAGCCACCAGCCCAGGGCAACGCCCTGGGTTTATTCAAGCACACATCATTCTGCCGCCCTGAAAGGGCAAAAGCATTCCATTCAGAGGGGAACATACAAGCAGCAGCCATGTATTGTAAAGCTTTTGCCCTTTCAGGGCGAAAGTTACTTTGGCCGTTTGTACCCAGGGCGCTGCCCTGGGCTGGTGGCTTTCTGCCCTTTCAGGGCGCTCATCGCAGTCTGGAACCGTTTTTTAACTTCCGAAACTTGAATTATACTATTGTAAATGATGGATGATTATGTCCGCTCGAAGCGTATGCCTCCGCGCTTGCCGCAGACGTAGTTGGTGGCCTGTCGCCCGGGCTGCATGAGGTTGGCCAGGTAGAGAGGTTCGCCCTCTACGATGAGGCTGCACTGGAAAGAGTCGCCTGCCTGCAGGCGTGTGCCCGCGGCCTCCTCTACCCGAAACTGCATGTTGCCGAGGTATCGCACACGGCATTGGCGGTCGGGTGCCCATGTGAGGGTGAGACAATCGTTAACGGCGAGGTTGGTGGCTACGTTGATATGCCGGCTGACGACAGGATTGCTGGCATCGGTGCCTCCCTTGGCCGCTGCGGCGCAGAAGTCGGCATAGCTGCCATAGCCTACGAAACGGGCCAGCACGTTGAGGGTGCTGCGGCTGGGTTCGCTTTCGCTGTCGATGTAGCCCCATACACGCTTTAGCGTGGAGGTGCTGATGAGTTGGTGCAAGCGCGTATAGATGTGTTCGCGCAGCTGGTCAAAGTCCTTGGGCGACTGTATGCAATGGCCCAGAGACTGCTCGATGGACTGGCAGAGGAGGTTCAACATTAGTTAAGAATTAAGAGTTAAGAGTTAAGAAAGTTGGCTGATTCTGGCTAAATGCCGTCAGTCCACAGGCGGTGGAAGAAGTCCATGACGTAGATACATTCTATATTGCCCATTTGGCGCGTAAAGACATCGAGAGATACTATCATCAGCTTGCATCCGGGATGTTCCTCAGCAAATACCTTCAGGTTTTTCATGTGTCTGCTCTGCACCTCTTCCGTTGACTTTATCTCGATAGCTATGCGGGCATCGCCCAAAACGATGTCCACCTCCACACCGGTATAGGTGCGCCAATAGCTGAGTTTTTCCTCGCTGTGGCTGTAGTGCAGATAAGCTACCAGTTCTTGCACGACCAGATGTTCAAAGGCATGTCCGTAGTCAACGCTGCCACGGACAAGATTCTTGCGGTGAAGCAGGTAGTTGGCTACTCCGACATCGAATATACTTCCGTCTAACTCTTTGTCAATTTGAAAGATTCCTTATAACATGGTTTTGCTATTCATAATTTATGCGCTCGATTTTCATTGAAAATCTTGCGTGGTAAACACGATTTTCATTGATTATCGTGTGCAAAGATGGGGCAAAAAATCGGTTTGTGCAAATTTAAAGGCAATTTTTGGCTGTTTGACTATTTAGGAGTTTATGTTTTTGGGAGTTCAGGAGTTCAGGAGTACAGGAGTTCAGACGATACCTTTGCATGCAGTTTTTCGTTAGCAGCACTATTGTCTGTACTCCTGAACTCCTGTACTCCTGAACTCCTGAACTCCTGTACTCCTGAACTCCTAACATTATCTTTATCATTTTTCTATTTTCAATTGCGCCAAGGCGCCGGGAGAGGGGGGAGTTTTCCACAAATGGAGGGTTTTTTCCACATTTTATAAAAGTTTAGGACATTTTCTGCGGGGGGTAGCGGAGTTTTTCACTACCTTCGCAGCTTGGATTAATGTACGAAACGAATTGTTATGGGAAAAATAATGGCATTAGCCAATCAGAAAGGCGGTGTGGGCAAGACCACCACAGCCATCAACCTGGCTGCCTCGCTGGCCACGCTCGAGAAGAAAGTGCTGCTCGTTGACGCCGACCCGCAGGCCAACGCCTCGTCGGGGCTGGGCGTGGATGTGCGCAAGGCCGAGAAGACCGTCTATGAATGTATCATCGGCAAGTGTAAGGCCGACGAGGCTGTCGTCCATACCGACATCGAGGGGCTCGACATCATCCCCTCGCACATCGACCTGGTGGGCGCTGAGATAGAGATGCTGAACCTCTCGGAGCGAGAGACGAAGCTGAAGGACGCCATCAGCCCTATCAAGGACACATACGACTTCATCCTCATCGACTGCTCGCCCTCGCTGGGGCTCATCACCGTCAACTCGCTGGTGGCGGCTGACACGGTCATCATCCCCGTCCAATGCGAATACTTCGCGCTGGAGGGTATCAGCAAGCTGCTGAACACCATTAAGTTGATTAAGCTTCGTCTCAATCCCTCATTAGGCATCGAAGGCTTCCTGCTGACGATGTACGACAGCCGCCTGAACCTCAGCAACCAGGTGCTGGACGAGGTGCGCCGTCACTTCCAGAACCTGGTGTTCGAGACGGTCATCCCGCGCAATGTGCGTCTGAGCGAGGCCCCCAGCCACGGTGTCCCCGCCATCCTCTACGACGCCGATTCGCAGGGTGCCAGGCGCTACCTGCAGCTGGCACAGGAGATACTTAGCGCTCCGCGCAATTGACAATTAAAAATTGATAATTGACAATTGATAATTATCCATTACCCGTTATCCATTAACGAAGTAAATAAAAGAGTATGGCAAAAGATAAGAAACATACAGGCCTTGGGCGTGGGCTTGACGCCCTCATCGCCACCGACGAGGTGACGACGGCGGGGTCGTCCGTCATCAGCGAGATTCCCCTCGCACAAATTACCCCCAACCCCGACCAGCCGCGCAAGGACTTCGACGAGGAGGCGCTGCACGAGCTGGCTGAGTCCATCCGCACGTATGGCGTCATCCAGCCGGTGACGCTGCGCCGGACGGGCGACGACAGTTATCAGATTGTGGCGGGCGAACGCCGTTGGCGTGCGTCGGGACTGGCAGGGCTCACCTCCATACCGGCTTATATAAAAGAGGTAGAGGACCAGAGTGTGCTGGAGCTGGCGCTGGTGGAGAACATACAGCGTTCGGACCTCAACCCTATGGAGATAGCCCTTGCCTACAAGGGACTGATTGACGAGCTGCAGATAACGCAGGACGACCTGAGCGAACGTGTCGGCAAAAACCGTGCCACCATCGCCAACTATCTGCGTCTGTTCAAGCTGCCCGGTGAGATCCAGGTGGCGCTGAAGAACAAGGAGATCGACATGGGCCACGCCCGTGCCCTGCTGGCCGTCGATGACCTCGGCGAGCAGCTGCGGCTGTTCCGCCAGATTCGCGAGGGAGGCTACTCTGTCCGCAAGGTAGAGGAGATGGTGAAGGAGCAGACGGCCAAGGGCAAGGCTGAAAAAGGCAGCCGCAGCCGTACGTCCGACCCCGACTACGATGTGCTGCAGAAACATCTGGCAACGTTTTTCCACACCGACGTGAAGCTGTCGGTGGGGGCAAAGGGCAAGGGCAAGATCTCCATCCCCTTCAAGAACGAAAAGGAACTGGAGGGCATCATCGCCCTCCTGGACAAGATAAATAAGAGCTTTACTTAGTTAAGAATTAAGAATTAAGAGTTAAGAAAAATAGCTTTGCATACGGACTATTTTTTTGACTACGAATTTTAACTAGTTAAGAATTAAGAGTTAAGAGTTAAGAAAAATTGCTTTGCATACAGCCTACTTTTTTGAACTACGAATTTTACGAATTATACTAATTTTAACTAGTTAAGAGTTAAGAAAAATAGCTTTGCATACCCTACTTTTTTGACTACGAATTTTACAAATTATTCCCTGCGGCGAAGGCTTCGCACGCCGAATGTCAAATGCCAAATTTTGTTTAATTTTGAAATTAATTTTTGAAACATTTCTCTGCGAAGCAGACTCCAAAAAAACCGCGAAGCGGTAATAAATCCGTTCAATCCGTGTAATCCGTGTTCAAAAATAATTCGTATAATTCGTGTAATTCGTAGTAAAGAAAGTAAAAAGCAAGTAGTACAGAAAGAAATCCAGAGTGCGATGAGGAAGCGTGGAGGTAGAATTGTGGTGGCGCTGTTGTGGCTGTCGGTGACGGTCACTACGGCTCTGCATGCCCAGTCGATAACCACCGACTCTGTCCTCTATGCCCGTGCCGACAGCCTTGTACAGGCTACGACCGACAGCCTGATGCTTATTGGCGGCGACAGCATCGCCGTTGCTGCCCTCGACTCGCTTGCCGGTAAGGAAGCATGGTCGCCCGACCCTGCCCGTGCCACGTGGATGGGCATCGTCTTCCCAGGCGGCGGACAGATTTACAACCGCAAGTACTGGAAGCTGCCCATCGTCTATGGCGGATTCCTCGGCTGTGCTTACGCCCTGACGTGGAACAACCAGATGTATCGCGACTACTCGCAGGCCTACCTCGACATCATGGACGATGACCCGGCCACAGCCAGCTATGCCGACTTCCTGCCGCCAAACTACAACGTCACGGCCAACGAGGCGTACCTGAAGCGCGTGTTCAAGAACCGCAAGGACAACTACCGCCGCTATCGCGACCTGAGCATCTTCAGCTTCATCGGCGTCTATGTCATCTCCATCATCGATGCGTACGTCGATGCCGAGCTTGCCCACTTCGACATCTCGGAGGACCTGGGCCTCCACATCCGTCCCTCCGTCATCCCGGCTACCGATTACTATTCCCTGCATGCGCGCTCGCTGGGCGTGAAGTGCAGCCTATCGTTCTGACACCCCATGAAAAAACCGCTCATACTCCTCTTTGCCTTGCTGACCCTGCTGCCGTGGCAGCCCGTGTGGGACCGGAAGAAGCGAACCGTCGCCCACAAGACGGACACCATCGTCATCGTCGATACCGTGTGGCTGGAGGCTGAAAACCCCTACAAGGAGTTCCGTGAGCACCCGCTGTCCGACACGTGGCGCACCATCCGCGACGACTCGATGGCCGTCCTCGAGAGCATGTCCGTCAACCTCGACAGCCTGCTGCACGACTGGCATTCGCGCAAGTACCTGCTCTACGACAGCCTCTGTGTGGGCAGCGGCACGAACCCCGACTTTCCCGACTCGGTCTATATGGAGCGGCTGGACAACCTGCCCACCATTGTGCCGATGGTCTATAACCAGCCCGTGCGTGCGGTCATCGACCGCTATGCCACCCGCAGCCGTGCCCTCGTGTCGTACATGCTGGGCGTCATGCAGTTCTACTCGCCCGTCATCGAGCAGGCGCTCGACTTCTACGGCGTGCCCCAGGAGCTGAAGTACCTGCCCGTCATCGAGTCGGCCATGAACCCCATCGCCGTGTCGCGTGCCGGTGCCACCGGCATGTGGCAGTTCATGTATCCCACGGGCAAGTCATACGGTCTGAAGCTCAACTCGCTGGTCGATGAGCGTCGTGACCCCATCAAGGCCACGTGGGCGGCAGCCCACCATCTGCGCGCCATGTACGACCTGCTGGGCGACTGGACGCTGGCCATCGCCGCCTACAACTGCGGTGCCGGCAACGTCAACAAAGCCATCCACCGCTCGGGTGGCGGAAGGCTCGACTTCTGGGACATCTACTGGAACCTACCCCGCGAGACGCGCGGCTATGTGCCCGCCTTCATCGCCGCCAACTACATCATGACCTACTATGCCGAGCATGGCATCTGTCCCATGGAGACGACGCTGCCGTTGGCCAACGACACGCTGATGCTCCACCGCAACGTCTATCTCGAGCAGATTGCCGCCGTGTGCGACATCGACATGGAAGCCCTGCGTGCCCTCAACCCGCAGTACAAGGAAGACCTCATCCCCGGCGCCTTCGAGCCCTACTCGCTGCGCCTGCCCATGGACAAGATAGCCGTGTTCATCGACAAAGGCGACTCTGTCTATGCCTATCAGCACGACAAGTTCTTCCCCCCGCAGAAGACCGTCGAGCCCCGTGCCGTCACCCCCTCCCGCTCATCAGGCGGCAAGGGAGGGCTGATAACCCACAAGATCCGCGCCGGTGAGTCGCTGGGCTCCATCGCCCGGAAGTACGGCGTCAGCGTCGCACAGATTAAGAAGTGGAACGGCCTGCGCAGCGACCGCATCACCGCAGGACATACGCTGAAGATATACCGATAACCCCCTCCCCCCTCTCACCATGACGAACGAAGAGCAGCCCTACACCCTGACCGAAGAGCAGGAAGATGCGCAGATAAACGCTGCGTTTCAGGAATTGCTGAACATCTACCTTGCCTCCAAGCACCGCAAGAAGCGGGAGATTATCGAGAAGGCGTTCAACTTCGCCCGCAATGCCCACCGTGGAGTGCGCCGCCGTTCGGGTGAGCCGTACATCATGCACCCCATTGCCGTGGCCCGCATCGTCTGCGAGGAGATCGGGCTGGGCTCCACCTCCATCTGTGCCGCCCTGTTGCACGACGTGGTCGAGGACACGGAGTACACCGTCGAGGACATCCGCAACATCTTCGGCGACAAGATAGCCCAGATTGTCGAGGGGCTGACGAAAATCTCCGGCAGCTTCTTCAGCAGCCAGGACTCCGCCCAGGCCGAGAACTACAAGAAGCTGCTGCTCACCATGTCCGAGGACATCCGCGTCATCCTCATCAAGATTGCCGACCGCCTGCACAACATGCGCACCCTCAGCAGCATGGCGGCCAACAAGCAGCTCAAGATTGCCGGCGAGACACTCTACATCTATGCCCCCCTGGCCTACCGTCTCGGCCTGAACAAGATCAAGTCCGAGCTGGAAAACCTCAGCTTCCGCTACGAACATCCCGAGGAGTATGCCCGCATCGAGGACAAGCTCGCTGCCACGAAGGCCGAGCGCGACACGCTGTTCGAAGAGTTCACGGCGCCCATGCGCCAGCGGCTCGATGCCATGGGGCTCTCGTACGTCATCAAGGGGCGCATCAAGAGCCCCTATTCCATCTGGAAGAAGATGCAGAACAAAAACCTCACGTTCGAGGAGATCTACGACATCCTGGCCGTCCGCATCATCTTCCAGCCCAAGTCGGCCGAGCTGGAGGCCAACGAGTGTTTCGACATCTATGTGGCCCTGTCGAAGCTCTACACCGTTCACCCTGAGCGTACCCGCGACTGGGTCACCCATCCCAAGACCAATGGCTATCAGGCACTTCACATGACGCTTATGCGCCGTCAGCGTGAAGAAGGCCGTGCGTCCGACCCGAAGAAGGCCGTGTGGGTGGAGGTGCAGATCCGCAGCCAGCGCATGGACGACATCGCCGAGCAGGGCGTGGCAGCCCACTGGAAGTACAAGGACGCCGAGCGGCAGAACGCCGAGGTCCACGAGGCCGTCATCGACGACGACGAGCTCGACAAGTGGCTCCACAACATACGCGAGATTCTCGACGACCCGCAGCCCAACGCCATGGACTTCCTCGATGCCATCAAGCTCAACCTTTATGCCTCGGAAATCTTCGTCGTCACGCCCAAGGGCGACATCCGCACCATGCCGCAGGGCAGCACGGTGCTCGACTTCGCCTTCCTCATCCACACCATGGTGGGTACCCACTGCATCGGCGCCAAGGTCAACCACCGTCTGGTGGCACCCAGCTACAAGCTCTCGAGCGGCGACCAGATAGAGGTGCTCACCTCGCGCACCCAGCGCGTCGATCCCGAGTGGCTTTCGTTTGTCACGACGGCCAAGGCCAAGAGTAAGATTCTCGCCACCCTGCGGCGCGAGGAGCGTGCCGCCCAGAAGGAGGGCGAGGAACGTCTCAACGCCTTCTTCGGGCAGGAGGACATGCCCCTCAACAGCATCGCCATCGACAAGATTTGCCGTCTGCATGGCTACGACAGCCGCGACAAGCTGTTTGCCGCCATCGGCCGCGGCAACATCGTCCTCGGTGATGCCGAGCGCACCGTCGTCCGCGGCAACACCGGCATCTCGGGCCTCTTCCGTCGCCGCCAGCGTCCCGCCGACGCGAAAAAGCCTGCCGACACCGCCTCCGCCACCGATGCCGCCGTGCCCGCACCGTTCGACGTCAGCACCATCGACCGCCGCAAACCCCTGCTGCTCACCGACGAGCTCATCCGCACCCGCTTCCACATGGCCACCTGCTGCAACCCCATCTCGGGCGACGATGTCCTGGGGTTCATCGACGATTCCGGCCAGATTGTCATCCACAAGCGCAACTGCTCCGTCGCCGCCAAGCTCAAGGCAGCCTACGGCCCGCGCATCCTTGCCGCTACGTGGAACACCAACAAGGTGGTATTCTTCTCGGCCACCATCTCCCTGAGCGGCATCGACGGCCTGGGCGTGCTGGGCCGGATAACCGACATCATCTCGTCGCAGCTCAGCGTCTATATGGAGAAAATCGTCATCGAGGCCCACGACGGGGTGTTCGAAGGCACCATCCGTCTGCGTGTCCACGACGTCAGCGACATACGCACCATCACCCAGAGCCTGTTGAAGCTGAAGGAGGTCTCCTCGGCCGTGCGCATCAGTTAGCGCTGCGGCGGTGGTGGGGTAGTGTTTGTCTGTTTATGGCTGCGGCGACGGCGTGTGGAACGGACGCGCAGCGCAGTCCATCATATAATAGTCCAGAATGGTCATGGCAGCCATCGCCTCCACGACGGGCACGGCCCTCAGCGCCACGCAGGGGTCGTGACGGCCTTTCATGGCCAGTGTGCCCACGTTGCCCTCCTTGTCCACCGTCTGCTGCGGACGCATGATGGTGGGCGTGGGCTTGAACAGGGCACGGAAGCAGATGGGCTCGCCGTTGCTGATGCCCCCCTGGATGCCTCCTGAGTGGTTGGTGGCTGTGCCGATGGAGCCGTCGCTGTGGCGGACAAGGGCGTCGTTCTGTTCCGAGCCCCTCATGGCGATGCCGTCGAAGCCGCTGCCGTAGTCGAAGCCGTGGCAGGCGTTGATGCTCAGCATGGCCGCCCCCAGCGCAGCGTGCAGCTTGCCGTAAAGCGGCTCGCCCAGTCCGGCAGGGCAGCCCGTCACCGTGCAGCCCACCACGCCGCCGATGCTGTCGCCCTCCTCCTTCACGCAGCGGATGAGCGCCTCCATGCCCTCGGCCGTCGTCTCGTTCCCCACCTGCAGTAGTTGTGCCTTCACGCTGATGCCCTTCTGTGCCAGCACCAGCTTGGCCAGTGCCCCGCCCACCACGCGGACGGCTGTCTCGCGTGCCGACGAGCGTCCGCCGCCACGATGGTCGCGGAAGCCATACTTCTGGTCGTACGTGTAGTCGGCGTGCGACGGACGGTACCAGAGCGCCGCTGCGTCGTAGTCGCCCGAACGGGTGTCGGTGTTGCGGATGATGAACCCTATCGGTGCACCGGTGGACCGTCCGTCGAAGATGCCCGACAGGAACTCCACCTCGTCGGCTTCGCTCCGGGCGGTGGTCAGCGTGCTCTGCCCCGGGCGGCGGCGGGCCATCTCGCTACGCACGAAGTCCTCGTCAATAGCTATGCCTGCCGGCATGCCGTCCACTACGCCACCGATGGCCGCGCCATGCGACTCACCGTACGTCGTCAGGCGGTACAGATTCCCGAACGTGTTCATACTTTTTAGTTAATTAAGAATTAAGAGTTAAGAGTTAAGAAAAAATGTCTTGCACTCGGTATTCTGTTTTCACTACGAATTTTACGAATTATACTAATTTTTGGGGGGCGATGGGCGTTAGCAGCATTTGCCACCTTCGCAATTGCCACCTTCGCAGCAGCTGTTGTTGTCGCAACCGCCGCCTTCGCAACTGCCGTGGCAGCCGCAGCAGCCGGATGTCAGGCGCTGCAGCTCCTCGTCGGTGGCGGGACGGGCCTCAAGCAGCATACCCACAAAGTGCAAGTCCTTGCCAGCCAGCGGGTGGTTGAGGTCGATGGTCACCTTGTCCTTCTTCACCGCCACGACGGTGGCCTGCAGGCGGTTGCCGTCGGCATCGAGCAGCGGCACCACATTGCCCGGATAGACCTCGTCGCTCGGGAACGAGCCATCGACGCTGAAGATGGCCTTGTCAACGTCGAACACATAGTCCTCGTCGCGCTGACCGTTCGCCTCGTCGGCCTTGACGACAAAGTCAAATCTGTCGCCCACCGCCAGAGGCTCCAACGCCGCCTCGAAGGCATCGAACGTGTAGCCTACGCCCGTTATAAACCTGAACGGCCGTTCAGCCGTACACTCTTCTACCATCGTCGGCGTGCCGTCCATATCGATGTACAGTTCGTACGACAAGGCCTTCACTTCGTGTTTACCTTTGTTCACTTTCATTGTCTGTCTGGATTTTTCTGCGAAGGTAGGGTAAAAACATCAAACATCCAAGAAACTGCGTTTTTTTTGTAAAAATGCGGGTTATTTAAATAAAATTATGTACTTTTGACGCTTGTTAATGACAATAAACCGGAAAAAACATCTTAAATCAATTTTAATTCATTAAAAATCAAAGTAATTATGTGGTTATTTAATTCTTCTGTCGGAAAGAAGGTAGTAATGAGTGTCACGGGTCTTGCCCTGATTTTGTTCCTTACTTTCCACATGACCATGAACTGCGTGGCTCTGTTTTCAGCCGAGGGGTACGAGTGGATTTGCAACTTCCTTGGTGCAAACTGGTACGCCATGGTGGCCACCATTGGTCTGGCCATCCTCATGGTGATACACATTGTGTACGCCTTCTGGCTCACGTGGACCAACCGCAAGGCACGCGGTGCCGAGCGCTACGCCGTCACGGCCCGCCCGAAAGGCGTCGAGTTCGCGTCGAGGAACATGCTGGTGCTCGGCATCATCGTGTTTGTGGGACTCTTTGTCCATCTCTTCCATTTCTGGAGCAAGATGCAGCTGGTCGAGCTGCAGGGCGGTGAACCCGCCGCAGGCGTCGAGCTCATCCGCTACACCTTCTCGAAGTGGTACAACGTGCTGCTCTACCTCATCTGGTTCCTTGCTCTCTGGTTCCACCTCACCCACGGTTTCTGGAGCGCGCTGCAGACCATTGGTTTCAACAACAAGAAGTGGTACGTGCGCCTGAAGTGGATCAGCTACATCTTCGTTACCCTCATCATGGGTGGTTTTGCCACGGTGCTCATCCTCTTCTTCTGCGCCGAAGGACTGAACTGGGCCATCTTTCCCGGACTCTTCCAGGGACTGGTAGGATGATAACGATAACGTTAACGATAACGATAACCATGAACCATGAACAATGAACCATGAACAAAAATAAGTCATTTGCAATGGAAAACAAAATCATAACCAAAGCCGATGCCAAGATTCCCGAGGGACCTTTGGCAGAGAAGTGGACCAACTACAAGGCTCATCAGAAACTTGTCAACCCTGCTAACAAGCGCAAGCTCGACGTCATCATCGTGGGTTCGGGCCTGGCTGGTGCCAGTGCCGCTGCCTCGCTGGGTGCGCTGGGCTTCAAGGTGAAGTGCTTCTGCATTCAGGACAGCCCTCGCCGCGCTCACTCCATCGCCGCCCAGGGCGGCATCAACGCCGCCAAGAACTACCAGAACGACGGCGACTCGGTCTATCGTTTGTTCTACGACACCATCAAGGGCGGCGACTACCGTGCCCGCGAAGCCAACGTCTATCGTCTGGCCGAGGTCAGCAACGCCATCATCGACCAGTGTGTGGCCCAGGGCGTGCCCTTTGCCCGTGAGTACGGCGGTCTGCTCGACAACCGCTCGTTCGGCGGCGCACAGGTCAGCCGCACCTTCTATGCCCGCGGCCAAACCGGTCAGCAGCTGCTGCTCGGTGCCTACAGCGCCCTGATGCGTCAGGTACACCTCGGCAACGTCGAGATGTTCACCCGCTGCGAGATGCTCGACCTCGTCATCATCGACGGCCGTGCCCGCGGCATCATCTACCGCGACCTCGTCACCGGCGAGATCAAGCGCTGCTCGGCCCACGCCGTCGCCATCGGCACCGGCGGCTACGGCAACACATTCTTCCTCAGCACCAACGCCATGGCCAGCAACGGCAGCGCCGCCATGCAGTGCTACCGCAAGGGTGCCCTCTTCGCCAACCCCGCCTTCGCACAGATCCACCCCACCTGCATCCCCGTCCACGGCGACAAGCAGTCGAAGCTCACGCTGATGTCCGAGTCGCTCCGCAACGACGGCCGCATCTGGGTGCCCAAGAAGCTCGAGGACGCCAAGAAGCTGCAGCGCGGCGAGCTCAACCCCAACGACATCCCCGACGAAGACCGCGACTTCTACCTCGAGCGCCGCTATCCCGCCTTCGGCAACCTCGTGCCGCGTGACGTCGCCAGCCGCGCCGCCAAGGAGCGCTGCGACAAGGGCTTCGGCGTCAACAACACCGGCCTCGCCGTCTTCCTCGACTTCAAGTACGCCATCGAGCGCCTCGGCGAGGACGTCGTCCGCCAGAAGTACGGCAACCTCTTCGACATGTACGAGGAGATCACCGACGTCAACCCCTACCACAACCCGATGATGATCTTCCCCGCCATCCATTACACCATGGGCGGCATCTGGGTTGACTACGAGCTGATGACCTCCATCCCCGGCCTCTTCGCCATCGGCGAAGCCAACTTCAGCGACCACGGCGCCAACCGCCTCGGTGCCTCCGCCCTCATGCAGGGCCTGGCCGACGGCTACTTCGTGCTGCCCTACACCATCCAGAACTACCTGAGCGACCAGATCCAGGTGCCCCGCTTCTCCACCGACCTGCCCGAGTTCGACGAGGCCGAGAAGGGCGTCCAGGCACGCATCGACCGCCTCATGGCCATCAAGGGCAACCGCTCCGTCGATAGCATCCACAAGGAGCTCGGCCATATCATGTGGGAGTTCGTGGGCATGGGCCGCACCGAAGCCTCCCTCCGCGAAGCCATCGAGAAGATCGAGGCTCTGGAGAAGGTCTTCTACAGCGACCTCCGCATCCCCGGCGACGCCGACACCCTCAACGTCGAGCTGGAGAAAGCCCTCCGCCTCGAGGACTTCCTCGAGATTGGCAAGCTGATGGCCTACGACGGTCTCAACCGCGAGGAGAGCTGCGGCGGACACTTCCGCGAAGAGTATCAGACGCCCGAAGGCGAAGCCCTCCGTCGCGACGACCTCTTCTCATACGTCGCCTGCTGGCAGTACGAAGGACAAGGCAAGGCTCCCGAGCTCATCAAGGAACCCCTCGCCTACGAGTACATCAAGGTTCAGACCCGCAACTATAAGAATTGATAATTGATAATGGATAATTGATAATCCCTTTAGACTATCAGACTTACAGACTTTCAGACTATCAGATGAATGTTCCGTGGACCGCTTCGTTGATACGCATTATCTGTCAGTTTGTCAGTCTGTTAGTCTTCGAGGACGTGTTCGTTAAACATTAAACATTAAACGTTAAACAAAAAAAATAATATGGACAAGAATATCAGCTTCACATTGAAAGTATGGCGTCAGCGCGGTCCGAAGGAGAAAGGCGAGTTCAAGAGCTACTACATGGAGGACATCCCTGGCGACACCTCGTTCCTTGAGATGCTTGACATCCTCAACGAGATGCTCATCAACCGCGGCGAGGAGCCCATCGTCTTCGACCACGACTGCCGCGAAGGCATCTGCGGCATGTGCTCGCTCTACATCAACGGCCATCCCCACGGCCCCGCCACCGGCGCCACCACGTGCCAGATCTACATGCGCCGCTTCCACGACGGCGACATCATCACCGTCGAACCCTGGCGCTCGGCCGGCTTCCCCGTCATCCGCGACCTGATGGTTGACCGCCGCGCCTTCGATAAGATCATGGCTGCCGGCGGCTACGTCAGCGTCAACACCGGCGGTGTGCCCGACGCCAACGCCATCCCCATCCCCAAGGAGAAGGCCGACGAGGCCATGGACGCCGCTGCCTGCATCGGCTGTGGCGCCTGCGTCGCCGCCTGCAAGAACGGCTCGGCCATGCTCTTCGTCAGCGCCAAGGTCAGCCAGCTCGCCCTCCTGCCGCAGGGCAAGGTCGAGGCCAAGCGCCGCGTCAAGGCCATGCTCGCCAAGATGGACGAGCTGGGCTTCGGAGCCTGCACCAACACCCGCGCCTGCGAGGCCGAGTGCCCCAAGTGCGTCAGCATCTCCAACATAGCCCGTCTCAACCGCCAGTTCATCGGCGCCAAGTTCAAGGATTGACGCCTGGGCGGCTCACCCCTAATTCATTGGGGCGCGGATGTCCGCGCCCCATTTTCCTTTTTCCTATTTTCCTTGCCTCTTTTTGTTCTTTTTGGACATTGCGGCATCATACTTCTCCCAAAGTTTCTTCTTTGCTGTCAAAGCCTGTTGCCTGGCCGTGCTTTCGCGTGCGGCTTTCTCGGTAATTGCTTCATCTTCGGGAGAGGCGTATGCATGACGGAATGCTTTCTGTTCTTTCCAATCCCCACGAGTGAAATCAGGGAAAGATACTGCTGCACAGCCGTTGTCCATACTCAATGCCCCAAGTTCAGCTAAAGCGCACCACTCGGCTAAGTCATAGACGTCGATATCTAACGGTAGCCCGTTCTGAAGGCAATATACCAGCCGGGCATCCATAGTATAGTCCATGCCACCATGGCCAAATTCACGTCCGAGGTCGCCGAATTTTTTCAAGATTGGGTGGTAGTACTTCGTCATGAGTGCATCGTACTCTTTTTGGGGAAGGAAGGAGTGCCCGGAAATCTTACCCGCCATTTCGGCCAGGCCCATATCGCTGACACTCTTCTGGCTGATATAGATCTTTGGGTCAGGGTATTTGGTGCAGTAGCCTTTAGTGCCAGTGAGTTTATACAGACGATTGTAGGGCTGAGGACTCATCACGTTGTGTTGAATCTCTACGACCTTGCCCTTTTCAGTACGCATAAGTGTAGTTGTATGGTCGCCATTGCGGAATTCGTCGCACTCCTTACCAGTTACTTCCTGATAGCCTTCTCGGCCGCAAAAGCTTTCGGTGTCCATAGCGACAAGCGTTTTGAAGCGATCGCCGCGATGGATGTTCAGCGCCTGAGCTACTGGCCCCAGTCCGTGAGTGGGATAGATGTCGCCTCGGTTCTCCTTATTATATTTCAGTCGCCAGTGAAGATTTTCCGGATCCGAGCCGTCGGGGTTATGCCAATAACCGGTCCAGATGCCCGCTTCGTTCAGCGTGTGGATGTAGGCTCCTTCTGCACGGATAATCTCACCGAAGAGTCCTTGTTGTGCCATGTTTAATGCACACATTTCGTAGTAGTCATAGCAGCAGTTTTCCAATAGCATACAATGCAGGCGATTCTTCTCACTCAGGTTGATGAGCTCCCAGCATTGTTCTAAATTCATGACACTAGGTACTTCGATGGCTGCGTGCTTGCCGTTCTCCAGCGCACACTTGGCAACGGGGAAGTGGTGGTCCCAGTCCGTTGCTATATACACCAGATCGATATCCTCGCGCTTACACATTTCCTCGTAGCCCAGTTCTCCGCTGTAAATGGCGGCAGGCGGGAGGCCAGCGTCACGGAGATATTTCTGGGTATCTTGTGCGCGTTCTTCTTCATAGTCACAGAGGGCTACAATTTGTACGCCAGGGATGTGGCAGAATCGGTTCACAGCCCAAGGACCGCGACTTCCCAGACCTGCAAATCCCACACGAACCGTTTCCAGCTTGGGAGCCGTCAGACCCAGAACGTTTTTCTGCCCTGCGGGGCGGGCAGGAGTGTCGATGACTATGGTACCCTTTTCCCAATGCCATTTTGTGCTAGGGCTGATACTCTGAGCACCCATGGAGGTGCAAAAGGCAAGCAGAGCTATGCCGAGAAAGATTCGATGCTTCATATCTTTTTTGTCATATGAAAAAAAATACTATTTCTTCACCTTCACTCCGTCGGCTTTGATGAGTGTCAGGAGGCTTCGTGTCCAGATCTCGGCCAGACGGACAGCACCTTCGGCATTGGGATGGAGATAGAAGGTGCCCGAGTTGCCGCGTTCGGCGGTAAAGAGGGGACGGTTGTTCTCAAAATACTCCCATACGCCCCGTTCGCCAGCATAGACCTGGTCGTATTCGGTTACGAGGGCATCGATGATGGGGTAGTAGGAGCGGAGTCGCGTCATGCCTTCCTCAAGGTAGCGCGAGCCGTTGTGGGTGTTGGGGCTATACCAGAGGGGGTAGTTGACGATGATTTTGCAGGTGGGGAAGCGGCGGATGAGCTCGTCGATGATAGCCTTCATGTTCGTGCGGTAGGTCTCGGTGCTGACGGGCGCCCCTTCGGTACCGATGATGGCGCTGTCGTTGGTACCCAGCATGATGCTGAAGTAGAGCAGGCCGCCATTGTTACGGACAAATGTGTTGGCAGCCATGGAAACGGTGGTAAAGTCAGAGCGTCCTGGCAGATAGCCCCAGGTGGTGATGCCTGAGTGCCCGCCGTTGAAAACGTGGGTGGTGACGCCGGTGGCGTCCTCGACCATCTGCCGGCAGATGATGGGCGGAGCCTGCGTGGCGGGGTGGCTGAGTGTGGCGCCGTAGGTGATGCTGTTGCCGATAAAGACGAGGTTTATGTTCTCTTTCGGGTTGCTGGGGACGGGTTTTTCCTCTTCTTCCTTCTGGATGGCTTCATAGACTTGGAATCGGCCAAGGGAGAGCAGCAGGCCTGTGCGCGACGTGCGGTCGCAGGTGCGGTTGGCTAACGTGCGCTTAACGACGAACTTGACGTCGGTATAGGCTGCGCCAAGGTCGATGTGGGGCGAGGTATAGCGTTCGGGGCGCATGGCTGTGAAGTCGGCGTCCATGTTCGTCAGTGTACGGATGAACTTCCATTTGCCGTCAGGCTGATTGGCAGCGAGGACATCCACCTCGAGGGGGGTGTCGTAGGTTGATTGCCAGTTTGAGCCCGTCATGGTGAAGATGATGTGTTGCTCAGCCTTGGTAAAGTGTACTTGCAGATAGGGGTCAACGCCAGCTGGAATGACGCCCGGGCCGCTCCAGGCGGTGTGGAAGATGTACTCGTCCGTACCCACGCCGTCGCTTTCAGGACGCAGCAGGTTCGCCACGCCGAACTGGTTGCTCTGCGGGGGAGTGGAGGTGATTTGTGCAGGGTCATTCAGCAGGGCACGGCCTTTTGTCCAGACCATCGTGGCAGCTATGCTGCACGTTGTCTGCAGGCTTGCCACGAAGAAAAGCAGCAAAGGAAGAATGAGATGTTTTTTCATAGAGAAGATAAAAGATTTTTGATGCCCTGCAAAGATAGTGCAAGGCGAGAGAAATGCCAAATTTATTTGAGCATTTTTAGGTTCACTTGCAGAAACCTGTGTTTCCATGAACCAAAACCAGCAAAACCCTTTTGCTCTGTTCAGAGACGTTGTCTCAGATATTATGGCTGTAGGCTTTTCCTTGTAAGCCAGCTTACAGATAAAAGCCTACAGCCATAACATCATCCATACTGGATGATACCAGAGCAAAAGAAAAACCCCGCTATCGCTAGAAAACCCGTAGCACACAGGACCGGGCTGGCGCCCTGTGGTTATTCGGGCACCTGTCATTTTGCGGCCTGAAAGGCCAGAAGCACCCAGCCCAGGGCAACGCCCTGTGGTTATTCGGGCTCCTGTCATTTTCGCGCCCTGAAGGGGCAAAAGAATTTAATATTGAACGCTTTTGCCCCTTCAGGGCGAAAGTTACTTTGGCCGTTTGTACCCAGGGCGTTGCCCTGGGCTATGTGCTCTCTGCCCCTTCGGGGCGCTCCTCTCTGGTACGAATTCTTACTTGCGAAACTTGAATCAATTTTCAATTAACGATTGAGTCTCCCAGCGGCGCGGACGAACGAGACGAAGAGTGGATGAGGCCGCGTGGGGCGGCTGCGGAACTCGGGATGGAACTGGACGGCTACGTAGTGGGGATGACCGGGCAGCTCGATGATTTCCACGAGGTCGAGGGCGGTGTTGGTGCCGGCTATGCACAGGCCGGCGGCTTCAAGCGGACGGCGGTAGGCGTTGTTGAACTCGTAGCGATGGCGGTGGCGCTCAAGGATGTTCTCTTCGCCGTAGGCACGGCGGGCAAGGGTGCCGGCCTGCAGCTGGCAGGGGTAGTTGCCGAGGCGCAGCGTACCGCCCATGTGGGTGACGCCCTTCTGCTCCTCCATCAGGCAGATGACGGGATGGGGCGTGGCGGGGTTGAACTCGGTGGAGCTGGCGTCGGCAAGCCCACAGACGTGGCGGGCAAACTCAATGGTCGCCACCTGCATGCCTAAGCAGAGCCCGAGGAAGGGCACGCCGTGCTCGCGGGCGTAGCGGCAGGCAGCTATCATGCCCTCGGTGCCGCGGATGCCGAAGCCGCCCGGCACAATGATGCCGTCGTAGGCACTGAGATTAGACTGGCAGACTTCAGAATCGAGCTCCGCTCTTCCTCCTCCTTGCAAGGCAGAGCAAACAAGTTTGTTCTGCTCTTGCTTCGTTCGTCGGTTGAGACTAACAGATGGCTCCAGCGTCTCGGCATCGATGTAATCGACCACCACCTGCTTGCCGAAGTGGTAGCCCGCATGATGCAGGGCCTCGGTGACGCTGATGTAAGCATCGGGCAGATGGGTATATTTGCCGACAAGGGCTATGCGGATGGTGCCGCTGAGGTTGTTCACCGTATCGACAAGCTTGGTCCATGGCTGCAGGCGGGGCTGGGGCGACGGCGTGAGGCCGAGACCGCGGAGCACGATGTCGTCGATGTGCTGCTGGTGGTAGAGCAGGGGCACCTCGTAGATGTTCCTGACATCGACGCTGGCGATGACGTGGTCGGTGGGGACGGAGCAGAAGAGGCCTATCTTGGCCATGACGTCGTGGGGCGGCATGACGGGGGTGCGGCAGACGATGATGTCGGGCTGTATGCCCGCCCCGCGCAGGTCGATGACGGAGTGCTGCGTGGGCTTGGTCTTCAGCTCGTCCGAGCCGTAGAGGGCAGGCAGCAGGGTGGTGTGGATGAAGAGGGTGTCGGCAGGGGCATGCTCGATGCGAATCTGGCGGAGCGCTTCAAGAAAAGCTTCTGACTCGATGTCGCCCACCGTGCCGCCAATCTCGGTGATGACGATGTCGGCACCGGTCGATGATGCTGCCTCGTGAATCTTATGCTTAATCTCGTCCGTCACGTGGGGCACAATCTGCACGGTGGCGCCGAGGTAGTCGCCGCGCCGCTCCTTGTCGATGACGTTTTTCAGCACGCGGCCCATGGTGATGTTGGAGGTGTAGTTGAGCTCCTCGTCGATGAAGCGCTCGTAGTGTCCGAGGTCGAGGTCGGTTTCGCATCCGTCGGCGGTGACGAACACCTCGCCGTGTTGGTAGGGGCTCATGGTGCCGGGATCGACGTTGATGTAAGGGTCGAACTTCTGCATGAACACCTTGTAGCCATGCGCTTTCATCAGCAGCGCCACGCTGGAGGCCGTAATCCCCTTGCCCAGGCCGGAGACCACGCCACCCGTCACAAAAATAAACTTAGCCATATCTTTTATGAGGATTGAAGATTATTTTAATGAAAAACTAAAACCAAAACTTAAAACTAAAACTTGAGAAATGTCCTGCATGTCGCACACCAAAGCTATTCAAAAGTTTTAGTTTTAGTTCAAATAAGAAAACCTAAAACCAAAACCTAAAACCAAAACTTGAGAAATGTCCTGCATGTCGCACACCAAAGCTATTCAAAAGTTTTAGTTTTAGTTCAAAGTTTTAGTTCTAATTTCATAAACTATCAATTGCGCCAAAGGCGCCTGTCGCTTCATTCCCATTCGATGGTCGAGGGCGGTTTGGAGGAGATGTCGTAGCAGACGCGGTTGATGCCCTTCACCTTGTTGATGATTTCGTCGGCCACGTCGGCGAGGAAGTCGTGCGGCAGCCGTGCCCAGTCGGCCGTCATGGCGTCGGTGCTGGTGACGGCACGCAGCACCACGGGGTAGTCGTACGTCCGTTCGTCGCCCATCACCCCCACGGTGCGTATGTCGGCCAGCAGCACGGCCCCCGCCTGCCAGGTGATGTCGTAGAGCGAACGTCCGTCGGGGCAGCGGTAGGCATGGAGGGCACGGACGAAGATGTCGTCCGCCTCCTGCAGGATGCGCACCCTCTCCTCCGTCACCTCGCCCACGATGCGGACGGCCAGCCCGGGGCCGGGGAAGGGATGGCGGTTGACGAGAGCGTCGGGCAGCCCCAGCTCGCGCCCCACGGCACGTACCTCGTCCTTGAAGAGCCAACGGAGCGGTTCGCACAGCCGCAGGTTCATCTCCTTCGGCAGCCCGCCCACGTTGTGGTGGCTCTTGATGACGGTGCCCGTCGGCGACAGGCTCTCGATGCGGTCGGGGTAGATGGTGCCCTGTCCCAGCCAGCGGGCACCGGCTATGCGGCTGGCCTCGGCGTTGAACACCTCCACGAAGTCGCGGCCGATGATTTTCCGTTTCTGCTCGGGGTCGCTGACGCCTGCCAGGTCGCCGAGGAAGCGCGCGCTGGCATCTACGCCCTTCACGCTGAGACCGAGGCGGCGGTAGGCCTCCATCACCTCGCGGTATTCGTCCTTGCGCAGCAGGCCATGGTCGATGAAGATGCAGGTGAGCCTGTCGCCGATGGCACGGCCGATGAGCGCGGCACACACCGTAGAATCAACACCGCCGGAGAGCCCCATCACGACACGGTCGTCGCCTATCTGCCGGCGCAGCTCGGCGATGGCCGACGGCACGAAGGCCGCTGCCGTCCACTCACCACGGCTGCCGCAGATGCCGACGACGAAGTTGCGCAGCAGCGTCATGCCCACGGTGGTGTGGTGTACCTCGGGATGGAACTGCACGCCCCAGACGGGCATGTCGTCGGCAGCCCATGCCGCTACGGGCACGTCGTGCGTGGAGCCGATGACGCGGCAGCCTGGCGGCAGGGCGGTGATGGTGTCGCCGTGGCTCATCCACACCTGTGCGTCCGTGCTGATGCCTTGCAGAAGGGGGTTATTAGCATCGCCGATGGTGAGCGCTGCCCGGCCATACTCGCGGTGGGTGGTCCTCGTTACGGTGCCGCCGTGCGTATGGGCCAGCAGCTGCGCTCCGTAGCAGATGCCCAGCACGGGCAGACGGCCGATGATGCCGTCGAGCGCAGGGTGCGGGGCACCCTCGGCCAGCACCGACCAGGGCGAACCGCTCAGGATGACACCGATCACCTCCGTGTCATCAGCCGGAAAGCCGTCGGGCGGCACAATCTCGCAAAACGTGTTCAGCTCTCTCACCCTACGTCCAATCAGCTGCGTGGTCTGACTGCCGAAGTCCAGAATGATAATCTTTTGCATTTCTTTTTTATGGTCTATGGTCAATGGTCAATTGCATCCAATCCCACAAAACGCCTGGATGTAGGCTGCGGCGAGGCGGGCGTTGGTGATGAGGGGGACGTTGTAGTCGATGGCTGTGCGCCGTATCTGGTAGCCGTTCTCGAGCTCGCGCGGCGTGTGGTTCTTGGGGATGTTGACGACAAGGTCTATCTCGCCCGCCTTCAGGTAGTCGATGACGCAGGGACGCTGGGTCGAATCCGGCCAGTGGAGACGTACGGTCTCCACACCGTGTGCAGCGAGGAAGTCGGCTGTGCCGCCTGTGGCAAACAGCCTGTAGCCGCTGCGGGCCAGCAGCTGTGCGGCTTCGAGGAGCTCAACCTTCTCTTTCGCCGGACCCGACGACAGCAGCACTCCTTTTTCCTTCCGCGGCACGCGATGGCCCACCGACAGCATGCTCTTCAGCAGCGCTTCGTAGAAGTTGTCGCCCATGCAGGCCACCTCGCCCGTCGATGCCATATCGACACCCAGCACGGGGTCGGCACGCAGCAGGCGGGTGAACGAGAACTGCGAGGCCTTCACACCCACGCGGTCCATCTCCTCAAACGCTCCGTGGACAGGCGTCAGCGTGCTGCCCAGCACCGCCTCGGTGGCGGTGGAGATGAAGTTGTGCCTCGTCATCTTCGACACGAAGGGAAAGCTGCGCGATGCCCTCAGGTTACATTCGATGACCTTCAGGCGGTTGTCCTTGGCCAGAAACTGGATGTTGAACGGCCCCGTCACGTGCAGTCCTTCGGCCAGCTTGCGTGCCGTGCGCTTCATCTGGCGGAGGGTTTCGCAGTAGATTTTCTGTGCGGGGAAGACGACGGTGGCATCGCCGCTGTGTACACCGGCAAACTCCACGTGCTCGCTGATGGCGTAGCACACCATCCGCCCCTCCTGAGCCACGGCGTCAATCTCTACCTCCTTGGCCCGCTCCAGAAACTCCGTCACCACCACGGGGTGGTCGGCGCTGACGGCAGCGGCGGTCGCGAGGGCCGACTCGAGCTCGGCACGGTTCGTCACCACCCGCATGGCAGCACCCGAGAGCACATACGACGGACGGATGAGGAGCGGGAAGCCCACCTCGTCGGCAAAGCGGTCGATGTCGGCAAGGCTGGTGAGCTGCTTCCACCGCGGCTGGGCGATGCCGAGACGGTCGCACAGGGCAGAGAACTTCTGACGGTCCTCGGCCATGTCGATGCACGCGGCGGGTGTGCCCAGGATAGGTACGCCCCGCTCGTTGAGCAGCAGGGCGAGGTTGTTCGGTATCTGCCCTCCGGCCCAGGGGATGACGCCGCGGGGAGCCTCGGCGTCGCAGATGTCCAGCACACGCTCCAGCGTCAGCTCCTCGAAGAAGAGGCGGTCGCAGGCATCGTAGTCGGTGCTCACCGTCTCGGGGTTGTAGTTGATCATCGTGGCGCGGTAGCCGAGCGAGCGTATCTTCTGCATGGCCGCCACGCAACACCAGTCGAACTCCACGCTCGAGCCTATGCGGTAGGCACCGCTGCCGAGCACCACCACCGTACGTCCGTCGCGCTCGGGGGCGATGTCGTTCTCCGTGCCGTGGTAGGTGACGTAGAGGTAGTTGGTCTGTGCCGGCACCTCGCCAGCCAGCGTGTCGATTTGCTTTATCACAGGCACGATGCCCAGCGCCTTGCGTCGTGCCCGCACACTGTCGGCCTTGGCATGGGGCGACATCGTGGTGTCGCCCTGCAGGGCAAGCTTCGCTATCTGGTGGTCGCTGAAGCCCTGCTCCTTGGCTCGGCGCAGCAGCGGGGCGTCGAGGTCGTCCAGCCCCGTGCAGGCGGTCAGCCGCAGCTTGGTGCGATGGATGTTATGGAGCCGGCAGAGGAACCACCGGTCGATTTTCGTCATGTCGTGCAGCTGCTCTACGGTGTAGCCGCGGTCGAAGGCCAGCTCGATGGCGGGCAGGCGCTTGTCGGTGGGGTTACGGAGCTCGCCGTCGAGGTCGGGGATGTCCAGCGCGTTACCTACAAAGCCGTGCATGCCCTGCCCCACCATGCGCATCCCCTTCTGGATGGCCTCTTCGAACGTCCGTCCGATGGCCATGACCTCGCCGACGGACTTCATGGACGAGCCTATCTGCCGGCTGACGCCCGTGAACTTGCCCAAATCCCATCGCGGCAGTTTGCAGACGACATAGTCGAGGGCGGGTTCGAAGCAGGCGGTGGTCACACGGGTGACGGCGTTGGGCAGCTCGTCCAGCCCATAGCCCAGCCCCAGCTTAGCCGCCACAGCCGCCAGCGGGTAGCCCGTGGCCTTCGAGGCCAGGGCCGACGAGCGGCTCAGGCGGGCGTTGACCTCGATGACGCGATAGTCGTCGGAATGGGGGTCGAGGGCATACTGCACGTTACACTCGCCGACGATGCCCACATGGCGGACAATGTGGATGGCGATGCGGCGCAGCAGGTGGTACTCGTGGTCGGTGAGCGTCTGCGAGGGGGCGACGACGATGCTCTCGCCCGTGTGGATGCCGAGGGGGTCGAAGTTTTCCATGTTGCAGACGGTGATGCAGTTGTCGTAGCCGTCGCGCACCACCTCATACTCAATCTCCTTCCAGCCCTTCAGCGACTCCTCGACGAGGATCTGCGGGGAGTAGGCGAGGGCCGACGAGGCGAGGGCCGTCAGCTCGTCGTCGTTCGTGCAGAACCCCGACCCCAGTCCGCCCAGCGCGTAGGCGGCGCGGACGATGACGGGATAGCCCGTCACCCGCACGGCCTCCAGGGCTTCGCTGACGCTGCCCACGGCCACGCTCTTCGGCGTCTTGACGCCTATCTGGTGCATCAGCGAGGCAAACTGCTCGCGGTCCTCGGTCTGCATGATGGCGCTGACGGGTGTCCCCAGCACGCGGATGCCGTATTTGTCGAGGATGCCCCGCTGATGGAGCTCAATGCCGCAGTTCAGTGCCGTCTGCCCCCCAAAGGCCAGCATGATGGCGTCGGGGTGTTCCTTCTGGATGACCTGCTCCACATACTCGGGGGTGATGGGCAGGTAGTAGATGGCGTCGGCCATGCCCTCGGTGGTCTGCACGGTGGCGACATTGGGGTTGATGAGGATGGTGTAGCGGTGTTCATCGTGCAAGGCCTTCAGGGCCTGCGAACCGGAGTAGTCGAACTCGCCCGACTGCCCAATCTTCAACGCTCCCGAACCCAACAGCAATATCCTTTTGCCAAAATCTTTTTCCATAAACAAATATATTGTTTAACGTTTAACGTTTAATGTTTAACGAACACGTCTGGCGCCTTCGGCGCAATTAAGAATGAAGAATGAAAAATGAAAAATTAAATGTCCCGTATGCAGCGTTCCGATTACAAAGCAATTTATTCTTCATTCTTCATTTTTCATTTTCATATTCCTGCCGCATGGTCGTTAAACGTTAAACGAAATTCAAACCTCCTTCATCTTCTCAATGAACTGGTCGAACAGCCCCATGGTATCGACGGGGCCGCTGCTGGCCTCGGGGTGGAACTGTGTGGAGAAGAAGGGCTTTTGCTTGTGGCGTATGCCCTCGTTGGTGCCGTCGTTGAGATTCTCGAACAGACATTCCCAGTCGTCGGGCAGGGTGGCGGGGTCGACGGCATAGCCGTGATTCTGCGCCGTGACGAAGCAGCGGTGGGTGCCCGGCTGCCGGACGGTCTGGTTGTGTCCGCGGTGGCCGAATTTCATCTTATAGGTTCGTGCTCCTGCGGCCAGGGCGAGCAGCTGGTTGCCGAGGCAGATGCCCATGATTGGGCGGTCGTCGGCGAGCGCGGCACGCAGATGCTGTATGGTGGGGATGCACGCGGCAGGGTCGCCCGGGCCGTTCGAGATGAAGAGGCCGTCGTAGTCGTCGTGCGTGAAGTCGTAGTCCCACGGCACGCGCCGGACGCTGACGCCCCGCTCCAGCAGTAGGCGCAGGATGTTGTTCTTCACGCCGCAATCGACCAGCAGCACCTTCGGCCGTCCGTGGCCGTACTCCTGTATCTGTTTTGTCGAGACGCGAGCCACCAGACAGTCATCATGGACGGGTGGGGCGACGGGGCTGTCATCGAAAACGATGGTGCCCGTCATGGCGCCTTCGTCGCGCAGCTTCTTGGCGAGTGCGCGGGTGTCGATGCCGCAGAGGGCAGGGATGCGCTCGCCCGAGAGCCACTCCCCCAGACTGCGCCGGGCGTCGGCATGGCTGTAGCAGGCGGAATAGTCTGTTGCCACGAGAGCGGCACACTGGATGTGGTCCGACTCGAAATGGCGTGACAGCCCGTAGGCATCGCGCTCGTCGTCGGGCACACCGTAGTTGCCCATCATCGGATGGGTGGCGACGAGAATCTGTCCGCAGTACGACGGGTCGGTAAGGCTTTCGGGGTAGCCCGTCATGGCTGTGCAGAACACCATCTCGCCCGTGGTGCTCCGCGGATAGCCAAACGAGAATCCCCGATATTCGGTGCCGTCAGCCAGACGGAGAATGGCGGACTTGTTTAGTTCGTAGTTCATTATTATGCTTTTGGGGTCTATGGTCGATGGTCGATAGTCTATAGTCGATAGTCTATTGCTTTTTGCGGCCTTTTGGCCGCTACGCCCCAGGGGCGTAAAGAGCGATTGACCATAGACTATTGACTATTGACCTTAGTTTATAAACAGTAGCTCGCGGTACTTGGGCAGGGGCCACATGTCGTTGTCGACGATTTCCTCGAGCTTGTCGATGGAGCGGCGCAGCGCGAACAGCGACTCGGCAATCTCGTGGTAGGCCTTAGCCTTGAGATACTCATCGTCAATCTTGTTGGCGGCCCTGCGGGCATCGACCATAGCATCGACCTGCTCCCTGAGCTGGCCGACGAGCTCTGAAATCCGCTTGACAAAGCCCATGCTGACGCCTGCCATCGCGGCGTAGCCGTCGCCATAGACCTCCTTCATGAGCGAAATGTTCTGGAGCAGCTTGGTCTGGTAGGCCAGGGCGGCGGGGATGATATGGTTCAGCGCCATGCGGCCTATCACACGGGCCTCGATCTGCACTTTTTTGGTGTAGGTCTCCCACTTGACCTCGTTGCGGGCATAGAGCTCTTTTTCGGTATAGACGCCGAGCGAGGTGAACAGGCTGATGGCCTTGGGGGTGGTGAAGGCGCGGAACATCTCGGGCACGCTGGTCTCGACGTCGAGTCCGCGGCGGCTGGCCTCGGCCTTCCACTCGTCGGTATAGCCGTTGCCTTCGAAGCAGACCACGTCGATGATGCTCCGGATGATGGGTTTCAGTGTGTCCATGACGGCTATGTTCATGGGCTTGCCGGCAGCCATCGCCTTGTCCACGTCGGCCTTGAAGAGGATGAGCTGCTCGGCCACGGCGGCGTTGAGCGTTGTCATGGCTCCGGCGCAGTTGGCGCTGCTGCCCACGGCACGGAACTCGAAGCGGTTGCCAGTGAAGGCGAAGGGCGAGGTACGGTTGCGGTCGGTGTTGTCGATGAAGATTTCCGGTATCTCAACCAGCCCGACGGACTTGCCCCGTTTGCCGGCAATCTCGATGGGGGTGTCGGACGGCACCTCGAGCAGCTTGCGCAGCACGGCCGTCATGGTTCGGCCAAGGAATGCCGAGACGATGGCGGGCGGAGCCTCGTTGGCACCCAGGCGGTGGGCGTTGGTGGCCGACGCGATGGATGCCTTCAGCAGGTCGTTGTGCTTCTGCACGGCGGCAAGCACGTTGACGAAGAAGGTGACGAACTGCAGGTTGCCCATGGCGTCCTTGCCCGGGGCGAGCAGCAGGGTGCCGGTGTCGGTGCCGAGCGACCAGTTGTTGTGCTTGCCCGAGCCGTTGATGCCGTTGAACGGCTTCTCGTGGAAGAGCACCACAAAGCCGTGGCGGCGGGCGATGGTGTTCATCACGTTCATCATCTGCTGGTTCTGGTCGTTCGAGAGGTTGGTCTCGCCGTAGATGGGTGCGAGTTCGAACTGGTTGGGGGCCACCTCGTTGTGGCGTGTCTTGAGGGGGATGCCCAGCTTGTAGCCGGCAATCTCGATGTCGCGCATGAAGGCGGCGACACGCGAGGGGATGGCGCCGAAGTAGTGGTCGTCGAGCTGCTGGTTCTTCGACGAGGCGTGGCCCATCAGCGTACGGCCCGTCAGCATCAGGTCGGGGCGGGCGGCGTAGAGGTCCTCATCGACAAGGAAGTACTCCTGCTCCCAGCCTAGATACGACCAGACCTTCCTGACCTTCGGGTCGAACAAGCGACAGATGGGCACGGCAGCGTCGCTGACAGCCTTGAGGGCCTTCTTGAGGGGTGTCTTGTAGTCAAGCGCCTCGCCCGTATAGGAGATGAAGACGGTGGGTATGCAGAGGGTGTCGTCCTGGATGAAGACGGGCGACGTGGGGTCCCAGGCGGTGTAGCCTCGGGCCTCGAAGGTGGCTCGGATGCCGCCGCTGGGGAACGACGAGGCGTCGGGCTCCTGCTGCACCAGCGCCTTGCCGTCGAAGGTCTCTATCATGCCGCCCTTGCCGTCATACTCCATGAACGAGTCGTGTTTCTCGGCCGTACCCTCGGTGAGCGGCTGGAACCAGTGTGTGGTGTGCGTCACGCCGTGCTCCATGGCCCACTGCTTCATGCCGGCTGCCACGCTGTCGGCGGTCTTGTGATCAAGCGGCTCGCCGTTGTCAATGCAGCTCACAAGGGCCTTGAAGGTTGTGTCGTCGAGATACTTGCGCATCTTTTCCCTGTTGAACACCAGCTCTCCGAAATACTCGGAGGTCTTCTTGTCGGGGGTATCCACGGCAGCTGCCTTCTTTTTGAAGGCATCCTGCACTACGTCAAATCTCAGTTTGCTCATTATAATAAAATGGTATATAGGTTTAGTTGGGCTTTTTTTAATGAAGAATTTAAAAACTAGGTATTATCCATTATTATCCATTATCAATTATCAATTGCGTCGAAGAGGCCTCATTCCACCGTGACGCTCTTGGCGAGGTTGCGCGGGCGGTCCACGTCCTTGCCCTTGCAGACGGCGATGTGATAGGCCAGCAGCTGCAGGGGGATGCTGGCGATGAGGGGCTGGAAGCAGTCGATGGTGTCGGGCAGCTCGATGACGTGGTCGGCCAGATGGCGGATTTGCTCGTCGCCCTCGGTGATGAGCGCCGTGACGCGGCCTCCGCGGGCACGCACCTCCTGCACGTTGCTCACCACCTTCTCGTAGAGCTTGTCGCGGGTGGCGATGACGAAGACGGGCATCTCGGAGTCAATCAACGCTATGGGGCCGTGCTTCATCTCGGCGGCGGGATAGCCCTCGGCATGGATATAGCTGATCTCCTTCAGCTTCAGCGCCCCTTCGAGTGCCACGGGGTAGTTGTAGCCGCGCCCCAGGTAGAGGCAGTTGCGGGCGTAGGTGAAGATGGACGCCATCTTCTCGATGTGCTCGCTGGCCTGAAGCGTCCTTTCCATCTTCTCGGGAATCAGCGTCAGCTCCCTGACCATGCTCTTGTAGAGCTCGTCGCTGATGGTCTGCCGCTCCTTGGCGATGCAGAGCGCCAGCATGGCGAGGACGGCCACCTGACCGGTGAAAGCCTTTGTGGAGGCAACGCCGATCTCGGGTCCGACGTGGATATAGACACCCGTCTGCGTCAGCCGGGGGATGGAGGCGCCGATGGCATTGCACACGCCCATCACCAGTGCCCCCGCCCCTCGGGCGAGGTCCACGGCAGCCAGCGTGTCGGCCGTCTCGCCACTCTGCGAGATGGCTATCACCACGTCGTCGGGCTGGATGACGGGATTCCGGTAGCGGAACTCCGAGGCGTACTCCACTTCAACGGGGATGCGGCACAGGCTCTCTATCAGCTGCTTCCCGATGAGCGCCGCGTGCCAGCTGGTGCCGCAGGCCACGATGATGATGCGGCGTGCGGCGACTAGCGCCTCGCGATAGTCGATGACGGCACTCAGCGTGATGCGGTCGCCCTCGACGTTGATGCGTCCGCGCATGCAGTCGCGGATGCACTGGGGCTGCTCGAAAATCTCCTTCAGCATGAAGAACGGGTAGCCGCCCTTCTCCAGCTGACCCAGCGTGACGTCTATCTGCCTAACCTTCGGATGCTGCCTCTCGCCCGACAGACTAACCACGTTCAGCCTCTTCCCCAGTTGCAGCACGGCGATGTCGCCGTCGTTCAGATAGACCACGCGGTCCGTATATTCGGCGATGGGGCTGGCGTCGGACGCCAGGAAGTATTCGCCGTCGGCTCCCAGCCCCACCACGAGGGGCGAGCTCTGGCGGGCACAGACAATCGTGTCCGGATGCTCCCTGTCCAGCACGGCAATGGCATACGCCCCGATGACCTGATGCAGCGCCACCTGCATTGCCTGGAAAAGGTCCAGTTGGTTGCTCAGCATGATATACTCGATGAGCTGCACGAGCACCTCCGAGTCGGTGTCGCTCCTGAAGGCGATATCCCGCTTCATGAGGTTCTCCTTCAGGGTGACATAGTTCTCGATGATGCCATTGTGTATAAGCGCAAGCCGTCCCGAAGCCGAGTAATGGGGGTGGGCGTTGGCGCTGTTGGGTTCGCCGTGCGTAGCCCAGCGCGTATGGGCAATGCCTGTCGTGCCCGTCGTGTCCTTCTCCTCGCAATGCGTCTCGAGGTCGGCCACCTTGCCCTTCGACTTATAGACGTTCAGACCTCCGTCGTCGCCAATCATGGCCACGCCGGCGCTGTCATAGCCGCGATACTCGAGTCTCTTCAACCCCTTTATCAGAATGGGGTAAGCCCGCTTTCTACCTACATAACCTACAATTCCACACATCTTTTTATCATTATTTATAGTTCATAATTTGTTTCTCATTAAAAGAACGTTTTCGTTAAGCCAAATGACCAAAGCAAAGCTCGCTTTAGCTTTGGCATGGCGAGAAAACGAAGAATGAAATTCAACTCTTAACTAAAAACGGTGCCTGACCGTGTCTCATACGTCAAACGAAAGGCTGGCTCGTAGGGAACCAGCCTTTCGTGGAGGGAGTGGGAGGGAGTGAGGGGCGACAGCATCCGTCCCGTCTCTGCGACCGGACTGCACAGGCTGCAAGCCTCCATCCTCATTGTCTCCCGAGTGACCTTCATACCTTTCTGTTCTTTTTTCCTAAAAACAATCTTAGTACCTTTAACCACTAACCACTTTATAACAGTCGGGGCTGGTTTCTTATTAAAAAACCAGCCCTTCCTTTTATATACTTCTACATTGTCTTAACTCATCCTCTATCAGTCGGACTGGTTGGCCTGATACGACGATTGCTGCTGACGCTGGTTGTTATTCCAGTTCAGCTTGTCGTTCATCTTATTGAACAGGCAGTTATATGCACCGTAAACCAACATTTGTCCTACTTTCATCTGTTTTGACGGTGCAAAGGTACGGCGTTTTTTTCAATCTCCAAATTTTTCGCGCTGTTTTTTCAAGTTCCGAAACCGATTTCCCTCAAAAAAAACGAGTTTGAAACCCATCGTCCCTTTCCAACATTGCCTAATTCCTAACCAGCGCCGAAGACGCAATTGATAATTATCGTTTAACGTTTAACGTTTAATGTTTAACGACCTTGCGGCAGGAAGTGAAGCCAGAGGTCAGAAGTAAGAGGTAAGAAATCAGAAATCAGAGGACGTGTTCGTTAAACATTAAACCTTAAACGTTAAACCAAATCTTCATTTTTCATTCTTCAATTCTTTTGTTTGGTGGTTTGGTTTTTTTGTTGTAGTTTTGCGGTTGGATTTCATCCTTCGTTTTCTCGCCATGGCAGAGCTGATGCGAGCATCGCTCTGCTGATTTGGCTTAACGAAAACGTTGGTAAATATAAAATGATGTGACAATGATGGACGCAGAACAGCAGGAGGAACTGCGCAGGCGGTATAACCCCGAGGGGTCGCCGAAGCGCGAGGTGCAGCATCGGCTTGTGGAGATTCTGGTGGAGTTCGACCGCATCTGCCGCGCTGAGGGACTAACGTATTTTCTGGACTACGGCACGCTGCTGGGGGCTTACCGCCATGGGGGCTTCATCCCGTGGGATGACGACGTGGACGTGTCGATGCCTTCGGCGGACTACCGGCGCTTTCAGCAGGTGGCGCCGGCGATGCTGGGCGAAGGGTTCTTTCTCCAGACAAGGCTGTCGGACAAGGAGGCGCGTATGGGACACGGACTGATGAAGATACGCCGCGACGGCACGCTCTCCATCAACCGTGCATCGGACTTCCACGTGACGTACCACAGGGGAATCTCCATCGACATCTTCGAAAGCGTGGCGACGCCGGCCGTGAGCCGGAAGTTTTTCCACTGGATGAACCGCAGGGTGAGCAAGTCGTTCGGCTTCTTCGCCTATCCGAAGCCGATGAGCTTCTTGAACGTGGTGCGCAGCATGGTGTTCCCCATGGAGTATGTGCTGATGAAAGGACTGTGGGCGCTGGTGGGGGCCCTCGTGCCTAAGGACCGCGAGGCGGGGACGCTGGAGCGCAACGACACAAAGGTGCCGACACCCACGGCCGACCTCTATCCGACGGACACGCTGGAGTTTGAGGGGCACACGCTATGCGTGCCGCGGAACGTGGAAGCGCGGCTGAACAGCATCTACGGCCGTGACTTCATGACGCTGCCGCCTGAGGGGCAGCGTAAGATGCACGCTGTGTTCATGTGCTCCGATACGAGCCAGTGTTACACCAATAATGACGTGCAGCGATGACGGGGCGTGAGATACAGCTGAGGATTGCCGCCCATGTGCTGGACGTGTGCCAGCGGCACGGGCTGCGCGTGTGGGCCGACTGGGGCACGCTGCTGGGGGCGGTGCGCGAGGGGGGAATGATTCCCTGGGACGACGACATCGACCTGATGATGATGCGCGAGGACTATGAGCGGCTGATCGCGCTGGCCGCGACGGAGTTCCGTCCGCCCTTCTTCCTGCAGAGCGTCCACACGGAGCGGGGCTACTATCGCGGTCATGCGCAGGTGCGCTACGACGGCACGGCGGCGATACTGCCTGCCGATGTGGGGCAGCCGTTCCATCAGGGCATCTTCGTGGATGTCTTTGTCTATGACCGCATCCCCGACGACCTGAGCTGTGCCGAGTGGCGACGCTCGCTGCGCACGGCACGGCTGGCGCAGAAGTGTCTGCTCACGGCGCAGTATGGCCGGGGGCTGAAGCGCATGGTGGCACGAACGGTCTGCGGCACGCTGGGCTACAAGCGGCTGTACCGCCTGTTCGAGCGGCAGTTTACGAAGTGGAACAGCGTGGAAACGAAGCGGGTGGCCTGCCCGACGTACGATTGGCGGCAGGTGGAGCGCGAGGCCAAAGAGCAGACGTGGTACGACGAGACGGTGATGCTGCCTTTTGAGGACATCGAGATGCCCGCTCCGGTTGGATACGACAAGGTGTTGAGCACGCTTTACGGCGCTGACTACATGACGCCCCGTCAGGACTCGTCGGGCCACGGCGAGCTCATCATCGATGCCGAGCACGACTGGCGTGAGGTTTTACGCCGAGGCGCAAAACCTCACGCAATTGATAATTGATAATTGGTAATTGATAATTGGTTTAACGTTTAATGTTTAACGACCATGATAACTTCGTTAATTGACAATTGACAATGGTCAATGGATAATTATCAATTTTCAATTATCAATTATCAATTGCGCCGAAGGCGCCAGACGTGTTCGTTAAAGTTGAAAGTTGAAACCCCAAAATATGAAGCACTACGATTACCTGATTGTCGGGGCGGGGCTATACGGAGCCATGTTCGCCTACCGTGCTCGGAGGGCGGGCAGGCGTTGCCTCGTCATCGACAGAAATCCCCATATAGGCGGCGGATGCTACACGGAGGAGGTGTGCGGCATCAACGTCCACAAGTACGGGCCGCACATCTTCCACACGTCCAACAAGGCGGTGTGGGACTTCGTGAACAGCCTGGTGCCGTTCAACAACTTCGTCAACACGCCCATCGCCTGCTATCACGGACGGCGCTACAACCTGCCGTTCAACATGAACACCTTCCACCAGCTGTGGGGTGTGGAAACAGCCGACGAGGCTCGCTCCATCATTGAGCAGCAGCGGGCGGAGTTCGCCCATCTGGCTGAGCCCGCCAACCTCGAGGAGCAGGCGCTGAAGCTGGCGGGGCGCGACATCTACGAGACGCTTGTCAAGGGCTACTCTGAGAAGCAGTGGGGCATGAAGGCGACGGAGATACCGGCGTTCGTCATCCGCCGGCTGCCGTTCCGCTTTGAGTATAACAACAACTACTTCAACGACACCTTTCAGGGCATTCCCGTCGGGGGCTACACGCGGCTGTTCGAACGCCTCCTTGAGGGCAGCGAGGTGCGTCTGGAGACGGATTATTTCGAGGCACGCAGCTACTTCGACAGCCTGGCTGAGACGGTGGTCTATACCGGCCGCTTGGACAGCTTCTACGACTGCCGCTTCGGCGAACTCGACTTCCGCTCGCTCCGTTTCGAGCACAAGCTGCTTGAGGGGGTGAAGGATTTTCAGGGCAATGCCGTCGTCAACTACACTGAGGTCGAGGTGCCCTATACGCGCTGCATCGAGCACAAGCACTTCGAGTTCGGCCAGCAGCCCGACACCGTCATCACCTATGAGTATCCCCAGCGTTGGGAGGCCGGCGCAGCACCCTACTATCCCATCAACAACGAGCGTAACAACCGTCTCTACGCCCGCTATGCCGAGCTGGCCGCCCACGAGAAGCACGTTCGCTTCGGCGGCCGGCTGGCTGAGTACACGTATTACGACATGCACCAGATTGTGGAGCGTGTCCTATCCTTAGACGTATGACACGATCAGACATGGCGGGCACGGACTGGCGGCGGGTGCAGTCGGCGACCATCGACTGGCTGAGGCCGGTGATGGCTTTCATGGTCGTCTGCCTCCACGTCCAGCTGTTCTATACCGGACGGCAGTGGGCGCTCGGCGGCGGGGCGTTTGACGTCTTTGTCATCTGCCTGTGTAAGACGTTGTGCCCTGTGGCCGTGCCGACGTTCTTCTTCATCTCCGGATACCTGTTCTTCCAAGGACTTGAGAGCTGGGACAGCGGGGTCTGGAAACGCAAGATGACAAGACGTGTACGGACGCTGCTGGTGCCCTACGTGCTCTGGAACTTTATCGCCCTGGCCGCCTTCCCCCTGACGCGTCTTGGAGGCTCGCTCCTCAAGGGCACGCCGATGGCGGCGGACAACCTGTGGGGCGTCATCCGCGAGCGCGGCCTGCTCAGGCTCTTCTGGGACAGGACGCTGTTCGACGGGGTGGCGGGCAGCACCACCAATCTGCTGGGCTGGTGCATGCCCTCCGGACAGCCGATGGACACCCCTCTGTGGTTTGTCCGCGACCTGATGGTTGTCGTTCTCTTCACGCCTGTCATCCATTGGCTGGTCAGGAAGACGGGCGCCGCGACAGTAGCCGTCCTGGGTGCGCTCTTTCTGGCGGATGTCTGGATTCCCGTCCCGGGGTTCGGAATCAAGGCGACGTTCTTCTTTGCATGGGGCAGTCTGTTCGCCATCAAGGGGAAGAGCTTCGCCCAGTCGTTCCGGAAAGTGGCGGCGCCCGTCGGCCTGCTGTTTCTCGTCGGCCTGGCTCTCATCCCCTTCCTGTGGGATGGTGATCGGCAGCTGTTCCAACTGGCTGTCCGGCTGTTCATCATCATCGCCGTGATGTTCAGCTTGGGCACCGTCTCTCTGCTCATCGGGAAAGGCGTCATCCGCCCCTCCGGCCGGCTGGCAGGCAGCAGCTTCTTCGTCTATTGCTCACACATGGTTGTCGTGGCGAGTGCCGTCATGTGGGCCGTCATGTCCCTGCCCTTCCGCTCGGCGTGGATGCAGATACTCCTGTTCGTGGCCGGGGCAGCGCTGACGTACCTCATCTGCCACCTCATCTTCATGCTCCTGCAACGCTTCCTGCCCTCCGTGGCGAATGTCCTGACGGGACAACGGCTGGTTAAATCATAATTCATAGTTAATAATTAATGTTTAACGTTTAATGTTTAACGTTTAACGAACACGTCCTCTGAACACTAACCCCTAACCCCTAACCTCTAACCCCTAACCCATATAATTTTATGAAGCTTCTTTCCCTGATCATCCCCACCTATAACATGGAGGCGTTGCTGCCGCGATGCCTCGAATCGCTGTTGGTGCCGGCGACGTTAGAGCGCCTGGAAGTGATGGTGGTCAACGACGGCAGCCGCGACGGCTCGCTGGCTGTGGCGACAGGCTACAAGGAGCGCTTCCCCCAGACGGTGACCGTCATCGACAAGCCCAACGGCAACTACGGCTCGACCATCAACGCAGCCCTGCCCGTCGCACAGGGGAAGTACGTCAAGGTCCTCGACTCGGACGACTGGTTCGACACCGCTGCGCTGGTGGCGTTTCTCGACAAGCTGGAAGGTGCCGGGGCCGACATGGTCGTCACCCACTTCACCATCCTGCACGACGACGGCACACGCGAGCTGACGAAATACAACGTCTATGGCCGCGAGCCCTACGACTACGGCCGCGTCTATCCCTTGGACGAGGTGCTGGCGGGCGGCTACATCCGCTACTTCCTCATGCATGCCCTCACCTACAGGAAAGCGTTGCTGCGCCGGATGGGCTACCGCCAGACAGAGGGCATCTCCTATACCGACACCGAGTGGTCGTGCTACCCCGTGTTCTACGCTGATGACATCGTCTTCCTCGACATCAACCTCTACCAATACAATCTGGCGCGCGAAGGGCAGACCATGGACCCCAAGGTCATCGCCCGCAGCCTCGGACAGATGGAGCAGATGACGCGCCAGATGCTCTGTTTCTACGGCTCGCAGGACCTCAGCCGCCTCACCGCCACACGCCGGGCGTTCCTTAGCCAGTACTACACCAACCGCATCCGGCTGATGTACAAGTGCCATCTGCTCGACATCCCTCGCCGTCAGTTCGATGCCGCCCATTTTGCAGCTCTCGACGATGAGCTGACAGCCGCCTGCCAGCGCTACGGCTTCGGCCCCGTCAGGCTCTATCCGGAGAACAAGATCGTCCGTGCCGATGCCCTCCGTTACTGGCACCGCCACCATCGCCGCTGGCCACGCTGGTTCGAGGCCTTCAACCATGTGGTGGACAGGGTGATGAAGTGGCTCTTCATCCACATGTTTCATAAAGCATAATGGTCTATTATGGGGTCAATGGTCAATAGTCAATGGTCAATAGTCAATAGTCAATGGTCAATGGTCAATAGTCTATGGTCAATCGCTCTTTACGCCCCTTTGGGGCGTGGCGGCCAAAAGGCCGCGAAAAGCAATAGACTATCGACTATAGACAATAGACAATAAAAAAAACATCATGATTGTTTCCGTCATTTGTCCTGTATTCAATGCTGCTGCGACGATCGAGTCCTTCCTGCAGTCCATCGACGCCCAGTGCGATGGCGACGTCGAGGTGCTGCTCATCGACGACCACGGGCAGGATGACAGCATGGAGCGCGCCCGCCGCTATGTCCGTGAGCATCCTATGTCGTGCAAGGTCGTCTTCATCGACGGGGGCGAGAATCGCGGTCCGGGCGGAGCGCGCAACATAGGCATCGATGCCGCTACGGGCCGTTACGTGGCCTTCGTCGATAGCGACGACTGGGTCGGCGAGGGCTTTCTGCGCCTGCTGACCGAGGCTGCCGATGCCGCCCGTGCCGACATGGCAGGCGGCAGCATCTCGTTCGACTATCCCGACGGCCGCTCCGTCCGTCGCCATAACCCTCCCGTCCCCGCCGACGGACTGTTCACGGGGGAGGCGAAGCGCCGGTTCATGCGGCGATATAAGTCCTACTTCACCACCTTTGTCTATCGCCGTCAGTTCCTCCACGACCATGCCATCCGCTTCCCCGCCACGCGCAGCGCCGAGGACAGCTGCTTCCTTGCCTGCTGCCTGCTGACGGCCGAGCGCATCGCCGAAGCCCCCGATGCCGTCTATCACTACGTCATGACGCCTCAGTCCGTCAGCCGCCGGCGCGACACCACCCGCTGGCGAAACCGCCTCCGCTCGTGGCACACCGTCCTCAGCTATGCCCGCGCGGCGGGGCTCTACCGCCCCTATCGCGACACCCTCGTCGGGCTCTATCTGAAAAAAGGCCTGCTCCTGGCGCTGCGCGACATGCTGTGTTAAGGAAAGTTAAACATCGTTTCGGGGGAAGCAGTATTCCGGGAATCCGTGCGTTTAGTGCAATAGAGAATTTTCAATAAATAATTCCTAATTCCTAATTATATGAAAAAGTACCTTAGTTTCTTCAGCACACTGACGCTGATGGTTATGATGTGTTTCACCTCCTGCTCGGAATATGGCGAACCGATAGGTGCATCCGAATACAGTAAGGGCGACGGCTACGCCTTGAGTGGAGAGGCAAGCGACGGCATGGGTTTCCTCCCCGGCGGCTCGGATGGCAGCGGGGACGCTAACGGCAACGGCAACACCCAGGCGGGCGTCGTGACGGCCGGCGAATGGTGCGACCTCAACCACTGGGCGTTCTGGTCGCGCCTGATGCAGGACACCGACTCTGCGGGCTATGCCGACAAGAGCGGCTACTGGCGGTTCTATACGAACAACCGCGTGGCCGTACGCGTCACCGATGCCGACGGCAATCCCATGGTGGGCATGCAGGTGGAATTGCTGCGCAGCACGAGCGAGTCGCAAGCTACGCTGTGGAGGACAGTGACGGACAATCACGGCTTTGCTGACTGCTGGGTAGGGCTCTTTCAGAAGGAGACGGCCGACGCCCAGACACTCCGCGTGTCGGTCGGCGGAAAGCTCATGGAGGGACATCCGCTGCTCTGTCCCTGGGACTCCACGGCCCAGCAGACGACCGTCAACACCTACGCCCTTCCCATCCACCTCGATGCCCCAGTCGAGATGCATGCCGACATCGCCTTCATCGTCGATGCCACAGGCTCTATGACGGACGAAATCAACTTCCTTAAGAGCGACCTCGTCGACATCATTGGCAAAGCCTCGTCAGTCCGTCCGTCGGTGAAGATGCGTACGGCAGCCCTGTTCTATCGCGACGAAGGCGACGAGTACGTCACGCGCCACAGCGACTTCACGGAAAAGCTGAAATCGACAGCCGATTTCGTGGGTAAGCAGAAGGCCGACGGCGGCGGCGACTATCCCGAAGCCGTTCACACGGCGCTTGAGCAGATGCTGCAATCACTCTCGTGGCAAGCTAACCACACACGTCTCGCCTTCCTCATCCTCGATGCCCCCGCCCATCACGAGGATAAGGTCATCCAGTCGCTGCAGAAGTCCGTCCAGCTCTGTGCCCAGATGGGCATCCGCCTCATTCCCGTAGCGGCAAGCGGCGTCGATAAGAACACCGAGTTCATGCTGCGCTTCTTCGCCATCGCCACCGGCGGCACCTACGTCTTCCTCACCGACGACAGCGGCGTGGGCAACTCCCACATCAAGGCCACCGTGGGCGACTATGAGGTGGAGCAGCTCAACGCCCTCCTCATCCGCCTAATTGAGCAATACACGGAATAATCAGTTCAACAAGTCCTCTTATTTGAAGCGCAGGGTGACATTACCCGTGCGCAGTCCTTGGGCACCGACGCTGAGCGTCACGGTGCCCTTCTTTTGTGTGCTGCGCACGACGATGAGGGCACGTCCCTTCCAGGCATGGTGCTGGGAGTCGGCATAGCTGTCCGTATCCTTGATATCGGCATTGCCGAAGGCTGCCAGCTTGGCAGGGCCCTTCACGGTGGCCGTCAGCAGGTTGTCGGCAAGCGGATGAACAACGCCTTTTGCATCCACCAGCTCCACGGTGACGAAGGCGAGGTCCTGTCCGTCGGCCGCCAGCGTGGTGCGGTCGGCTGTGAGGCGGATGGTGCGGGCGTCGCCGGCCGTCATCAGCAGGGTGCTCTCCTTGACGTCACCATTCTCGATTCCCTCGGCGCGCAGCGTGCCTGCCGCGTATGGCAGGTTGAAGCTGACGCGGCGGTCGGCCGGAACGTCCTTCTCACCTATCAGCTGATTGTCCAAGTAGAGTCTGACGCGCGGGTAGCGGGCGTAAACCTCCACGTCGATGGGCTTTCCTTCCCACCCCGGCCAGCTCCAGCTCTCGAACGTAGGCCATGAGCCCCAGTTCGTCTCCCTCACCTTCCGGCCATAGTAGCCGTCGGGCTCGCGGACAGCCATGTAGAGGCGTTCGGTATCGTTCCAGAGCATGCTGCGATAGTGGCTGATGGCTTTGCGCTGCCCGATGAGGTCGATGTCGCCGCAATAGGAGGCATGCCATGGGAAGAGCGGGTGTACCCAATGCTCGTTGTCGATGTCGCCCTCGTAGTACCAGCGTCCGATGCCCGACTCGCCCAGATAGTCGATAGCCGTCCAGACGAAGTCGCCGATGACGTAAGGGTGATCCTGTACCGCACGATAGTTCCGATAGGCATCGCGGGGATAGCTCTCCGTCTGCACCATCACCCGTTCGGGAATACGTGCGTGGTCACTCTCGGCTTTGAATATCATGTAGTTGTAGCCGACGATGTCGTGCTCGGCTGCCAAGGGGTCGTAGATTTCCCAATCCCTGTCCCAGGCGCAGAGGGCGGAGGTGACGGGGCGTGTGGGGTCGAGTTCGTGGCAGAGTGTGGTGAGGTCGTGGGCGGTCTTGATGACGCCGATGTGCTTGCGCTCGATGACCTCGTTGCCTGTGCTCCAGCAGAAGATGCTGGGGTGGTTGCGGTCGCGCAGCACCATAGCGCGGAGGTCCTCCTGCCACCAGGCGTCGAACAGCGAGGCGTAGTCGTGCTCGGTCTTCTTGTCGCGCCAGCCGTCGAAGGCTTCGTCGATGACGAGTAGTCCCAGCTCGTCGCAAGCCGTCAGGAAAGCGGGCGACGGCGGGTTGTGGGAGGTGCGGATGGCGTTGAAGCCCGCTGCCTTCAGCCGCTCCACCCTGCGGTATTCGGCGCGGTCGAAGGCCGAGGCACCGAGGATGCCGTTGTCGTGGTGCACACAGCCGCCGTTGAGGGTGATGGGCTGTCCGTTCAGCCGCAGTCCGCGCTCGGCCGTGTAGTCGATGGTGCGGAAGCCCACGGGTGTCGTCAGCTCGTCGATGACCTCTCCGTCGAGCACGAGCTGCGTCTTCAGCCGATAGAGGTTAGGTTCGTCGGGCGACCAGAGGCGTGGCTGCCTGACGGCCATCGTCTGGGCGTCGGCAGCGCCGTCGGCCTCGGCAATGACGTTCCCCTCGGCATCGTAGAGCTTGTGGCGGAAGAGGTAATGTCCGGCAGGCGATTCGTTTGCCGCTGAGCTGGCTAAGGGGCTGCTGACGGTAAGCTGCCAGTCGTTGCCCTTTTGTGCTGTGCGGACGTTGAGGCCCCAGTCGTCGAGATAGATCTTCGGCGTGGTGAGCAGCCACACGTGGCGGTAGATGCCTGAGCCGCTGTACCAGCGGCTGTTCCGCTGCTGGCTGTTATCGACGCGCACCTCCACCTCGTTCTGCCCCGTCTGGCAGTAGGGGGTGACGTCAACGAAGAACGATGAGTAGCCGTAGGGATGTCCGCCCGCCTTCTGTCCGTTCACAAACACCTCGGCGTTCATATAGACGCCCTCGAAGTAGAGCCGCAGCACCCCTTTGCGCTGTGCCTCGCTGAGTGTGAACGTCTTGCGGTAGGTGCCTTTTCCTGTGGGCAGATAGCCGCCATCGTTGCCTGCGGGAGCGGCGGAATCGAAGGGACCTGCGATGCTCCAGTCGTGGGGCAGGTTGACGGTTTGCCAAGCTGTGGCGTTGTCGGCAAGGGCAAACAGCCAGTTGTCGTCAAACAGTTGCTTACGGGAGATTTGTCTTTCGGCGGCATTTGCGCCTGCCATTGCCAGCAGGGAGGCCAGCAAAAGTGTGGTGATTGCTTGTCTTGTTTTCATTGTATACGGTTTTTCTTGCAAAGATAAGGTGTGGCGAAGGGAAATGCAAATAATTCTCCTTCTTTTCACCTCAATCGGTCATTTTGCACCTATTTATATATGTTATCCGCAAGGATGCCCCTTCTGGCTTTTCGGGAAGCACGAGGGGAGTTAGGGGAAAAGCTGTTTTGCCCGATGCTATCTATGGCGTATTGCGATTGATCTTTTTAAAAAACATCGATGGCCCGATCGGGCCATCGATGGTGAACAGGGTTTATGGTAGTTGTTTAAGCTATGGCAGCGGGGAAAGTGTGGGGTTACTTAATCCACTTAACGTCGAGAGTCTTGGTGAACGCGTCGTCAGGTATGCCAATCTGAATGGCGTTGCACTCGAAGGTGGTGCGCTCGCCGATGACGGTGCGTTCATCGGTTTCCTCGTCGTAGCCCCAGACGTCGCACTTGGCGCGGAGGGCGAAGCCGTTCCATGTGGCGAAGGAGCCGTGTTTGCCTTCGGTCCCCAACTCATCATAGACGGCGAGCATGGAGTTGCCGCGGGTGTAGGTTCCTTCATAGACGTTGCAGGTGCGGCCGCAGATGGTGGTGGTGCCCTTGGCCTCGTAGCCGTGCTGCAGGAAGTGTTCGCTCATGTCGAGAATCATGGCGAAGGCGTTGTTGGCTGTCTGGCGTGCGCGGTAGTCGTCGTCCGTCCAGACGTCTTCGTCCTCGTCGTTGGGATATCCGTAGCCCGTGTAGTTACCTTTGGCATCCTTGGTCTCGATATAGACGTGGTGGGCTTCGTAGGGCTGGCCCTCGTCGTCGTCGGTCATGTAGATGAGGTCTAGGCGGGTGCTGGCGCCTTTGCGGGAGTAGATGGCCGTCTGGGTCTGTCCGTACAGGTTGTAGTAGGTGTACTTCAGGGCGTAGCCCTTCTCCTTCATCTGTTCGGGTGTGACGTTCTCGGTCTTGTCCTTGTCCTTGCCCGTGCCGTCATTGTCGTTTCCGCCGTTTTCAGGTTCTTCGCCGGGGATGCAGGCGGTCATGAGGCCGATGCAGGCCATGCCCAACAGGGCTGTAAAAAGCTTTTTCATCTTTCGATAATTTAAGATTGAAGATTGGGTTAGGAATTAGAACTAAAACTTTGAACTAAAACTAAAACTTTTGAATAGCTTTGGTGTATGGCATGCAGGACATTTGACTTCGTCTTTTCTTGTCGCGACTCGGCCAATCAAACGAGTTTGTTGACGCTCGCTGCTCCAAGAATTCTCAAGTTTTAGTTTTAGTTTTTGGTTTTAGTTTTTACATTTTATTTTTCATTCTTCATTCTTCATTTTTCATTTTTATAATTTCTAATTCCTAATTCCTAATTATATTTAGTCCAGGTCGGGCACCTCTGTGAGCACGGCGTCGGCCCAGAGGTTCTCCAGGTTATAGTATCGTCGTTCCTCGGGCAGGAAGATGTGCACCATCACGTCTACGTAGTCGATGGCAATCCACCGTGCGGCGCGCAGACCCTCGGCCGCGATAGGCTTCAGGCCCTCGTCGATGCGCAGCTTGTCGCCCACCGAGCGCGCTATGGCATCCACCTGCGTGGGGCTGTTTCCCTGACAAATGACAAAGCAGGGGCAGATGGCTCCCGCGATGTCCGACAAA
>JAILEU010000102.1 GCA_024697785.1 Bacteroidaceae bacterium | reverse complement strand
TGGTTGCGGTAGTTCACGTCGCCCACGATGATGCGGAAGCGGCTGTAGGGCTTCTCGAAGGTGAGGAGGGGCGAGTACCACTCCGCCTCGGTATTCGTGATGAAACCACCGTCCTGCGGGTAGGCGTTTGCGATGTTCTGGATGACGCAGCAGGGGCGCCACATGTCCCCGTCGTCCGAGCCGCTGACGATGATGCTCATGGGACGCAAGTGGGTCTTGTTGGCGTTGTAGGCGCGGGTGTAGAGCCAGAACGACTGCACGGGATGGGGCAGGCTGACCTCGATGAAAGGCTTGGCGAGCTGAGCGAGTTCCTCGGGCGTGTGGACCGTGGGGTTGGTCTGATAGGAAGAGGATGCCTTGCCGTCGATGAGCGAGGCGAGGACGTTGCGCCCTGCGCCCGGGCTGTTGGTGCTCAGCTGGCTGGCGTCGTAGATTTGGGGGTAGGCGTCGGTGAAGTCATCGGGTCGCGTGCCCTGCGAGCCGTCCACAAGACGAGCGGGCTCACCCTCAGACTGGTGCCAGGGTTGGAATACCCAGGCCGCAGGCCCGTCGGTACGCTCGCTGGGGGCTGTGCCTGCCACACGTCCGCCCACGCCGAAGCCTTCGGCGTAGTAGTCGGCAAAGAGGTCGAGGTTCGTCTCGGCACAACGGATGGCGTAGGAGTCGTCCATGCCGCTCGAGGCCTGATAGTCCGTGAGGGGACAGATGAGGAGGGGCGTGGTGTCATCCGTCAGGCGCGCGTAGTCGGCATCGGCGAAGGTGAGGAAGCGCCCTGTGCCCTCGTTCCTGATGCGGTAGCGGTTGCCCTTCTTGGTGGAGTCGATGTACAGCACTTCCCAGACGAAATTGGGGTTGTAGGGGTCGATGTTGTTCCACGCCACAAGGTTGTCGTTGAAGGCGTAGAGGGCTTTGAGGGGGCCATTGTCGGTCTGGCGCAGGGTGATGAGGTAGCGTCCGTCAGCCATAGCGATGCGCAGGGTGATGCCTTCGTAGGCTTCGCGCAGGGCTGCCTCGAGGGCGGCATACTCGTCGTCGGTGCCCGTGCGGGCGGCAAGGGCCTGCTGGGCAGCCTCGAGGGCGGCGAAGTAGGCTGCCGTGCCCTGCGAGCTGTACATGACGCTATGGTAGTCGTTGCCGTCGCTCGAGCAGGTTGTCACGAGGGCTGCCAGCGACGTATAGGCGGGCGTCTCGTCGGCGGCGCCGAGGTATTCGAAGGGAAGGCCCTCGAGCTTGAACGAGCTGAAGCTGAGGCACGACTGTCCGGTCATGTTGACGATGACGCCCAGCGACACCTGTGCCGGCTGCGGCAGGGTGAAGCTGACCGTGCAGTTAGCCAGCATGTCCCAGGCGATGGCAGTCTCCTCGCAGTCGGCATCGCCCACCAGCTTGTCGCCATAGTTGACGACGATGCGGCTGGTCTGGGTGGAGGTACCGTCGCTGAGGACGCACGAGAACGTGAAGTGACCGGCAGGCAGGGCGACGGTCTGCCAGAGGCGATAGTCGAGCAGAGGCTCGGCGAAGTTGCTCCAGAGCGTCTCGATGGTGATGTCGTTGCCGTGAGCCGTATCGACATGGGCGCCGGTTACGATGCTGCCGTTCTTGATCTGGTTCGCCTCGTGCCATCCGCTGCGCTTGGTGCCCATCTCGAGGCGCAGGAAGCGTCCGCTGTTGGTGGGGTTGACGGTACCCGACGAGGTGTAGTAGGGGCGATGATAGTTGGTGAGATAGCGCGACGTGATGTCGCCTGCGGGTTCGGCATCGAGGTCGATGGTGAAGACGCCGAGAGCCGAGTCCCAGGCATCGCCGTCGGGGCCGAAGCCGATGCGTGTGGCGTCGTGGCCTCCGGCTGTACGGTCGATGACGTTGCCTCCGTTCTGGTTGAAATCGTAATAGACAAGGAGCCCGTGGGCAGTCCGGGCTTCGGAAACGTCGGCGATGGGGGCGTTGCAGTAGAGGCGGATGGCCTCGGCATCGAGAGCCGTGTCCCAAAGGCGGAACTCATCGATGAGGCCGTTGAAACAAGCTCCTTCGCTACCGATGGTGAAGGTGTCGCTCCAGGGCTGGGATGACGTGCCGAGCTTCGTGGCGGGCTTGGCAAAGGGGACGGCGTCGCGCCAGAAGGTGAGGGTGCCGCCATCATAGACGATGGCATAGTGGTGCCATTCGTCGAGGATGACATAGCCTTCGCCTGAGCTGACGGAGCGGGTGCCGAGGGTGACCGTCACGGCGCCGTCGTCGGCACACGAGGTGCTGAAGGGAGCGTCTGTGAAGGTGGCGCTACCGGCGTAGGCCGATGGGCGCATCCACCAGTCGAGGGTGAAGGCTGAGACCTCGTCGGCGAGGGGACGGGGGAGCGTAACCCGTTCGCTGCCCGTGAAGTGGAGGGCGCTGCCGGCATCGGCGTTGCTGACGATGAGCAGGCTGCCCTGGGCGTTACGTCCCGTGCCCTGGGCGTTGCTCACGGTGAGGGCTACGTCGTAGATGCCCGGGGCGACGGGTATGACGGCAGGACTCTTGCCGCTGATGGTGAAGCCGCGTCGGGGGTTGGTGAGCTCCCACGTCCATGCTGTAGGCTCGTAGCGGCTCTTGTCGGTGAGCCAGACCGTATCGCCCAGCAGCACAGCCGTAGGCGACACCTCGAAGAAGGCTGCAGGGGCAGCGGCGCTCACGGTGACGTCGTGGCTGACGGACGACGTGCCGTAGGCGTTCGTGGCTGTCAGGGTCACCCGGAACGTGCCCAGGGCGGTATAGAGAGCTGCGGCGTTGGTAGCTGTGGAGCGTTCGACCTCGGCGCCGGGCATCTCCCAGACGTAGGTGCAGCCGTCGCCTTCGGTACGGTTGATGAAGCTGAAGCGGTCCCCTGCAGGCAGCACGTCGGACGAGACGTCGAAGGCGGCAACGGGAGCCATGCCCGCAGCAACCGTCACCACGGTGGTGTCGGAAGCCGTTTCGCCCCCTGAGAAGGTGGCTGTGAGGGCGACCGGGTACGAGCCTGGCTCGGCGAAGAGGAACGAGGGGTTCTTGCCGCTGACGTCGGGCTGTTCGGCGCCTTCGGCATGCCATTGCCACGACGTGGCATCGACGGACGTGACGGCACGGAGCGTGAAGGGGACGCTGGCTGTGAAGCTGCCCTCGGCGGAAATGGCAGCCGTGGGGGCTTCAGCGGGCTGGATGAGGTCGTTGTTGATGTCGGCCTGCCACGTGCCGGTGCGCCAGAGGGTGGCATGCTTGCCGGAGACCATCTCGCGGATGCGTACGTCGCCATCGACGACGATGGTGTCCATCGGCAGATAGAGCAGCAGGTCCTCCTGCTCAGCCGGATTGGCTATGCGGCTGTACATGTCGGCTTTTATCTCCTCCTGTGTGCGAGCCCTCTTCCAAAGGCGGAACTCGTCCAGCCCGGCGCTCCAGAACTGGTTGGCGCCCGAGTGACCGAACTTGAGTCCTCCGAACGCAGCCAGGCCGGTATAGGCCGACGAGGTGATGGACCCCTTGCGCACGCCGCCCACGTAGGCTGTCATCTTGTTCTTGTCGATGACGATGGCTACGTGTGTCCACTTGCCTGTCCGGAAGACGTTGCTGAGGACCATACGGTCGCCCGAGGACGTGTTCCATCCGGCATAGAGCTGTCCGCTGAGGTCGGTATGGAAGAGGAATGTGCCCCATCCCGGTCCGAGCTGGTCCACATAGCTGCGGTTGAGGTCCGAGCGCATCCAGAACTCTATGGTGGCCTGTCCGAGGGGCTGTGTGACAGCCGAGGGTACGACCATGCCGCTCTCCTCGAGCACCAGGACGTTGTTGTCGTCCGGCAGGGGCGTAAGGGCGGTTGCGGGGTTGGAGCGGGCAGACTCCTGCAGATAGTTGCCGCAGGCATAGACGGCGCAGACCGTGTAGGGGTCTGAGCCTATGGCGTCGGGCTGGTAGGAGGTGACGGTCACAGGCAGCTCGGCCAGCAGGCGGTCGGCTTCGTAGAGCCGGTAGGCCGTGCAGGGGATGCCCGAGCGCTGGGGAGCGCTCCAGCTGAGCACGCCGTCGGCAAGCTGCAGGTTGCGGGGAGCGTAGAGCTGCTCGCCCGGGACGATGACGCTTATGATGGTCTCCTTGCCTTTATTCTGGATGGTGACGTCCCGCTGGTCGAAGGGGATTTCGACGCCGTCGTTGTCCACCTCGTAGTCGATGATGGAGGCGTTGTAGATGTGTCCCTCGCCGACGGCTGTGCTTTTGGTCTTGACGATGAAGAAGTATTTCAGGGGTTTCGTGCGGTCGAAGGTGAGGGTGAGGTCTGTGAGGTCGTAGCCGAACTCCATGGGCTCGTAGTGCATGCCGTCGGCCCATCGTCCCAGCATGGGCACCTCGGGTGCGGGCACGGAGGCCTTGGCGTCGCCGGCATACTTGAAGTGCTCCATGTTGATGGTCTGCTCAGGCTGGGTAGCGTCGAGGTCGGCAGCGATGCCTGCGCTAAGCAGCATCTCGCTTCGGCGCGAGTAGTCCATCCTGAGCTTGATGGTGCGCAGCGGGCGATAGACCTTACGGATGTAGTACGAGCCGGGCGTCCACACCATCTGGTCGGTGCCGACGGCATAGCAGTACTTGTATGGGCAGTAGATGAAGCCCTTGTTCTCCCATCCGTCGCCCCACGAGTTGGCGATGATCCAGGCGCCCACCTCCTCCTTGTCCTCTTCGCCAGCCACGCCGTTGCCGTCGAGGTCGAACTCGATGCGGTCGTCATAGCCCACGATGGTGAGGGCGTGGTTGTAGGTGTCGCCCCAGGCGCCCACATACTTCATGCCAGCCACGCCGATTTCCTTGTTTTTCTTTGTCGTGGGTATGACCTCCCACGTGCCGTAGGCAGCCACGCCGATGCCCGCCACGCCGCCTGAATGGTAGCTCTCGTCGCCGCAATGGTTGTAGAGCCACTCCTTCAGCATCTGACGTCCCTCGGGGGTGTTGGTAGCGGGGAAGGAGAAGGTCGATTCGGCTCTGTTCCACATGGCGCTGAACCATTTGTCGTAGCCCTGCATCCATCCGTAGTCGTTGTCGTCGTGGGTCTGAGCGCCGAACAGGCGGCTGTAGGTTCGTCCGCCGTAGGTGACGATGTTGGGGATGCCGTTCGTGCAGGCCATCACCTCCTTGTCGCTGTTCTGGTAGGTGAGCAGCCAGGTGAAGTGGGTGGGGTACATGTTTTCGGGCAGCGAGCCGTCGAGGTCGCGATAGGCGTTGATTTCGTGTCCGAACATATAGGCGATGTTCTGTGCCGAGCCGCACGAGCCGCCGTCCTGGTTGAAGATGGGCGAGAAGTACTTGTCCTCGCCGTTGTTGACGTGGTCGGGCAGCTCCGTGCTGATGCCGGCAAGCTGTCGGGCCTTGAAACGCCGATAGACGGGGTTGTCGGTTTGGCCCGAGGGCTCCAGTCGAAGGTCGGGGTATAGGTTACGGTCAACGGGGACGACTTTGTCGCCGACAAGCACTTTGTCGGTCTGGCCATAGACGCTTGTTCCTCCCATCAGGCAGCTGACGGCAGCGAGGACCACGAGACGGACTGTTTTTTTCATGATGATATGGATGTTTTTCATTGTTTTCGGTGAGGAGGTGGGGGAGTGCGCACTAACGTTCGCGGATGAAGTCGAGGGCTTCGAAAATCGCTTCGCGCGAGGCTGTGCTGTCGAGGCGTACGTCGGCGCCCGCATCGAGAAGCACGAAGCGGACGTCCGTGGCAGAGAGGTTTTTCTTGTCGTGGAGCATGAGGGCATAGAGCCGTTCGTAGTCGTTGCAACTGACGGGGCAGGGGCCGTAGAGCTCGCTCAGCAGGCGTGTGGCGCCGCGCAGCGTGCCGATGGGGAGCTGCGTGTCGGTCGTGATGTGCGAGAGGTACAGCTCGCCTGTCATGCCCCAGGCTACGGCATAGCCGTGCAGCACGGGGGTGTGCTTTTCGAGCAGCAGCGACTCGATGGCGTGTCCGATGGTGTGTCCGAAGTTGAGCGCCTTGCGCAGGCCTTTCTCGGTGGGGTCGGCGGCTACGATGCGCTCCTTGATGGCTACGGACTGGCGGATGAGGTCTGTGGCGTCGCGCCCCTGGGCAAAGGTGTCGGCAAGTGCCTCCATGCGCGCTACGGGCTGGCTGTCGCCGCTGATGAGGATGTGCTTGAACATCTCGGCCATGCCGCTCAGCAGGTTCTCCTTATCGAGGGTGTCGAGGAATCCCGCCCAGAGGACGACGTGCTCGGGCAGGTGGAAGGCGCCGACCTCGTTCTTCAGTCCGCCGAAGTTGATGCCCGTCTTGCCCCCCGTAGCGGCATCCACCATCGCCAGCAGCGTTGTGGGGATGTTGATGTAGCGTATGCCGCGCTTGAAGGTAGCTGCGGCAAAGCCTCCGATGTCTGTGACGACGCCTCCGCCCACGTTGACGACGAGGCTGTGGCGCGTGGCGCCTCCCTCCGTCAGGGCTTGCCACACCGTTGCCAGCGTGTCGAGGTTCTTGCCCTCGTCGCCCGGGGCGATGGTGATGACAGGGCAGCCCCTCGCCTGCAGGCCCGTCGGAGGCAGGCACAGCCGGGCCGTGTGTTCGTCACAGAGCACGAAGGTGCGGTCGGCATCGATGTCTTGAAGCCGTTCGTCGAGCGCTTGGCGTATGTCGGTGGCAGAGATAATCATAGGGTGCAATAATAAGCTAACTTGTATATTTTAAATAGGAATAGCGAGGGGCTGAGGCTGCCGGTGAGGCGTCCTTCCCATTGCCGCCCGAAGCGTCTGTAGAGCTGCGCCATGGGACGTGTCAGATGCCATCGGCGCAGCCTCGCGTAGGCCCTGAGCAGCGTGGAGTGACCCAGCAGCTTCGTTTCCATGCGCTTGAGGCTGACGAGGGCTGTGCAGCTCTTGTCGAGGAAGACGTCGTTCGGCTCCAGCCCCGTGTGGATGAGCGGGTTGTCGATGTGCAGCACGGGCACGCCCCGTCGCTCCAGCTCGGCGCCGAACAGGGTGTCCTCGTGACCATAGTCCGTGCAGGCGTCGTCGAAGCGGATGTCGAGGAACAGCTTCCGGTCGATGAGGAAGCTGAACGTGGTGAAGCAGGCGTAGGGGTGCCGGCTGCGCTCGTCGGCGCTCCGATGGCGGTCGGCAGCCTTCTCGTAGCGGTAGCGTAGGCTGACGTCGGGCGAGGGTAGGGTGTCGGCATGGTGCATGCCGCCCACCACCACGGGGGCCCGTTCAGCCGCCTCCAGGTAGTCCTTCAGGAAACGGGGGCTCTCGACGGCCGCATCGCAGTCGATGAAGAGCAACTTGTCGCCCTTCGCTGTCCCGGCCAGATGGTTGCGCACGCGGGCCCGACCCAGCTGCAGCTTCTCGTCGTCGGCTACGAGCACCTCGTAGTCCACGCCCAGAGCGTCACCCTGGGCATGCAGATCGGCTACCAACTGCGAGCAGTCATAGCGATAGACGGGAATCAGTATGCTTAAATCGCACATTTTTTAAAGAATCCTCGAAAATCGTGCGAAGATAGGAATTTTTCTTTATATCTTTGCAAGGATTTTTTATTTTTTCGTTCATCATACGTCATTTTTTCATTCGTAATTTCTAATTCGTAATTTCTAATTCCTAATTTCTAATTTTTAATTCTCGAAGATGGAACCATTGGCAGAACGCATGAGGCCTCGCACGCTGGACGATTACATCGGCCAGCAGCATCTGGTGGGCGAGGGCGCCATCCTGCGCCAGATGATAGAGTCCGAACACATCTCGTCCTTCATCCTCTGGGGCCCGCCCGGAGTGGGCAAGACCACGCTGGCCCACATCATCGCTGCGCGGCTCGAGAGCCCCTTCTACACCCTCAGCGCCGTCACCAGCGGCGTGAAGGACGTGCGCGACGTCATCGACAAGGCCCAGAAGAACCGCCTCTTTGCCGGTGGCAAGAACCCCATCCTCTTCATTGACGAGATCCACCGTTTCAGCAAGTCGCAGCAGGACTCGCTGCTGGGCGCCGTCGAGCGCGGCATCGTCACCCTCATCGGCGCAACCACCGAGAACCCCTCGTTCGAAATCATCCGTCCCCTGCTCAGCCGCTGCCAGGTCTATGTGCTCGGCTCGCTCGAGAAGGACGACCTGCTGAAGCTGCTCCATCGTGCCATCGCCACCGACACCTATCTGAAGCAACGCCACATCGAGGTGCGCGAATACGAGGCCCTGCTGCGCTACAGCGGAGGCGATGCCCGCAAGCTGCTGAACATCCTCGAGCTGGTCGTCGAGGCCGAGACGGGCGACACGGTCGTCATCGACAACGAAACCGTCAACGCCCGCCTGCAGCAGAACCCGCTGGCGTATGACAAAGACGGGGAGATGCACTACGACATCATATCCGCCTTCATCAAGTCCATCCGCGGCAGCGACCCCGACGGCGCCCTCTACTGGCTGGCCCGCATGATTGAGGGAGGCGAGCAGCCCGAGTTCATCGCCCGTCGCCTCGTCATCTCCGCCTCCGAGGACATCGGCCTCGCCAACCCCAATGCCCTCCTCATCGCCAATGCCGCCTTCGACGCCGTCATGAAGATTGGCTGGCCCGAAGGCCGCATCCCCCTTGCCGAGGCAACGGTCTATCTCGCCTCCAGCCCCAAGAGCAACTCAGCCTATATGGGCATCGGTGCCGCGCTCGAGGAGGTGCAGCGTTCGGGCAACCTCCCCGTGCCGCTTCATCTGCGCAACGCCCCCACGAAGCTGATGAAGGACCTCGGCTACAGCGACGGCTACAAGTATGCCCACGACTACGAAGGCCACTTCGTCCGCCAACAGTTCCTCCCCGACGCCCTGATGCAGCCCTCTCCAACGGCTGGTGCCG